>CAMAGG010000287.1 GCA_945833805.1 uncultured Clostridia bacterium | reverse complement strand
CTGCTGGACGCGGACGTAAACTACAAGGTCGCAAAGGACTTTGTGGCGAGGGTCAGCGAAAAGGCAGTGGGCGAAAAGGTCATGGACAGCCTTACTCCGGCGCAGCAGGTCATAGATATCGTTCATCGTGAGCTTATCGAGCTCATGGGTAACACTACCGCGAAGCTGGATTTCCCGGCGAAGCCTCCCTGCGTAATCATGATGTGCGGACTTCAGGGCGCCGGTAAGACTACCCACTGCGCTAAGCTTGCGAAGCACCTTATTGCGCAGAACCGCCGTCCGCTGCTGGTTGCCTGCGATATTTACAGACCGGCGGCAATTGATCAGTTAAAGATCATCGGCGAAAAGGCAGGGGCGCACGTTTTTGAGATGGGACAGGAAGATCCCGTCAGGATCGCAAAGGCGGGAATTAAATACGCGAAGGACAACGGCTTTGACGTTGTTATGCTGGATACCGCCGGACGTCTTCACATTGACGAAACGCTCATGGACGAGCTGAAAAATATAAAGCGGGAAACCGAGCCGAACGAGATACTTCTGGTGGTGGACTCCATGACCGGTCAGGACGCGGTAAACGTTGCTCAGAGCTTCAACGAGGCGCTGGACATCACCGGCGTTATTCTGACGAAGCTGGACGGCGACACCCGCGGCGGTGCTGCTCTGACAGTACTTGCGATCACCGGAAAGCCTATCAAGTTTGCGGGTATCGGCGAGAAGCTGGACGACATTGAGCCGTTCCACCCGGACAGAATGGCAAGCCGTATCCTCGGCATGGGCGATGTGCTTACCCTTATCGACAAGGCGAAAAGCTCCATTGACGAAAAGGCAGCCGCAAAGACCATGCAGAAGATGCAGGAGAATAAATTCGACCTGAACGATCTGTATGCACAGTTCGAGCAGATAGAGAAAATGGGAAGCGTTCATTCGCTGCTTAAGATGATCCCCGGAGTTGCCGGAAAGGTAAAGGAAGAGGACATCGACGAAAAGAAGCTTCCCCGCACAAAGGCGATTATTTCCTCAATGACCCCGAAAGAACGCGAAAAGCCCTCGATAATCGACGCGAAGCGCAAGCGCAGGATCGCTGCGGGAAGCGGTACGAAGGTAGAGGAAGTAAATCAGCTTCTCAGGCAGTTTGAGCAGATGCAGAAGATGATGAAGCAGATGGGTCTTGCCGGAAAGGGTAAGAAGCGTTTGCCGAGATTCCCGATGAATATGGGTGGCATGGGCAAAATGGGCTTCTAGGGGTGAACTGACATGAGCGGGCTGGACATTTTCTTTTCTGTCTTTCTGATCGTTGTCGGAGCAATTGGCGGCGTTTCGTCATTTGTCCGCAAGGCGCGCAGGGGACAGTCAAAGTTCGCAGGGTTCGTTATTTCCGTTCTGTTCCTTATCGGCGGGATATTGTGTCTGATATTCGGACTTCCCGCTTCGGAATTCTTCCTTGACTAGAGGCGGCAAGGGCGGAAAGTTCATGATCATATTTCTTGGCTCTTTGCTTATTATTACCGGGATATACGCGTTAGTAACAGGCAGATGAAAACTGATTATTCATAGCGGTTATTCGCTTTGAAATATAAAAAATCTGAAAGGAGAAAAATTAAATGGCAGTAAAGATCAGACTTCGCAGAATGGGCGCTAAGAAGGCTCCCTTCTACCGTGTAGTTGTTGCTGATTCCCGTTACCCCAGAGATGGTCGTTTCATCGAGGAGATCGGCTACTATGATCCCACCAAGGAGCCGGCTGTTGTAAACATCGACACCGCTAAGGCTGACGAGTGGATCAAGAAGGGCGCACAGCCCACAGATACTGTTAAGAGACTGCTCAAGGGCTAATCTTTTACAGTCTGGATCGCGGGCAGGACTGCCCGTTTAGACGATGACTGGGGCGGAGCTTTCGGCAGAATGCGGTTATTTTCCGCGAATATGCACACAATAGCTCTGTACCCCGTTTTTCCCACAGGAGGGTTATATATGAAAGAGCTTCTGATAACAATTGCTTCTGCGCTTGTTGAGGACAAGAGCGCAGTTCAGGTCACTGTTGACGAGCCGGACGCCGAGGGCGTTGTGGTGTATCACCTCCACGTTGCTCCGGACGACATGGGCAGAGTGATCGGCAAGCAGGGCAGAATTGCAAAGGCTATCCGCACGGTAATGCGCGCAGGCGCGGTAAGAGCGGACGAGAAGATCTCAGTTGAGATCGACTGACTGAATAAAAAAGCGGAGCTTTTCAGTTCCGTTTTTTTGTTTTTGAGGTACATATTTTTGAGGTACATATTTATGAAGATAAGAGAAAACGAAAACAAGGAAATTGTTAAAATGGTACGGGAGGGGCTGGCACAAACCGGAGGATACTGCCCCTGCCGCACTGAGCGCACAGAGGAAAACCGGTGTATGTGCGAGGAGTTCAAAAAGCAGATAGCAGACCCGGGTTTCGAGGGGTACTGTCATTGCCTGCTTTATTATAAGAGCAGGGATTGATGGGTAAATTGTAATTTAGCGGGCAGTGTGGCTTGTAACTTAG
>CAMAGG010000286.1 GCA_945833805.1 uncultured Clostridia bacterium | reverse complement strand
GCGCAGAAGCGTTCCGTCCAGGTCAGTGGCATAAAGGGTCATATATTTCTCCGTAAGCTGGGGCTGTGATCAGTCCCGGTCTGGGTTTACAAATCTGTGGTCAAGCATATATTCTCTGAGCTGCGCCATTGTCGGAAGTCCGGCATTGTCGCTTGCATTCTGTATCTGAATACTTCCGACGGCGTTTGCGCGGACTACTGCTTCGCCGAGGGGTATCTCTTCGCATATTCCGCTGATAAGTCCCGCCGCAAAGCCATCTCCGGCTCCCGCTGTATCAACTATTGCGTCTGCACGGAAGGTCGGCGCGATACCGCTTTCGACATTGCTTTTATAATACGCACCCTGTTTTCCGAGTTTAACAACGATCTTTTTCGTTCCAAGCTTCAGATAATGCTCCGCGATAGCTTCCTCATCTGAAAGTCCGCAGAGAGTTTCCGCTTCCTTAAGGCTTGGAAGAAAGACGTCGGAATGCGCAGCAAACTCATTCAGAAGCGAAATGGTTTCCGGTGAGGAATTCCAGAGCTGACAGCGCAGGTTAGGGTCAAAAATTACAGTTATCTCGTTCTCATGGGCGCGTTTTACAAGCTGCCTTGCCGCGTCGGCAGCGGATTTTGAAATAGACGGGAAAATGCCGGTGAAATGAACCGCACGGATATCCGAAAGATCCAGCCCGTCAATATCCTCGCTGCAAAGAAAAGAAGCCGCCGAGTCCTGCCGGAAGTAATATATTTCATGCTTGCCCGGATCTGACTTGCTTTTCATCATTGCGCCGGTGAGATGTAAAGGGTCGGTTATAATAAGGTCGTCTGAGATGTTGTTTTGCTTCATGAAGCGGCGTATTCTGTCTGCCCTCGGGTCGCAGCCCAGTCTTGTCATAAAGCGCGGGCAAAGCCCCAGCCGCGCAAGCCCTACTGCAACATTCATTTCTGCTCCGGAAACACTTGCCCGGAAATGTGTGACGTCGGAAAGCGCGCCCTCCTCCTCTGCAAGAAGCAGTTCCATTGGTTCGCCGATCAGAAGTACCTTATCCATAATATTGTCCTCTCTTTATCTTGTCTGTATTCCCCTTGAATAAAGCTTAGCCGGATATTCCGTGATCTATTCCCGGTAATTTGATATAAAATCGCCTTACTTTGTTTCTAATATAATTATAACAGATTTTTTTGATAAATCAAGACATTTATCGGGATAATTTGCAGATTTTTTTATAGCAGGGTATTCTTTAATAACCTAAAACCGGGCAGCCAGAGCCGCCCGGTCAGTATTACAGCATTTCCTCGGCCATGCTTTCCGCAAAAACCGCATATCCTCTTGTCGGGTCATTAACGAAAACGTGAGTGACCGCTCCTGCCAGCATTCCGTTCTGAATGATCGGACTTCCGCTCATTCCGCGTACTATGCCGCCGGTTTCGTCCAGAAGCCTATCATCGGTTATTCGTATGACCATGCTTTTGGTGCCGTTCATTGCGCACAAATTGATCTTTTCTATTTCAATTGAGTATTCCTGCGGCTTCAATCCGTCAATAGTTGCCAAAATAGTAGCCGGACCGCATTCCACCTCCTGCCGGAAAGCCATTGGGATCGCCTCTCCCTGAGGTTCTTCCTCAAGCTCTCCGAAAACTCCGACATCTGTGTTTGCGCTGAGAATTCCGACAGCACCTTCGCACAGGTCGCCGCAAAGCTCTCCTGCCTCTCCGTTCACGCCTTTTATTACGCTGTAAATCTCAGCCTTTGTGATCTCACCGCTTGCGAGAGGCATAAGCTCCCCAGTGGTAACGTCGCTGACCGGGTGTCCCAGTCCGCCGAACATTCCGGTTTCCGGATCGTAGAAAGTCAATGTCCCGATCCCGGCGGCGCTGTCCCTCACCCATGCGCCTATCCGCAGAGCGCCGCTGTCCTCTTTCGGTTTTGCCTTGACGCACATTTCACCGTTGCCCCGGTTCAGTATGATCACACATTCCTCCGCGTCAAGCTGTACAGCATCGGATATCTCGG
This sequence comes from uncultured Clostridia bacterium, assembly GCA_945833805.1. GTDB lineage: Bacteria > Bacillota > Clostridia > Oscillospirales > Ruminococcaceae > CAG-115. Next base: position 531 of record CAMAGG010000286.1, on the reverse strand, counting down.
AATTTGTATGAACCGGAACCCCGTTCACTCTTGAAATAACATCTCCCGGCTTTATCCCAGCCTTATCCGCCGGTGAACCGCTGTTCACCGAGATCACCATAACGCCCTCGGTGCGAAGCTTTATTCCGAATGGCATTCCTCCGGGAATCAGCATTTTCCGTTCAGAAGCAGTAAGCTCCACCTGCTTTATTTTCATTGCCCCAAGCTTGAAGCCGTAGCTGCCGTCTGTCATTTCCACAAGCTCTGCTCCGAGGATACTTGCCTGAACGCTCCCGCCTGTCTGTACGCTCAGCTCTCCGGGCAGCATTGTATAATATAAACCGAGAATTCCTGCCGCCGCCGCGATCAGCCAGCAGAACGCCCCGGATATGAATTTACCCGCTTTTTCCATTGATTCACCCCGAAAAATAAATTCAGAGAATTCTCATCTCCGTCACGCTTTTACTATTTGCATTCCGGGGTGAAATATAAAAGGAAATTACAAGCGGGAGTAAATGCGAAAAGAAATTTTATTCGATTGTGTACTCCTGA
>CAMAGG010000285.1 GCA_945833805.1 uncultured Clostridia bacterium | reverse complement strand
AAATGGGATTTGTGCTCATGGCTATGGGAGACATTGAATTGTAAACCAAAACGATACATAAGTTTCCCAGAGGCTTGGTGTCACTTCGTATGCGAAGTCATCGGCAACATCTACGACAACCCGGAGCTGCTGGAGGTGAGCAAATGAAGAAAGTAACCCTATCCGTGACATTAAACGCGCAGGACAACTTTGAAACCGGGGACTGCATAACCTGCCCTATTGTTCAAAAGCAATACGAGGAAATTCGATACGGCGAGGGTACATACAAATATTCATGCCCACTCGGATATACCAAGATAACCTGCCCCATGGAGGTGAAACAGAATGGCTGAATACACCTGCGAGATAGAAAAGGTCGAGAACGGCGAAAAGGTAGTACGGAGTTTCAACAGCGACCATGCCGAAATAGATATCCTGCTTTTGATGGATATGATTGGTGATGCCGTGATTACAGTCGCTTTGCGTCAGATAAACGAAGGCGAAATCACGGAGTTAAAGGTAAACCGCGACAAGGACGGATCTGTTCATGTATCCATTACGGGCGCTCAAGACCGCATTTTCGCGAAATTTTGGAGGGCTGACAATGGCTGAATATATTAGTTTGCATTTCAGAAAAAAAATCCACGAATTGCAAACATAAGTCCACATTCCGCAAACAAGAGTCCACGAAACGAAAACAAAAGTTTGCATATCGTGTACAAAAGTTTTCAGATTGCAAACAAAAGTATTCATAATGCAAACCAAAGAAAGGAGCAGAGCAATGGCTGAATGTTTCGTACCAGAACAGAATAACCCCTATTCGCTTTGCGTTGGTCAGGACAAACCCGAATGCGGGAACTGCCAGCTGAGGGCAGACTGGGAGCCTAAGGAGGAAGACAATGGCTGAATACATAGAGCGGGAACAGGCGATTAAATGCGCCGAGAAATCGTACAAGATGTGGAACTTAACGATGGCGGCAGCTGAGGGAGCGCGTGAGATAAACAAGTGCTATAAAATGCAGGAAATCTGCAAGGCAATCGGCGAAACGTTTAAAATCGTCCCTGCCGCCGACGTCGCGCCGGTGGTGCATGGGCATTGGGTTTACGGTGAGTTTGATATTCCTCATTGTTCGGAATGCGGAAACGACGTTATGCCAAACATGATTTCACCGTACTGCCCCAACTGCGGGGCTAAAATGGACGAGGAGGAAACCACATGATTAAGATTGAAAACACCGACGTATACGGCTTTGAAGCCGCAATTCGGGGAATGAGAAACCCGTGGAACAGTTGGGAAAAGAGTGACAGCGTAATGTGCGAAGGCGCAGACGGCTTTGAGGACTGCACAACACATGCCGCCAAATCTTGCCCCAGATATGGTGATTTCAGCCACGATATTTTCTGCGTAGGCAAGGCTGATTACGAGCTGATGAAGAAGCTCGTTTCTCTCGGGTCTGTTCACGGAAAGTTCATGCGCATGATTAACGTCACCTGCGACATCATAGCGCCTATGTTCTGGTGGTCTGAATACGACACATACAAGGTTGCTACTGTCCGGAATTCATGTAGCAAAATGCACACCATACATATCAAACCGTTTAAGATTGATGATTTCACACACGAAGGGTGCGACGAAATCCCCGCTGCAATCGACGCGCTACAGTATGTTGTCGGAGAGTGTGAGCACCTCCGAAAACTATACAACGACACGAAGAACGAAAAATACTGGCGAGCGATCATCGAACTGCTTCCGGAAAGCTTTAACATGAGAGCGACCGTTCAGCTCAACTATGCCGTTCTCTGCAACATCTACCATTACCGCAAGAACCACCGCCTTGACGAATGGCGCGACTTCTGCCGCTGGATCGAGAGCCTGCCTTATTCGGATCTAATCACAGGAGGTAACGCCGATGAAGTGCAACCCTGAAGCAAGCCTGAAGCGCCGCATAGCCGCTGAACTCACAGAAACCCTTGACACGCAGCGCACAACTTTCGAGCTGATGACCGTGATAGTTCTGCATGACGTTTTCGGCTTCGGGCGGGAAAGGCTGGTTAAATTCGGCAAAGCGCTTCAGAAACAGTATGACGATTTCAGCCGGGAATGCGACCTCACCGACACGCTGCGGAGAGGTTCGGAGAAAGCGACTAATTTTGATACCGCTATCGTCCGCGCGGTTCAGGCGCTGCGGTCTTATGGCATTGACTACCACGAAATACTCGGCGATACTGAGCGGATAATCATTACCGACAGCAAGGGAATTTCAAGGGACGTGGACGAATTTATAGCGGAAATGGAAAGGAAAGGTTAACATGAAACCTCATAACACCTGCCCCAAAGCCGAACGCTGCAAGAACGCTGACACCTGCGCCGAGCACGACATATTCCACAGCGAGTACCTTTGCTTTGAGGGCAGAGTCTACGGCAATCAAGCGCACCCAGAACGCGGAAAGGAGAATGCAAAATGCACAGCGAGAAATAAAATTCACGAATTGCAAACAAAATTCCACATTTCGCAAACAAAGGAGGATAAATCAGATGGTCAATGATCATATCTT
>CAMAGG010000284.1 GCA_945833805.1 uncultured Clostridia bacterium | reverse complement strand
GGGAGCGTTTCTTGTCTGTCAGACTGTAAACCAGCCCCAAGGCGCAGAAAATAAGCGCCGCATAAGCGAAAATCGAGGTCGGATTAATAACGATAGCCACAATGACCGCCACCGTCAGCAATGCATAAGCCACGATAGAAAACATACCGCGCTTGCTCTTGTATTTCTGCTGAAACGACTTCATTGCTCCGTCGATCTCCTCCAGCGTATTGTCATAGCTGAACTCAACAACTGCTTCAGAGCTTTTCTGCTCCTTATTATCATCAGACAGTCCGCCAAGATCCGGCAGAATACCATTAGAAATAACGATCACATCCTTAATACGCAGATATACTTTTAGTAATATTTATAATAAATTACACAAATCAGAAATCCAAATTCTGAACCAGAGTAGCATTCTGCTCAATAAATTCACGTCTTGGCTCTACCTTATCGCCCATGAGAACAGTCATGATCTCGTCAGCCTTAGCCGCGTCCTCAACCGTAACCCTGAGCATAGTCCGGGTTTCCGGGTTCATAGTAGTTTCCCACAGCTGATCCGGATCCATCTCACCAAGACCTTTGTATCGCTGAACATCGACCTTTGCGCCATTCTCGCCGGAAAGCTCTTTGATATAGATATCACGTTCCTCGTCCGAGAACGCGTATTTCACAGTCTTCCCCTTAGCGACCTTAAACAGCGGCGGCTGCGCGATATACACATGACCCTGTTCGATCAGCGGGCGCATAAATCTGAAGAAGAACGTCAGCATCAGAGTGCAGATATGCGCGCCGTCCACATCGGCATCTGCCATGATAATAACTCGTCCATACCTGAGCTTATTTATGTCGAAATCCTCCGCAATGCCTGTACCCAGAGCCTTTACCACCGGCGAAAGCTTGTCGTTGTTGTAAACCTTGTCCGCTCTTGCTTTTTCAACGTTCAGCATCTTGCCCCACAGGGACAGAATAGCTTGGAAACGTCTGTCGCGGCCGCTCTTAGCCGAGCCTCCCGCAGAATCTCCCTCTACGATGTAAATTTCAGTTACCGAGGGGTCGCTCTCCGAGCAGTCCGCCAGCTTTCCGGGAAGCCCGTTGCTGTCCATAACGGACTTTCTCTTTGCCTCCATGGCTTTCTTAGCCGCGTCCCGAGCCGCCTGAGAATTCATCGCCTTGTTCATTATGATCATGGCGGTTTCCGGATGCTCCTCAAAGTAGTATGTGAGCTGCTCCGTGGCAATTTTATAAACCACCGGCTGAACCTCCGGATTACCCAGTTTACCCTTTGTCTGACCTTCAAACTCGCATTCCGGCAGCTTTACAGAAATAATAGCGTTGATAGCTTCTCTGATAGCCTCGCCGCTGTATCCCGCAAAGGGCTTTTCTTCCTCGCCCTTCTTTGCGGATTTCTTCTTCGGCTTGTTCTTCTCCTGATTTTCCTTGTAAGCCTTCGCGTAGTCATTCACGACCTTGCTGAGAGCCTTCTTGAAGCCCAGCTCATGAGTACCGCCCTCTCCGGTGTGGATATTGTTAGCAAACGACCGGAAGATCTCACTGTTGAAGTCGGTAGTATACTGGAACGCGATCTCCACGTTGATACCGTTCATATCCCCGGTGAGATAAATAACGTCCGGGTGAAGCACGTCCGCACCGCGCTTCTGATTAAGCCATTCAATGTAACTTCTGATACCGCCCTCGTACATCATTTCCTCGTGAACCGGATTTTCCGGATCCCGGGTATCGGAGAGCTTTATTTTCAGACCACCGTTAAGGAATGCCTTTTCACGCAGTCTTTCCTGCAAAGTCGCATAGTTGAATACAGTGGTATGGAATATTTCTCCGTCCGGCTTGAATGTAACGGTAGTTCCGGTGTGATCAGTTTCCCCGATGATCTTTATCGGCTCGCTGTATTCACCCCGCTCAAACCGCTGAAAATGAATATTCTTTCCGTCGTGGATCTCCACCTCAAGCCATTCCGAAAGAGCGTTTACAACCGACGCACCAACGCCGTGAAGACCGCCCGCTACCTTGTAACCGCCGCCGCCGAATTTACCTCCGGCATGAAGCACGGTGAATACAACGGTAGCCGCAGAAATACCCTCCGCATGGTTGATAGCGGTAGGAATACCACGACCGTTATCAACGACCCGGATAACGTTGTCCGGAAGGATATCCACGTCGATTTCAGTACAGAAACCCGCCAGCGCCTCGTCAATAGCGTTGTCAACTATCTCGTAAACAAGGTGATGCAGACCGCCCTCGCCGGAAGAACCGACATACATACCCGGACGTTTTCTGACAGCCTCCAGACCCTTCAAAACCTGTATGTCGTCCGCTCCGTAGCTCATATTCTGAGCATTTTCATTTTCAGCCATAAATAAACCTTTACCCTCCATATCATACTGAAAAAATCCAGTACGTCAGACGCGAAGCAAAAAGCCCCGCAAACCCCTGCAATTCAAAATTGCATATATTATATATAGTATACCACAAAACAGCCATAATTGCAAGCATTTCCGGCGATTTCATGCGATTTTAACAAAAAAAATAGTCATA
>CAMAGG010000283.1 GCA_945833805.1 uncultured Clostridia bacterium | reverse complement strand
GCTCGTTTGAACGGGGCGATTTTGTTTTAATCAGCGTCTCCCTAGAATCTGACGGCTTCTCGCCACCCTGAAAAGGTGACTTTTTCAACAAGCTGTATTATTTTCGTTTTGAAACGATCATACCCGCTGCCGCAAGCGCCGCAGCTCCGATGAAAACGGCGATACCCTCTGCTCCGGTGTCCGGGCTTCCCTTAGAGGATCCTTCCGGCTGCACGGTTTCCTCGGCGGCGGTTCCTGTCATTTCAGACAGAATGGAATAGATAAGCGCATGTCCGTTCTTGTTCGGGTGAATATCCATATAAGAAATGTTGGTGTAGCCCGCCGCGTTACCCTTGAATGCGGTGAAAATATCCGCGACCTCTGCGCCGTATTCCTCCGCCGCTGCGGTTATCTCGCCGTTGAGTTCGGCAAGCTTTTCCCGTGCGGTGACGTCGAGGATCTCCATGCCCTCAACTCCTTCAAATGGGTTGTAAACGGTGAGGATAATAGTCTGACAGTCCGGGTTAAGCTCAGCCATTCTGCCCAGAATGTTCCTGAGGTTGTCGCCGGTGGCGGAGGTGTCAACGGAATTAGCCGCCTGTGTCATTACGTCGGTGAATTCCCGCATTATGTCGAGGTATTCCTCCGGGTCGGAGATCTCTCCGTTCTGAAATTCTTCAAGGAGATCCGAGTTTTCCGTGAACAGCGACATTGCAGAGTTTATCATCGGCTGTAAGAAATCATTGCCGCCGATAGAAATTACGACTGTATCGGCTCCGCTCAGGGCTGCGGAGATATTCCCGTCCTCAAGTGCGGTCAGCAGCTCTGCGCTGGTGCGTCCGTCCACCGCGAAGTTCTGATAATCTGAGTACGCTGCGCCGAGCTGGTTTGCGAAGCTTGCTGGAGCGCTGTAATTGTCGCCGGAGGCATAGCCCTCCAGCCCATATCCGGAGGTTATCGAGTCGCCGAGCACCACAAGGGAATTACCCTCCGCTGCGGCATTTATTCCAGCAGCCACGGCAATTCCTGCGGCTGCGGCAATCGCTGTTAATTTTGTAATGTATTTCTTCATAAGCGCTCCTTTCAGTGGTCGTCTGGTCATTTCGGGTTATTTATATGCAATTGAAAACAGCATTATACTGTACAGTACAGTTTACCACATTCTGCCCCGGTTGTCAATGTTTATTTCATTGGATATTGACAAGAGGAGGGAAGAATGATATAATATAACAAACGTTACATAACACTTGTTGTATTAAAAGGGGTAAAGGCATGAAACCGGTAAATATTCTGAATGAGGTAAATGCGCTTGAAAAGCTGTATGTCTACAAAAAGGTGGGCAGGCTGAACGGACATGCGCTGAGCGTTGTGCAGGTGGAAAACCGCACGCTTGATTTTCATGTACACGAGGGTTCTGACGAGCTGTTTTATGTGATCGAGGGCGCGTTTGAGCTGGAAACAGACGAGGGACTTATTCCGGTAAGGCAGGGGGAATTCCTGATCGTGCCGAAAGGAACACGCCACCGTCCGGTGGTAAAGGAATTGTCAAAGTTCCTGATGATAGAGCTTGAGGGAACTCTGAATAAGCAGAACAGCGGGGAATTGTATGAGGACTGAAATGAATTACATATATGAGCAAATAACGGATTTCAAGCCGTTGTATGAATATTACTGCAATATAAAAGGAAATGTACCCTACTGGCTGGAAGCTGATTCCGGCGCAAAATAGTCCGCAGGGAAAGCGTCAGTTTTCGATAAGCCGCCGCGGGGAGTATGTCGGCGCAGGGGAGCTGATGTATCTTCCGCAGGGAGGAATATGCTATCTCCGCTGGATATACACGGAGGAAATGGGTCGGACGAGGAGCTATCTTATTCCTGACAAAAAGGAGATATGACCGCAATAAGCTAAGCACGTACTCCGCGGAGAATTCCGATCTCAGCTATTGACAAAATCCGGAATATGTGATATAATATAATATATTGATAGGATTCGCGGATATAGTTTATCGGTAAAACATTAGCTTCCCAAGCTGAGGTGGTGGGTTCGACTCCCATTATCCGCTCCAAATCACAAACACCCCGCCAACCCGCATAACAGTGCGGCTGGCGGGATTTTTTATGTTTCAATATCGCGGCATTCGGTAAATGTATTTTATCATATTTTTACGTATTTTTTCGCAAATATGGGTGTCAACATGGGTGTCAAGTTTAATATACTAACTAACCCCCCCAAAAAAAAGAATATCCCCCGAAGCCTCAGCCCCGGGGGAAATATTTATACGTCCGCTTCAACGATGAACCCGTTAAACCCCGCAGCTTTCGCATGTGCAAGATACTTCTCGGCATTCTCCCTGACGGAAAATGATCCGATCTGTACACGGTACAGCTTGCTCGTCACTTTAATGACGAAGCCGTCAAGCCCCTTGGTTTTAGCCTGAGCGAGGTAGTTCTTGGCGCTGGCGCTTGTAGAAAATGCTCCTATCTGTACGCGGTAAAGCCTTTTTGTCGCTCCAAAATACTCAGCGATAACCTTAGCCTCTGCTTGAGCAAGCTTTGTTAAGTTGCTGT
>CAMAGG010000282.1 GCA_945833805.1 uncultured Clostridia bacterium | reverse complement strand
CCGCCATGTGCTTTTTAGCGTGCAGGGATTTTCCCACCGGTTCAATCGTGCGTGCTCCGAGGTTCGTAAGGAAGCTCTGCGGAACGAACCGATAATAGGAATTATTAAGCCGCTCCAGACTTGTGGTCTTGTCAATAATATGATGAGCGAGATCCTTTACGGAATATGAAAGCTCCTCGACCTCGTCGCCGGATCTTATATCTACCGGAGCGGTATATTCTCCGCTTGCAATCCTGTCAACAGAGCGCTTCAGCTTTCTGACAGAATGAGATGTTATGCTCTCGATCAGCATGAATACCGCAACAAGGATCGCTCCGCCAAGTATCAGGAACATATTAAGTGTGTTCTTGATGCTTGTACTTGCTCCAGAAAGCTCGTTGATCTCACTTCCGACAAATATATATGCGTCATTGCCGGACATCGGTAGTGTGATTTTACGAATAAGATAAAGCCTTTGTCCGTCCGGACGTGAGCTTATGAGGAATTCCTCATTTCCCTCCATTTTTTCTGCAATGTCCGTCAGATCATAGTCATAGAGAAGCATATCTGCGGGATATCCGAAGGGATAAAGCTCTCCGGAGGCAATAACATTCATTTTCCCTGAACGTTTCTCAATAAGATCTACCGTCGGCTTCCGGACTGTCTGGGAATATTCCTCAGGTATTTCGGAAGCAGCCGCAGCGGCACCGTACTCCTCAAGGAAAGATGAATAAGCGTCGTAATCCGCTTTTTCACCGGAGGAAACATAGCCGTTTATGCTGGCTTCAAGCGTGTTTGCAACAAGCTCTGCCTCATGCTTATAGTTTGCCAGAATTATCTGCTCCACCTGAGGAACGATAACGAAATAGGACAGAGAGTAAAGCATGACTACTATTGCCATGATTATAAGCAGCGACTGTCTGAGCAGGATAGACAAGCGCATCTTGAGGATACTGCAAAAGAAATCCCATGTGAGGATAGACAGCAGAATGACAGCCGCCGCAACAGCCAGATCAGCAAGAATCGCGTTGACCATGGAGCTCATATCCGTACTGTCAATCGTTATCTCAGACATAAGCGAAAAGCTTCCGGCATAGATATGGACATTCTCACTGCGGACAGTACCCAGAATATTGCCGGTAATGCTTACTGCGATGTCGTCCATATCAGAAATGGAAAGACCGTCCTCAGCATTGATGATCTTCTTTCCGCTGAGAACAGACGCCATGGAATAATCCGAAGAGATAGTATAGATGTTTCCGCTGACGGAATCCATAACATAGGTCGAACCAATTCCGTTCCAGAATCTGTCAAAAACTGCGCTGCTGCTGTCATTGAGGTAACGCACCCCGTCAGGGGTGTATATCTTAATTCCATTCTTTGTTCCTACGGCAATGCTCTTAGACGAGATCGCCGCAAACCCATAAACAGGTACGTCTACCGTATATTCTCCTACCTTTTCAACAGGCTCGGAGTTGTTCTTTTTGCAGGTGAAAAGCTCCGCCTTGCCGTCAGTCAGCATTGCGAAATATATCCCGGTATCGTCCTCGGTGAACGAGGAAATGATCCTCGCACGGGAGTTGGGATAAACATTTACCTCTGAGGAGAATATTTTCTGCGCATAGCTGCCGTCCTCGTAGAATTTATGTACCGAGGCATCTGTTATGATACCAGTATCGTAATCAAAGGTGAAAACCGAGATATAGATATTTTTATCGTGTTCGACATAAATACTGTCAATGTAGAAATTATCTCCGAAGATACCGCTGTCAAGCTTCTTTTCAAATAGCTTTTTTCCTGAAGAGTCAACAGACACAAGGTATTTCTCCTCGGCAGCGTCAGCGGCATAATACACATCTCCGGCACGGTCAAGAGCATAGGAATATTTAATTTCATCATCTGCTGTATCTGCAAAATCGTACCCGAAATTTCCCGTACCGATCAGCACTGCAACGCCTATTATTGAGTACGCCAGAAAAATAATTATAAAGCTGACTATTTTCTTTATCATTAAGTCTGCCTCCATCTGATTTTTAGCGGTTTCTTTGCTGTTTTTTCTCCTTTGCCCTGCGGAAAAGATACTGAGTAAAGGTTTCTTTCTCATAATCCTTTCTCGTCTGCTCGGCGCTTTCAATTATCTCGCGCCAGCGGGAATAAACCATCGAGCAAGTCGGATACTTTCCTTCATTAAGCTCACGGACAAATTGTTTTATCTCCGCGGGAAGATATCTGTCCTCCGGAAACATTTTCCGGAGCAGACCGCCCAGCTTTTTCCCCCTGAATCCTGCCTCTGTCTGAACATTTGGAACTATTCGGCAGTTCATTCCGACCTCTCTGCTCGTTTCGTCGATCATGATGTTTTCTTCCGAAAGAGCGCAGGCGGCTATCCTATCGTCAGCAAGGTCAAGCTCAAGAGCGTTTGCCAGAAGCTTTCCGGCTATGGAAACTGATTTATAATAATCCGGCTTTGCACCCTTTTTCTTTCTGAAATATTCGCTGAACGGTGTTCCGCGGTGATAGCAGAATACCGCAGAAAGGCTTCCGTCTGAAGTTATAAGCTCGCGGAAATCCTTTGTCCTGT
>CAMAGG010000281.1 GCA_945833805.1 uncultured Clostridia bacterium | reverse complement strand
AGCTTGCCGCAGCGGAAAAGACCGCGCAGGAGCTTGCAGAGGTGAAGCAGTCGCTGTCTGCGGAAAAGGGCAGAAATTCCGACATGGAGAAGAAGCTGTCCGCAGCGGAGAAGTCCGGCGAGGAGCTTGCGGCTCTCAGGGAAAAGGCGGGTCTTTACGAGGAGCTTTCGGTGAAGTATTCTCAGATAGAAAGCGAGAACGCGGCGCTTAAGGCTGCCGCAGAGAGCGCAGAAAGCAATTCCGCTGAGCAGAGCGAGGAGAAGGCTCAGCAGATTGAAACGATGAAAAAGCAGCTTTCCGAAGCGCTTGCAGAGGTCAAGGAACTGAAAAAGACCAACTCCTCCCTGAATAAGCAGCTTAACGAAATGCTGGAGGACGGACAGCTTACATTATGAGTGAGATCCTTGCACCCTTAGGGGGAATATCAGATTTACCCGCGGCGCTGAACACCGGCGCCGACGCGGTTTATCTCGGACTATCGAAGTTTTCGGCACGCAAAAATGCCGATAATTTTTCTGTTGAGGAACTTCGAACGGTATGCAACGAATGCCATCGTCGCGGAGTAAAGGTGTATGCAGCGCTGAATACGCTGGTTTACGACAGCGAGCTTGAGGACTTTGCGGAATGCGTGAGGTCTGCGGCGGAGTGCGCCGTTGACGGGCTGATAATTCAGGATCTCGGCGCGGCGGAGCTTGCGAAACAGCTCTGCCCGGAGTTACCGCGGCACGCTTCCACCCAGATGTCGCTGAACAGCGTTTCCGGTGTCAAGGCTGCGGAGAAGCTGGGATTCTGCCGGGCGGTGATAGGCAGGGAACTGTCCCGCGAGGAAATAAAGCGCATCGCAGAGAACAGCGGCATTGAGCTGGAGGTGTTCGTACACGGTGCGCTGTGCGTTAGTATCAGCGGTCAGTGCTATATGAGCAGCGTTTTCGGCGGCAGGAGCGGCAACCGCGGGCTTTGCGCCCAGCCCTGCCGTCTGGATTTTTCCTGCAATGAACGTCATAATGTCATCTCGCTTAAAGACAGCTCGATAATCCCGCATCTTCCGGAACTGGACGCGCTTGGAATTGCCTCCCTGAAGATAGAGGGCAGAATGAAGCGCCCGGAGTACATCGCCTGCGCTACGGACGCGTGTTATAAAGCGCTCCGGGGTGAGGAATACGACTATGACAGGCTGGCGGGGATATTCTCCCGCAACGGGCTTACTGACGGCTATTTTACCGGGAACATGAGCAGAATGCAGGGTATACGCAGCCGTGAGGATGTGGAGAATTCAGGAAAGGCGCTGAACGGAATAAAGGCGCTGTACAAGTCGGAGCTGCCGCGGATCAGGGTGGATATACACACCGAGATACGCGCTGGGAAGCCGGTTCACGCAAGGGGGAACTGCGGCGGTATCACGGCGGAGGTATACGGCGAGATACCGCAGCCGGCTCAGAACGCTCCGCTGACGTCTGAGAGCGTCTGCGAGCGAATGGCGAAGCTAGGCGGTACGCAGTTCTTTATCGGAGAAAATACCGCCGGTGTGGACGAGGGGATTAATCTTCCTGCGTCCGCGCTGAATTCACTGCGGCGGGAACTTGCGGCGCAGCTTGACTTGGGGGTATTGCGGAAAAATACGCCGCGCTATGAGGTGAAGCAGTTCAATGCGCCCGCCTCCGAAAAACGCAGCAGAAGCGAGCTTTCGTGGAGGTGCGAGGTTAATACTACGGAACAGCTTACGCAGGCGGTAAAGCTGCCGTTTGAACTTATTTACGCGCCGATGAGGATACTTGGCGAGGATACTCCGGATAAGGACAGAATTGCGGTAATACCGCCGTTTGTGCTGTCCGATTGTGAAGACGAGGTTCGCTCTCGTTTGTTGGCTATGCGGGAAATGGGCTTCACGCACGGCATGGCGCAGACGATAGGTCATGCTCAGCTTCTGCGGGAGGCGGGGTATCTCGTTCACGGCGGACACCGCATGAATATCATCAACAGCTATTCGGCGGGAGTATGCGCCGGTTTTGGATTTGAGGACATCACGCTTTCCTTTGAGGGAACTGCGGCGCAGCTTGCCCAGATAAATTCCCCGATTCCCTGCGGAATTATCGCCTACGGCAGACTTCCGCTGATGCTTCTTCGCCGCTGCCCGATAGCAGACGGTGCGCCCTGCGGCAGAGTGAATTCTTTCAGCGAAGGCGCGGGAAATCCCTGCGGCGGCTGTATTTACGACCGCAAGGGCAATAAAATGCCGGTGCTGTGCGGCGGCAGCAGCGTGGAGGTGCTGAACCCGGATCTGCTTATCATGAGCGACCGCAGGCAGGCGCTTGAGCAGTTTGATTTCGCTGTGCTGAAATTCACCGACGAGCAGGAGCTGAAGCCGGTGCTTGATATGTACCTGAAAAACGGAAAGCCCTCCGGCGGGCTTACCAGAGGACTGTATTTCCGCGGCGCGGAATAACGCGGAATAATATAATGGCATAAAAAGCCCCGGCAGTTAAACAAAAACTGTCGGGGTAGATTATTATTCAGGCTGTCGATAAACCGTCATCTTCGTCGTCACGCCGCATAACGGCAGGC
>CAMAGG010000280.1 GCA_945833805.1 uncultured Clostridia bacterium | reverse complement strand
ACGAAAAATCTGACGGCGCAATCGAACGACAATAATTATGCGGTGTTGCCCTAGTAAAAAGAACCTTCGGCTGGAAACCACGCTATACAGTATATGTTCAGTTCATGTTTATTGTCAGTTGTAATTGTAAAATCCGAAAAATTTTCAAAAACCTGACTGATTTATTACTTTTTCATAAAAAATTATTGAAAAAGCAATAATCTTTTACGTTTTTGCCACTTTACAAATCCAATATTTCTGTTATACTAACAGTAAACGTTTTCAAAAAGCCCTGCTGACAAATACAAATATAAACAGCGGGCGGAAAGGGAAGGGTCAAATGTTTCTTTTCAGATGGCTGTGGAAGAATATGCAGGGCTGCCGGGCTATATATATCACGGCGCTCTGCCTGACTTTGGTGTGTCAGTCAATGTACATAATCACGCCGTATTTTACCCAGCAGATAACAGATACCTTTATAATTAATCAAAATGCTCTGCAAAACCTCGCGGAGCATACCGATGTGCTGATTTTTATGCTGGCGGGAATGGTAGGCTTTACCCTGCTTCGCTGCGTTATCCAGTACGGAAGCAACATGATGTACGAGCACTCCTCACAGACGCTTATCTACCGCGTCAGAAAGGTGCTGTTCGACAAGATTGAAAATCAGGACGCGTCGTTCTATAATGTCTATCGTACCGGAGATATAATGACCCGCGTTTCCTCTGATCTCGACATGGTAAGACACTCAGTGGCGTGGATAATAAAGACGATGGTAGAGTGCATCGTGCTTTTTTCCGCATCTGTGATCTACTTCTTTTCAATGGATTGGCTGATGGCGCTTTGTCTGATAGCCCTTACTCCGGTGATACTTTTTATCACATGGCTGTTCAAGCGCAAGGCAGGCCCTCTTTATGTTGATCTGCGTGAAAAGCTGTCCAGAATGAACACTGCCGCCGAAGAAAACATCTCCGGCAACCGCGTCGTCAAGGCTTTCGCGCGGGAGGATCACGAGATAAAGCAGTTCGACAAGTACAGTCAGGAATACAACAAGGCGAACAAGAAAGCCTCGTTCATGTGGCTGAAATTCTTCCCGTTCCTTGAAGTAACCGCGCAGTCCCTGTCCGTGGTAATGCTTATCTGCGGCGGTCTGTTCGTGGTTTTTGGAAGGATCACAATGGGACAGTACGCTGCTTTTTCCGGACTTATCTGGACGCTTTCCAATCCCATGCGCACCCTCGGAAACATTGTGAACGATCTCCAGCGTTTCTCGGCGTCCGCAAACAAGATAATCGAGATATACTACGGCAGTCCGAAGATAGTTGACAGGAATGACGCAGTTGACAAGCCGGAGCGGTTCAAGGGTAGCGTTGAGTTCGATCATGTAAGCTTCTCCTATGGAAACAACGAGGTGCTTAAAGACATCACGTTCAGTGTGAACCCCGGCGAAACCGTGGTGATCATGGGCGAAACAGGCTCCGGAAAGACCACCCTTGCCGAGCTTATCCCCCGGATCTACGATGTGAAGAGCGGCGAGGTAAGGGTTGACGGTGTGAGCGTTAATCACCTGAAGCTGAAGCAGCTTCGCAGCAACATCGGCTTCGCAACTCAGGACGTGCTGCTTTACTCAGATACTATCGAGGGAAACATCAGCTTCGGCGACAGCGATATGCCGGAGGAGGACGTTGTAAAATTCGCAAAGGCGGCGGACGCGGACGGGTTTGTACGAAAGCTCTCCGACGGCTATAATACGATAGTCGGCGAGCGCGGCGTGGGACTTTCCGGCGGACAGAAGCAGCGTATCTCCCTTGCACGGGCGTTGGCGGTGAAGCCTGCGATACTTATTCTGGACGACACCACCTCGGCGGTAGACCTTGAAACCGAGAAGCATATTCAGGAGTCGCTCAGTCAACTGGATTTCCCCTGCACGAAGATAATCATTGCACAGCGTATTTCCACCGCTAAATATGCGGACAAGATAATCGTGCTGAAAGACGGCAGGATACTTGAGCAGGGAACTCATGACGAGCTGATACAGAACAACGGCTATTACCGTGAAGTTTACGATTTGCAGAAGTAAGGGGGGATAACTGTGGCTAGAAATAAATTCGACGTGGACGAGGTTCTGGAGACCCCGTTTGACATACGGCATTTAAAGCGTTCGTTGGTGTATGCCGCAAAATACTGGAAAAGGATCGCGCTTGCGCTTATTCTGAGCGCCCTCGGCTCAGTTATCGGACTGCTTTCCCCGATGATCGTTCAGAATGCGATAGACAACTACATGATACCGGCGGACGAAAGCGCTGCGATAAGCCCGGACGACCGTGTGAAATACATTATACTGAGCGGCGCGGCGGTTCTGGTCTGCATAATAATAAGCGTTATCTTCGCAAAGATACGTTCGGTAATGATGACAAAGGTGGGTCAGGATATCGTCTATGATATCAGACGGGATCTGTTCGAGCATATGCAGCGGCTTAGCTTTGAATACTATGACAGCCGTCCGCATGGTAAGATACTCACAAGAATAATCAACTACATCAACGCTATTTCAGACCTCATGACAAACGGTCTGGTGAACTTCATTCTTGAG
>CAMAGG010000279.1 GCA_945833805.1 uncultured Clostridia bacterium | reverse complement strand
TTAGTACAAAATCGCCCTTTTTATATGTGCGCAGCCTTGCCTGTAAGCAATTCAGCATTGCTTCTGTTTCTTCTTCGCCAATTCCGGAAAATAGCTGCGTTTTTTGCAGGACTGGAATATATTGCTTCATATCTTTCTCCGTTTCTGTTGTAAAAACAACTGACTTGTTCTGAATATTATAGTATAATCATATCAGACATCAAGATACTTTCCAAAAAAATAAGGAGGAATCAAAATGATACGAAAAATCATAAAAATCGACGAAGAGAATTGCATAGGCTGCGGACTCTGCGTCACAGCCTGCCATGAGGGCGCAATAGAGCTTATAGACGGCAAGGCAAGGCTAACGCGTGAGGACTACTGCGACGGTCTGGGAGATTGCCTGCCCGCCTGCCCCACAAATGCGATAACCTTTGAGGAACGCGAAGCCCCTGCCTACAACGACGCTGCCGTGCTTGCGGCAAAGCAGAAAAAATCGGGAGCGGTGCTGCCGTGCGGCTGTCCGGGAACGCATTCAAAGTCTATCAGGCGTGAAGTGGCGGCAGAGCCCACCGCACCTGTAACCGGTCTGCTTTCGCAGTGGCCGGTGCAGATAAAGCTGGCACCGGTGAATGCTCCCTATTTCAGCAACGCAAAGCTTCTTATTGCCGCAGACTGCACAGCCTATGCGTATGGCGACTTCCACAGAAGATTTATGAGAGATCATATAACGCTTATCGGCTGCCCCAAGCTGGACGAGGGTGACTATGCTGAGAAGCTCGGTGCAATTTTAGCAAACAATGATATTAAAAATGTGACCGTTGCCCGTATGGAGGTACCCTGCTGCGGCGGTATCGAAAATGCGGTCAGAATGGCGATTCGATCAAGCGGAAAGAGTATTCCGCTGTGCGTCGTGACTATTTCGACCGACGGAAGAATACTTGAATGATAAAGTGAATGGAGGAATAAAAATGAATTCTATGTTTTGTTTTCAGTGTGAACAGACGGCAAATTGCATGGGCTGCACAGGTGCAGCAGGCGTATGCGGCAAAAAAAGCTGATACCGCCGTGCGCCAGAACGAGCTTACAGGCGCACTGATAGGCCTTTCCCGGACAGAAGAGCTGCATTAGAGTCTGTAAGATAGATGTCCACACCAGGCTTTATGAAAAGGCTGTCAATAACGTCCGGAAACTTTTCGCAACGCTGTACCTCATCAATAAAGATATTAGTATTAAAGTACTGGCTGATGAATCTCTCCACCATAGAGGAAGCCGGTGCAATATATGAAGCATAACTCAGAAACTTCACCAACAGCGACGGGGAAGTGTTATCTCTGTGACACGGCGTCAACTACTCGCTGCACCCCACATAGTACTTTGCCTGCTCGTCAAACATTTTTGCGTAGATACCGCCGTCCATAGCGACCAGCTCATCGTGGGAGCCGTTTTCTTTTATCGTGTCCTCTGCGAAAACCACGATACGGTCGCAGAATTTACAGCTGGAAAGCCTATGGGAAATATACACCGCCGTTTTCCCGCCGACAAGCGTGTTGAATTGCTGGTATATCTCGTATTCCGCCACCGGGTCAAGCGCCGCCGTCGGCTCGTCAAGTATAACCACCGGAGCGTTTCTGTACAGCGCCCTTGCGATAGCGGTCTTTTGCCGCTGACCGCCGGAAAGGTCTGTTCCGTCCTCATCAAAACTCTTGTAAAGCATGGTGTCAAGCCCCTTGGGGAGCTTCTGCGCATCCTCCCACAGCCCGGCGAGCCTCAGCACGCGTTCAAGCTCCGCGTCGTCTGCATTATCACCAAACGCGATATTCTCCCGTAGGCTGAACGCAAATAGCTGGAAGTCCTGAAATACCACTGCAAACAGCTTTCTATACTCCTCATCGGAGTATTCCCTGATGTTCACCCCGTCAACAAGTATTTCACCCTCGGTGACGTCATAGAGCCGGCACAGCAGCTTAACGAACGTGGTCTTTCCCGCTCCGTTCAGTCCGACAATGGACAGGTGCTCCCCGGGGCTTATCGTGAGGTTTATGTCCCGCAGCACCAGCTTTTCAGAGCGCGGATACCGAAAACTCACATGACGGAATTCTATGGTATGTTCGCCCTGCCGGACAGGCTTTGTACCCTTTTCCATTGACGCAGGGAACCGCATGAATTCAATGTACCTGTGGGCGTAGGTGCATTTCTGGATGATCTCCTGCACGCCGCTCACGATACCGTAAAGGCTCCAGTAGAGCGTTCCTGCGGCGCTGACGCACATAGAGAAATCTCCGATAGTTATCGCCTTTGTGACAGCCAGAAATCCTATGTAGAAATAGCTTATCCCGTCCCGGAGCGCATTCGCTGCGTCCATGACCCAGCTGTTTTTGCGCTGCTTTTTCGCGGTATCCTGCCATATCCCGACCTGTTCGTCGGAGTACATTTTCGCCTTGTCGCACATCATCTTTGCGCTGTCGTAAAGGCGGATATCCTTGCCAAGTCTGAAATCCGCAAGCTGATAATACACATAGCCGAAAATACGGTTGCTTTTCGCAAGCTTCAGAAAGCTCTCCTGGTCTATCCTGTTGTTCTTTGCGTTGAATA
>CAMAGG010000278.1 GCA_945833805.1 uncultured Clostridia bacterium | reverse complement strand
AGCCTAGCCGTTATGCGGGTTCCTAGAATCTGACGGCTTCTCGCCACCCTGAAAAAGTCACCTTTATATCATGTTTCATCGTTCCTGTTGAAGTAGCTCTCCATATATTTACGGAAAGCGTCAGGACTGCGCTGGATACGCTTCTTGATAGCGTCAGCCTCGGTCTTGTCCTCAGCCGATATCGACAGGTAGTATTTCTGCCTGCCTGTTTTCTCGGATTTTATGGTGACGCCTATTGTACAGGTTCCGTTTTCATGCTCCGCATACCGGACTGATACGAGAGAATCCTTTTTTATCTCATCTCTGGTGTAGACCTTTACGGCTTCCTCAAACATTTTCTCGCGAACTGACTGAGGGAGCTCGTTTCCGAACTCTCGCGCAGCCGCGTCGCCAAGCGGGGTATTGGAATAAACGATAGTTCCGTTGATTTCCTGCGAGGTGCATAATCTTCCGGTGATACCGTCCAGAGCCTCCATAAGGTCGAAATAATTCACAGCCTGTTCCAGCGAGGTGATCTCGATAAGCTGCTCCTTTGTCAGCGGGCAGCCAAGACTGTAAATGAGATGACACACAAGAATACGTATCTTGTTTACATCGTCAATTCTGATTCTGGGTAATTCTTTCATTGATGTACCTGCTTTATAGCTTTCCCTCAGCAGCAAGCGCGGAAACAAGTGCAATGTTCAGTGCCGCCTCCACACAGGGAACTGCTCTCGGAACAACGCATGGATCGTGCCTGCCCTTGATCACAAGCTCCTGCGCCGTCATGTCTTTGAAATCCACGCTGTTCTGCGGGCGGGAGATAGAGGGAGTAGGCTTGAACGCTGCACGGAATATTATAGGCATTCCGGAGCTTATTCCGCCGAGGATACCACCGTGATTGTTCGTGAGAGTAACTACCTTACCGTCTTTTAGCGCAAATTCGTCATTGTTTTCTCTGCCGAATAAATCAGCGCAGCCAAATCCGTTTCCGAATTCAATTCCTTTTACCGCAGGAATTGCAAAAACCAGCCTTGAGATCACATTTTCCAGACCGTCCAGCATAGGCGAGCCTATTCCGGCAGGGAATCCCACCGCCGCACACTCGATCACACCGCCTACGCTGTCAAGGTTATTTCTTGCAGAAAGGATCTCAGCGCGCATTTTTTCCTCCGCTTCATCGGAAAGCACCGGAAAGCTGCGCGACTTAACAGCCTCAAGCTGCTCTGCGGTAACGCTCATCGGGTCCAATGCCTCGTCAGAAATGCCCTTGATAGAGCGGATATGGGCTCCGGTGGTAATTCCGCGGCGATTTAATATCTGCCCGCAGACAGCTCCGGCGAAAACCAGCGGAGCGGTGATCCTTCCGGAAAAATGCCCGCCGCCGCGGGGGTCGTTGGCTCCGTTGTATCGGAGATATCCGGTGTAATCCGCGTGAGCGGGTCTGGCAATATGTGAAATATTTCCGTAATCCTTGGAATGCTGATCCGTGTTGAATATCACAGCGGCAAGGGGAGTTCCTGTCGTCTTACCCTCATAAAAACCCGACAGGATATCCGGGATATCCTTTTCGCTGCGCATGGTGCTTGTTCCGTCTTTTTTCGGAGCGCGGCGCGCCATGAATACACCGATCTCATCAAGGTCGATCGGCTCTCCTGCGGGTAGGTTGTCCATTACTACGCCGATACCCTTGCCGTGGCTTTCGCCGAAGATCGAAACGGAAATACCGCCGTTAAACAATGACGACATCGTATTCACCTCCAAGCGCCCTGAAATCCTCAAAGAATGTAGGATAGCTCTTTGCAACGCACTCCGCGCCGGTAATCGTCAGCGTATCAGTGCAGCGCTGAGAGGCTATCGCAAGCGACATAGCGATCCTGTGGTCGTTGAAGCTTGAGCAGACGCCGCCGGACAATTCCTTGACGCCGGTTATTTCCAGCTCGTCATTGACCACTCTGACATCTGCCCCCAGCGAATTAAGCACAGTTGAAATCGACACTAATCTGTCGCTTTCCTTTATCCGGAGCCGTCTGCACCCTTTGATATGGGAATCTCCCGCGGCAAACGCGGCAAGAACCGTCAGGATAGGCACAAGGTCGGGAATATCCGAAGCGTCAATGTCAAATCCCGAATAGCTGCCGTTTATCTTGATGGCTTTGTCAATAATATCAAATACCGCCCGGTCGCCCTGAACGCTGTTTCGATTGATTCCAGAGATCTCGATTGAACTGCCGAGTTCGTTTGCAACGGCGAAGAAAGCCGCCTGAGAGCAGTCGCCTTCGACCGTGAATTTAGTGGGAATGTACTTCTGAATTCCCTTTATGCTGTAATTTCCGTTGAACTCAAGCGTTTCAATGCCGAAAGCCCGCATACAGTGGACTGTGATATCCGCGTAAGGCTTGGACTGAAGCGGGGAAGTGAGCATAATGGTGCTGCTTCCGTCAAGAAGCGGCATTGCGAACATAAGTCCGGTGATGAACTGTGACGAAATATCCCCGGTTACCGGATATACTCCGGCGGTCAGCTTTCCCTTGATATGATAAGGGAAAATATCCGAAACAAATTCTACGCCGTGCTTGGGGAATTCCTCAAGAT
>CAMAGG010000277.1 GCA_945833805.1 uncultured Clostridia bacterium | reverse complement strand
TTTCGGGAAGATCACCGACGGCTACAACGAGATAAAGAAGATAAGCGAGAACCCTCCGGCAAACGTTAAGCTTCTTGGAATTATCGACCGGGAATATATGAATGAGATCTACAATCTTGGCGATGTGATGTTCCTGCCGAGCTTTGAGGAGCTGTTTCCGATGACGATACTGGAGGCTATGTGCGTTAATATTCCGATTTTGCTGAGGGATCTTGACATTTATCCTGATATCCTGTTTGATTATTACAGCAAGTCTGACAGTGTAGACGGCTTTGTTGCCGAGCTTGAGCGGCTGAGGGGCGACAGAGAATACTATTCGCAGCAGTGCGAGGCTTCAAAGCGGGGAAATCAATTCTACTCTAAGGAACACGTTGCTAAGATGTGGGACGAATTTTACACTATGGTCAAGAATTCGATCGGCTAAGCATCCCGGCGGAGGAATGACTGAATTACAGCTGTACCATGAAAAAAGAGGAGGGTAATTTCCTCCTCTTTTTAATTTCCGGGATCTGTTTGGGTTGGATTTATCCTTTCACAGCTCCACGAATGCCGCTGTGCAGCCCTCGACGGTGACCGCGCCGTTTTCTGTGGAGGCAGCTCCGCCGACGGTGTGGATCACTCTGCCGGAGATATCCGGAATTATCGTGCTCTGAGCCGAGGGATTGATGATGACGGCGATAGTCTGATCATCGCAGGAGCGCTTGTACACCAACGGATAACCGTCCGAGATAAATTCGATCCTGCCTTTGCTCTGAAGGGCGGGATTTGCCATTCTGAGGGCAATCAGCCGCTTTACCTCGCTGCGTATGGAGCTTTCGTCCGCGCACTGACTTTCTGCGTCCGGACGGTCGGTGCTTTCGTCCTGCTGAATGTATAGATTGGATTTCGGCGCGGAGGAGAATCCTGCGTTAAGCCCTTTGTCCCACTGCATGGGGGAGCGGGATCCGGTTCTGCCGTAGCCGCCCTCCACCGAGGTCAGTCCCTCGACATAGCGCATACCGATCTCATCGCCGTAATAGATGAACGGCGCGCCGGGCATGGACAGCAGGAACGCGAACGCGACGCGGATCTCGTCCGGGTCAAGGGTGCGTGCCAGCCTGTCCATGTCGTGATTTCCGGAGGGAATGCAGATAAGCCCCTTACCGTCTGTTTTCGCGTAATTCGCCTTGTACGCTGCGATGAATTCCTTTGCAGAGCCTTTGCCGCGCTTTGAGAAATAGGGTTCCGGGCAGCGGAAAAGGTCGTTGTAGTGGGACGGCCCGAAATGCAGCAGAAAATCCATATGGAAGCCGCCGATAAGGGATTTGTCCGGCTCACCCCATTCGCTCACCATTGCAGCGTTCGGGAATTCCTCGTCGAGAAAGGTTCTGATGTTCTGCCACAGTGCGATAGTTCCCTTGCTGTTCTCATCGTGCTTTACCAGAGAGCCTGCCATATCCACTCTGAATCCGTCGCAGCCTGCGGAGAGCCAGAAGCGCATGATGTCCTTGAGGGCTTCTCTTGTTGCGATAGGCCCGGAAGCGTCCATAGGCTGCTGCCACGGTCTTTCCGGCTTGTAGAAGCCGTAATTCAGCGCCGGTTGGTGGGAGAAGAAGTTCACGGCGCAGCAGCCGTCACGGTCTGAAATACCTTTGATACAGCACATTCCCTGCGGTTCTTCCCATATACTGTCCGTCCAGACGTAGCGGTCGGTGAATTCGTTTTGTTCCGCTTTCATGGACTGCCTGAACCATTCGTGAGTTACAGCCGTGTGACCGGGAACAAGGTCGAGAATGACGTGCATTCCGCGGTTGTGTGCCTCGTTAAAGAGCCGCACCAAGTCCTCGTTAGTTCCGTATCTTGGGGCAACGGTGTAGTAATCCTCCACATCGTAGCCTGCGTCACCGAAAGGCGATTTGAAGCAGGGATTGAGCCATATCGCGGTGCAGCCCAGCTCCTGAATATAGTCCAGCTTTTCGATTATGCCATTGATGTCGCCGATACCGTCCCCATTGGTGTCGTTGAAGGACTGTGGGTAGATCTCGTAGAATACTGCGTTGTCAAGCCATTCCGGCTGCTTTCTTGTGTTGTTCATAACGTTACTCCTGTTTTATCCCGGATTTGTCCGGTATTCTTATTTTCCTAAAGTATAACACAGATTGTAAACGATTTCAAGGGGTTTTGAAAATTTTTTGGACGCGCTGATCAAAGCGAAGCGTATCAAATTCAGACCCGTGAGTTCCCTCGTTTGAGCGGGTCGAATTTGATTTGATCAGCGTTTCCCTAAAATAATGTTACCATATTGTAACCAAACTGTAATCCCGTTGTAATTGAATAATCTCAATGAGAGTGATATAATTAATTTGTCGGCAAATTATGTCAGCTATTGACAGGAAAAATTTGAGGTGGTATAATTGTAATGTCGAAAACTGAAATCAATATAGCTGTCGATAACTTCTGATATGGTTACATTTTCGACAAGCTCAAAAAACGTGATCCGAATTACTATTATATAAAAATAACGCTTAAATTTTTGGGGTGCAACATGGTCTTTTCAGATTTATTCTTTCTATATATCTTTATCCCCGCCGCAGCGAT
>CAMAGG010000276.1 GCA_945833805.1 uncultured Clostridia bacterium | reverse complement strand
TGGCAAAAAGGTAGTATTGTATTTCTACCCGAAGGACAACACCCCCGGCTGCACCCGGCAGGCCTGCGCCTTTGCGGCTGCGTACAATGATTTCAGGAACAATAACGTTCAGGTTATCGGGATAAGCAAGGACAGCGAGGCTTCCCACAGGAAATTCGCTGAGAAATATGACCTGCCGTTCATTCTGCTGTCCGACCCGGAGCTTGAGGTGATCAAAAAATATGACGTATGGGCGGAGAAGAAGCTGTACGGCAAGCTTGGTTTCGGTGTGGTCAGAAGCACCTATATCATTGACGAAAATGGAATGATCGAAAAGGCAATGCCTAAGGTCAAGCCGGACACCAACGCGGCGGAAATCCTCGCCTATCTTAAAGGAAACTCATGATCACACTAAAAGAAATCGCGGTAATCCACACTGATTTCCCGGAGAAATTCGGCATTCCCCGCCAGAGCGGACTTGTAGAGGAGCTTCGCTCAACGCTGGTGTTTAATCCGGAATACCGCGTCCCGGAGGCGCTTCGCGGACTGGAGCAGTACTCACACCTGTGGCTTATCTGGGAATTCTCAAAGGCGGTTCGCAGCGACTGGAGCCCAACCGTGCGCCCTCCCCGGCTTGGCGGAAATACCCGAATGGGAGTATTCGCAACGCGATCTCCATACCGACCAAATCCACTGGGATTAAGCTGCGTAAAGCTGGAAAAAATAGAGCTGAACACCCCTGACGGGCCGGTGCTTCATCTTTCCGGAGCAGATCTTATGGACGGTACGCCTATCTACGACATCAAGCCGTATCTTCCATACGTTGACTGCCGCCCGGACGCATCAAACGGCTTTGCCCTTGCCCAACAAGAGGGTGTGCTTTCTGTGGAGCTTCCGGAGGAGCTGGCGGCTCTTGTTCCGGAGGAGCGGCGAGCCGCGCTTGTTTCGGTGCTTGCGCAGGATCCCAGACCGCAATATATCTACGACCCGGAGCGGGTTTATACAATGAGCTTTGCCAGTTTCGAGGTGAGCTTCACAGTAGACGGAACAAGGCTGACGGTCACGAATATCGCAGGATCTGATTGATAGGTAAATACAAAAAACCTGAGAAGCAAAAACTTCTCAGGTCATTTTTATGTAGCAATTCCGGCGAACTGGCTCTGGTAGAGGTTGTAATAGCAGCCCTTCTGCGCCAGAAGCTCGTCATGATTTCCTGCTTCGACAACCTTGCCGCCGCTTATAACTACTATCTTGTCAGCGTCACGGATAGTTGACAGACGGTGCGCGATGATAAGGCTTGTTCTGCCCTTCATCAGTGCGACCATTGCCTCCTGAATGTGCATCTCGGTGCGGGTGTCAATGCTGGAAGTTGCCTCGTCAAGAATTAGAATCTTCGGATTTGCAAGAACCGCGCGGGCTATCGAGATAAGCTGCCGCTGTCCCTGCGAAAGATTGCTTCCTCCCTCGGTGAGCATTGTATTGTATCCCTCAGACAGCTTTGAAGCAAAATCGTCTACTCTTGCTACCTTTGCGGCTTCGATGACCTCCTCATCGGTGGCGTCGATCCTGCCGTAACGGATATTCTGAGCTATAGTGTCCGAGAAGATGACCGTATCCTGCAACACTATGCCGATACTTCCGCGGAGCTTGTTCACAGGGATATTCCTGATATCCTGACCGTCCAGAGTAATAATTCCTCCGTCCACGTCATAGAACCGCGTCAGAAGATTTACCACTGTGGTCTTGCCGCTTCCTGTGGCGCCGACTATCGCGATCTTCTGACCGCTCTTTACCCAGAGGTTAAAATCCTTAAGAACCTGCTCGCCCTTTATGTATGAGAAATCAATGTCCTTGAAATTGATATCGCCCTTGACATTCTCGATCTCGAAAGGCTCGTTTCCGCCCTCGTCCTCCGGATCGCTGTCCATTACCTCGAACACACGCTCCGCTCCGGCAAGCGCCGACTGTATCTGCGCATACTGGTTCGCGATCTCATTGATAGGACGTGTGAACTGCTTGGAATAGGTGATAAACGCTTGAATAGTTCCTATGGAGATATAGAAAAGATCTGTTTCCGGTCTGGAAGCAAGTATCGCGCCCACGACCGCGATCAGCAGGAAACCGAAGTTTCCTATCGTGTTCATGCAGGGACCCATGACGCCGCCTAGGATCTGCGCTTTTATTCCAACAGAGCGCAGATCATCACTGGTTCGGTTAAAATCCTTGCAGATCTTTCCTTCGTGGGTGAATGCCTTTACTGTCTTGCAGCCGCTGACAGCTTCCTCGATCTGACCGTTAAGCTGTCCAAGCTTCGCCTGCTGGAGCGGGAAGAACTTACGCATGAACTTAGACAGGGTCTTTGTCACCAGCAGCGTAAGAACTATCGTGATCATGCTGACCAAAGTCATCAGCCATGAATGAATAAGCATCATCACAAAGCAGCCTATCAGCATTATAACGCCGGAAATGAGCGATCCGAGGGACTGAGAAACGGAATTTGAAACGTTCTCAACATCGTTAGTCATACGGCTGAGGATATCTCCATGCTTGTGCGTATCGACATAGCGTATCGGAAGCTTGGAGATACGGGCAAACAGATCCTTT
>CAMAGG010000275.1 GCA_945833805.1 uncultured Clostridia bacterium | reverse complement strand
AAACGCAGAGCGTTTATTATATATCAAAAGTCCTCGCACATACGTTCGCCGTTGGCGAACTCCGTGCGTATCGGACGATTATACCATAACCTTGCGGTTATGGTATAATAGCACTATGAGAAATGAAAAGTTCGGGGGTGACGGATATGAATTGGCTTGCAGATAAAGCGGTGGTGCTGCTCCTTTGCATTGTTGTACTTGTTGGGTATGCAGATTTCAGCGTTCCGGTCATTGCGCTGCTTATTACAGTGTCTCTTTCGGCGATAAGCCAGAGCTTTTCGTCAAAGGTATCTCTCGTTTCGGAAATATTAATGGCAGTGAGTTGCTTTACAGAGCCGGTGTTCTGTTGTATGATACCGCTGATGATCTATGATTTTTTCCGTGACAAACGACAGTGGCTTTCGGCTTGTTCGGCGTTTTCTATTATCATATATGCCCACCGCTTCAGCGTCTTTCAGCTTGCGCTTTTGGCTTGCGGCGCAGTGATATCGTTCATTCTTTGGTACAAAACTGTGCGGCTTGAAGAGGCGGAAAAGAAACTAATTCTGACAAGAGATGATTCTGAGGAAATGAACCTGCTGCTCCAGCAGAAAAACAAGCAGCTCTGCGAAAATCAGGATAACGAGATAAAGCTTGCTACCATGAAAGAGCGCAACCGAATTGCAAGGGAGATCCACGACAATGTCGGGCATATGCTTACCCGTTCGATACTTCAGGTCGGGGCGCTGATCATTGTAAACAAGGACGACACTCAGCGAGAGAGCCTATTAAGTTTAAAGGACACCCTTGACAGTGCAATGACGAGCATACGAAACAGCGTCCATAAGCTGCATGATGATTCCATTGATTTAAGGGCCGCAGTCAACGATGCTGTGAATCCGATACAGAGCCGTTTCAAAGTCACCTGTGATTATGATTTTTCCGATAGTATGCCGAAAAAAGTGAAGCTTGGTTTTGTGGGAATACTTAGAGAGTGCCTTTCAAATACCGTCAAGCACAGCAGCGGTGACAGCGTCAAAATATCCGTCATAGAGCATCCGGGCTTCTATAAGCTTGAGGTGACAGACAACGGAAAATGCGGAATGATCACAGACAGTGGTATAGGTCTTTCAACCATGCGTGAAAGAGCGGAGGACATGGGTGGAATAATCAACATTTCCGCCACGGAAAAGGGATTTGGGGTGGTTGTTTCCGTACCAAAAACAGACGAAGAATAACGGAGAGTTTTGAGATGAATATAGTGATAATTGATGACGACAAGCTTGTATCGCTGTCTTTGAAAACCATTCTTGAAAGCACGGGCAGGATAACAGTTTGTGCAATGGGAAACTGCGGTGAGGACGCCATAAGACTTTATGATGAGTATATTCCCGATGTTATGCTTATGGACATACGCATGGAGGGCATGACAGGACTTGAATCCGGCGAGCAGATACTGAAAAAGCACGTCGGTGCAAAAATCCTATATCTTACGACATTTGCCGATGATGAATACATAGTAAAAGCCCTCAGCATAGGCGCCAAGGGCTATATTCTGAAACAGGATTTTGAGAGCATCGCTTCTGCGCTTGAAGCGGTCGTGGGCGGTCAGAGTGTATTTGGTGCACAGGTCGTAACAAAGCTGCCCGTGATGATGAAAACAAAGTCAGATTTTGATTACTCCAGATATGATATCAGTTCGAAAGAGCAGGATATTATCGAGCTTGTTGCCGAAGGTATGAGCAACAAGGAAATAGCTGCAAAGCTGTTTTTAAGCGAGGGAACAGTGAGAAATTACCTCAGCGGGATACTGGAAAAACTTAGCCTTCGTGACAGAACACAGCTTGCGGTGTTTTATTATACCAATGTCAAAGCCTAAGGCATATTGAATCTAGGGACACGCTGATTGAAGCGAAGCGGTTGTTCGCCGGGACTATCGAGCAGATGCTTGAAGCAGAAATGGACGAGCATCTCGGGTATGAGAAGAACTCAGTTGCCGGGAACAACTCCGGTAATAGTCGCAAACAGGATGTTTGCGCAGCTGCCCCAAAAGTGCGGCATGGACGCCGCACAACATAGGGCAGCAGGCGGAATTGGTTACGGCAAAAAGACGATAATCAGTGACTACGGCGAGTGCGAGATCGCAGTTCCCCGCGACAGAAACGGAGAATTTGAGCCAAAAATCATCGAAAAGCGACAGACACGAACCAACGAAATCGAACAAAAAATCATGCAGATGTCTCGAAGAAATGGACTATGCCGGTGCGTGACTGGGGACTTGCATACGCTCAGTTCATGATTTATTTCGAGGACAGATTCGCAGCCTGACGGCTGTTGAGGGCTCTGGTCTGTCGGTCATGGCATATAGCCATACCCAAAAGGGATTTTTTGATAAGCCTTTGCCATTGCCCATAATTTATTTCTTCACTTTCCATATATTTACACATTCCTTCTAGAAGTTGTTCTTAGTATTATAGATAATCCTACACGCAGAATTATATCATATTTGTATACTTTTGTCAATATTTCGTGCCTTTATGCTCACGGCAGCAGCATTTACTGAAGATTTGATAGTCGGGCAGAGTGCTGTTCAAAAAGTGATTTTT
>CAMAGG010000274.1 GCA_945833805.1 uncultured Clostridia bacterium | reverse complement strand
CCTCGCCTAACGCAGAAACATATTCGAGGTATTTCTCCCTGTGCTTATGCGGAACTGGCGGCAAAAATTTCGCGCCGTTCTGCTCTTTCAGAACCTCGTTCCAATCTTTCTGCTCCGGCATAATGCGAAAAATTTCCGAGTACCCGTGCTCCGAAAGAATATCCCGCAGGCGTTCGGCGGCTTCAATTCCGCCCCCGTCATTGTCGGTGCATAGATAGACCTTTTCAAGCTGTGAATGGCTTTCCAATGCGGTCAGAACTGCACTCTCATACACACCGTTCATCGCAATATAGCTGTGCTGCCGCCAGTCCTTTGGGTACATCGTGATGAACGACAGCATATCTATCGGAGCTTCAAACACATACAGTTTTTCGTCCACTCCGAAATGAGAAAAGCTGTACCGTGTATCCGACCCGGAAACCGTGATCCTGAAAGGCTTTCCGAAGCTTATTGCAGAGCGTACCGAAGCTTGCTTGGGAACATTGTTTTCATCAGTTCCCACAAACACGACATTGTGGTATTTCTTATCCTCAAACAGCTTTTTCTCGTGCGCGAAATGTGAGATAACATCAGGAGCAATATACCGCTGCTTGGACAAATAGGCGAATACACGCCGCATATCTTTATTTGCTTCGGGAAGAACAAACGGCTTTGCAGCAGACTTTTCAGACTTCTGACTTGTTACTGCAGAGATATGTCCGCCGAGCAGTTCCAACATGGCCTCCTGAAAACTCATGCCGAAGAATTCCTGCAAAAATCTGACTGCGTAACCGCCCCGCTGATT
Organism: uncultured Clostridia bacterium; assembly: GCA_945833805.1. Lineage (GTDB taxonomy): Bacteria > Bacillota > Clostridia > Oscillospirales > Ruminococcaceae > CAG-115. The sequence continues at coordinate 1,852 of CAMAGG010000274.1, read as the reverse complement.
CTTGTGGTCGTACCATTTTGCACCGGAAATAGTGACGCTATCGTGCGTTCCGGATCCGTCCGTGTAGATGTACTGGTAGGTGCTGCCGACCTTTTTCAGCCGTTCCCCCTTGCTTTGGAGGTATCGTGCAAGGTCGATAGTGTTTGCACGCTGAAAATCTTCGTCAGAAAAATTGATGTATTTCAAGTGAATTTCCTTTCTTCAGAATAGAATTTTTAGATTGGTTACTTAGCATTGTGGGTTCACCATGAACCTACCCTCAGTCCACCTTGTGCCCATATTAAGGCGGGCGCACCACGAAATACATATTTGATGAATTACCTCCGGACTGCCTGAATCTGCGTTCGCGCCGAATATACTGCGCCTTTTCAAGATCGGACAACGCACGCTTCACGGTGCTTCGCGAGATTTTCAGGTCTGCTGCAATCGTGGTGATTGACGGGAAGCATTTGCCGTCCCGGTCGCAGCGGTCGGAGAGATAAATATAGACTGCCACAGCTCTATGCGGCAGTCCGGACGAATAAATTTCACGATTTGTAAGCATACTCCTCCCTTGTCAGTAATTTTGTTCAAGTGGGTTTTCTTTGATTCCAAGCGCTGCTTTCTTGCGGTGAATCGCCTGTTTGAGTTTGTGCTCGGTGCGGAATTTCAGCCCTCTTGAAATTCGGTTGTAGTCCTCAGATATAAGTCTACCAAAGGATTTGAGCATGGTCAGAGCTGCATTCTGAACAGCGGTCTTTGAAATGACTTGTGGCGAAATAATATCTGCTTCTACGGTTTCAACACGGACGGTTTCGGCTGACATCTCCAACTTATCCTGCAATATATCCATATCCATGACCGCCCGTATTACCGCATTCTTAATAGACTTGAACGCTTTATTTTCAGCCATCGTTGGGAATGTCTGAACCGCGCTGGTGTAGGTTTCGTACTTCTGCCGTTCCAGTTCGCACCATTCCTCATACATCTTTTTGAGAACGGGATTTTTCGCAAGCTCCGCAACAATTTCATCAACGGTTTTCTTGACGTTCGACTGCAAATAACCGTATACCTTTTTGCCTTTGGATTTCTGAAGCTGAAAATACAGCTTTGGTATCAGCAGTTCAAGTTGCGAACTGGAACAATTGCTGTTCTGCAATTCTGAAACCAGATTCTGCATAACATTTTCCGCTTCACGGCGCAGCTTATCCCGCACCTGAGTCTGCTCCTGATACAAATTCTGCAGCTCGTCACGGTATATGTCGTTTGCGAATGCGCTGCGGATTTTCTCAATTCCGGTGTTCGAGAGATAACCCTCTTTCGGGTCGGTGGAATACACAACGATATGCACATGAGGATTGGTTTCCTTGTTGTGAAAGGCGGCATACCAGCGGATATTCTGCGGTGAAATTTTCTGCGCCACCGCAATATCCGAGATATGCCGCCGAACCAGCTCCCTCCATGCTTCCAATGTGTTGAATCCCATGCGCTCCGCATCGTCCCGCCGCAGGGAAACAATGTGCATCCACACCGTTCCGGAATGATTGGCTACTTCCTTTGCGGCTCTGTCAAGGACGATTGGATCGTCTTTGCCCTTGAATAGACCGTGAGATTTCGGGCGGGAATCAAGGTAGTTCATGAAAATCTCACGGTCAAGTTCTGTGTGCTGCTGCGGGATCACAACGCCCTCGCGGGTTGCAATGTATTTCACATAATTGCCCAGCTTTCCGTGTGAGCCGGACTTTATATACCGGCTGGTTAATATGAGTTTGGGCATACCACATTCCTTTCTTTATATTATTAATGCCCAACTGTAAAGAAAGGCAGTTGGGCATTAATGTTCTCAACTATTGATAACATTAAATTATCTTAT
>CAMAGG010000273.1 GCA_945833805.1 uncultured Clostridia bacterium | reverse complement strand
GTTGATGAGCTTTATACGCTTGCATCAAGAATCATCACCGTATGGGATACTTCATCTTCAAAAGCATACAGAACCATCACTCAGATAGGCGATGACCCGACTCTTCAGCCTTTGGAATACTCGGAACTCGACGCTGAATTGGCGGCGATAAACCGTGTTGAAGATATTCTCAGAGTATGGTATGACTACGACAAGCTTGTCGAAATCGGATTTATGGAGATATACACTAATACTGCAAGAGTTTCGGCAAACTATATGAGCGATGATTTCGGCGATGTTGAAGACTATATCCCCGATATGTTCGACCTTGCGCTTGAGGCACAGGACGGAGTACCGATATCTGCACAGGATATATACAAGCTTCAGCGTTTTTATAAAGACAATGAGTATTGCTTCACCAATCTTTTTAAGATATATAACAGCGATAATGACCCTGCGTTTGACGCTATGAGAAGACGCCTGAAGAGAGTGAACGAAATCCGTGTCCTTTTTGGCTGCATAATGCTTGACGAACTGAAAAGCAATCTCCCGCAGAGTCTTGACGATGTGACAGGAATAACTCTGGCGGGAAAGGCGCTTGAATTTGTTCAAGATCAGATTAAGGACGCCATTACAGACAAAATAAACGGACAGCTTGAGAAAATCTACGGTTCTCAGGCAAAGTCATTGGCGTTTGATGTTTATTATGCGGCAAAATATTTTGAGAGAAAGGAATCGTTCTTCTGCTCCAAGCTTGATTGGAAGAACTTCCCGTATGATCTGTATGACCCTAACGAGATGACAGGCGGCGAAAGCCAGACAATGCCTTCTGGTCCCAGCGGAATGCTGGATCCTTCGGGCGTTATTTTTGAGGCGGTTGAAAGCAATGTCATTGACGGCGCAACCGCAACTCTGTACTATTTCAACGGCACTAACGGAGTGATTGCGGATTCCACTTACTTTGGAATCGAGCCTAACCCGCAGACCGTTGAAGAAGACGGATTCTATCAGTGGTTCGTTCCTGTTGGAAACTGGCGCGTTGTTGCTTCTAAGGACGGTTACACGACCGTTGACACAGGTTCAAGCGCGGACTATGGACTGAATGCGGCACAGAAGGCAGACGGATACTACTATATGCCGGTTCTTCCTGTTCAGCTTGACGTCAACATAGGTCTTGTAAGCTATGAGGCTCCCGCAGTTGAATCCATAAAAGCAACAACAGACGGAGTATTCATCACCTTCAGCAAGTATATGTCAGAGGGTGAACTCACCGCTGCAAATATCGGTTTGTATATAAACGACGTTCTTGTGCCTCTGGACGGCAGCAACGTAATCCTTGCAGACAGCGAAAAGGTGAACGCAGACAGCACAATCTCCTACACAAAGACAGTGTTGCTTGCTTATCCGGGGCTGAAAACAAGCGATAAGGTACAGGTTGTTATCAGCAACGAAGTAAAAAGCTATGCGGGCGTCCGAATGGCAGAACGCTATGACAGCGGCAGTATTGATGTAACCGAACCTGTAAAGCTTGCGGCACCAGCTGCTTCCGTAAGTTCGGGAGAGGTTGAGAAAAACACGGTTGTAACACTTTCTGCAGAAGACGGTGCAGTGATTTATTACACGACCGATGGTACTACACCTTCAAAAACAAGCAAAATATATAAAACAGGGCTCTTTATCAGCGAAAATATTACAATAAAAGCGATTGCAGTAAAAACGGGAATGAAGGACAGCGATGTTCTTTCCGTTTCATACACAGTAAAGGATGAAGATCCTGATGACGACCCCCGACCCGCAAAAGTCACAGCAACCATGAACGGAATGGTAATTACCGATAACAGCATTGTTTCGGCGGGTTATCTGAAGTTCACAACAGCTACACTCGGAGCACAGATTTATTACACAACCAACGGCAACTGTCCCATGACAGATGAAAAAAACCGTATCCTTTATAAAGGTCCGATCTATCTTGAAGCCGGAAAAACCTACTATTTCAGAGTGCGCGCATACAACGGAACGTACTCTGAAGGCTTACCGCTTCACATTACGGTGAAAAATTCCGGAAGTTCAGGCGGAAGCTCCGGCGGTTCGAGCGGCGGTGGATACACACCCACTACTCCGACAGAACCTGATAAGCCCTCTATCGGCGGATCTGCAAAGAGCTGGAGTGATATTGCGGCAGAGCTTGCAAAGCTCACAAACGGCTCTGAGGTAACAATCGAGCTGAACGGCAATACCACAGTTCCTGTGGAGGTAATCAAGGCGATCGACGATCGTGACCTCAAGGTAACATTCGTTGTTAACAGCGTAAAGCGCTGGAAAACAGACGGTGCGAAAATCACCACTCCTGCGGCGGCAGACCTTTCAATTCTCACAACAAGCAAGCTGAAAACAGACGCTCTGCGTGGCATTTTGGGCATTCAGTTCACAATGAACAATACAAATAACCCGACAGACCTTGAAATCGCATTCAAGGCGGAACACGCAGGCAAGTTTGCGAACCTCTACAAGTCTGTTGACGGCAAGCTGGTATTCGTAATTTGCGCAAAGCTCGGAGCGGACGGCAAGGTTATCCTGCCCAATGTCGTTGATAAGGGCGAGTATGTAGTAATGCTCTGCGAATTCAGCGACAGGCTCGGCGATATGGATAACGACGGCGTGATG
>CAMAGG010000272.1 GCA_945833805.1 uncultured Clostridia bacterium | reverse complement strand
ATTGAACAGCTGAATTATCTGCTGAAGCGGACAATTTCAGCCGCCGACACAGCTTTCCAGATTACTATTTTTGTTTTTCTAACACGATCTCATCACAGATCCTGATCGTTTGATTCAGATGCAGAGGATCTCCGGTCAGAACAGGGATACTCTTGTAAAGGAGATTTTTCAGTGATTTACGGTAAATATATAGCAGCGCTTTGCATTCCTCGAATTCAAGATGAAACCAATCACAACTTCATTGCCGCGCTGAGCAGACATCTCACTGCTTTGGATTGCAGGCTCATGGTGTTCTCCACGCCGTCCAATCTGTATTTCAACGCTGTTGACGAGCGCGGAGAAAAAGCCGTTTTTGAGCTTATCAACTATGATATAACTGACATTGTAATAATCCATGACGAGGTGATAATGGACAAGCAGACTGTCCAGAGTATTATAGACAGCGCAAAAGCGCATAATATTCCGGTAGTTACCATCGGAGGGAATTACAGCGGCTGCGTCAGCGTCGGATTTGATTACACCACCGGCTTTGAACGGATTGTAAGGCACGTTTTTACAGATCATAAAATAACAGACTTCCATCTCATCGCCGGAATACAGGGAAACGATTTTTCCGAGGAGCGCATAGATGTTGTCCGCAGGGTAGCCGCCGAGCTTGATATTCCATTCGGCGACGAGGATATAAGCTACGGTCAGTTCTGGAGTGTACCGACAGAGCAGGCGGTGGAGAAGCTTTTTACAAGGCGAAGACGGCTGCCGCAGGCTTTGATATGCGCAAACGACACAATGGCGATCACCGCGGTTTCAGTGCTGAAAAAGCATGGGATCAGAGTACCACAGGATATCATTGTTACCGGATTTGACGGAATAAACGAGGTAAAATACAGCGTTCCCCAGATCACCACCTGCCTTTGCAGCAGCGAGCAGCTGGCTAAAACTGCGGCAGAAACCGCTGTGGCGCTTATTTCCGGCACGGAATTTCCGGAAAGGATACTTGTGGTTCCGGAACTTCAGAAGTCCGAAAGCTGCGGCTGTCCCTGTGTTGAGCATTTCAACGCTTCCGAAGAGCTTACCTATATCAACAAATCCTTTTACCGCTATCAGACGGAGGAGGAGCATATGTTCCGCATGATGTCAAGAATACTTGGCTGCGGGAACTTTTCAGAGGTATCTGAGGTCATTGACAGGTACGATTTTTATGACATGATAATCGTCCTCAATCCGGAATGCACAGATGTGACCGTCAACCCACTCTCCCGGATATCCGATAATCCTTTCAGCGAAAACATGAAACTCATTTACAACACTAACTATCCTATGCGCGGCAGGATCGAGGATATATCAGTAAAGCAGCTTCACCCTAATCTCAAGGAAATGCTCTGCAATTACGAAACGTCGCTGATTTTCTTTGCGCTGAATTATATGGGGATTCCGATGGGATTTGTCTGCTTCAGCTACCACAATTACGATATACAGAACTACTATAAAGCTTCACAGATAATCAATACGCTCAACTCCTCTTTCGGAGCGTTCCGGACTGTTCAGCATCAGCATTATCTCAACCATAAGATAGAGGAAATATACCGCTGCGACGGTCTGACTCACCTTCTGAACCGTGCAGCCCTCAAGAACTGTTATCCAAAGCTGCTGGAAGAATGCAGCGGAAAAATGACGGTCGTCCTTGCAGACCTTGACGGATTGAAGAAAATAAACGACAACTACGGTCATGACGACGGCGATTTTGCGATATGCGCTGTTGCAGACGCTCTGAAAAGCTCCTGCCCTGAGAGCGCGGTATGCGTACGCTGGGGCGGAGATGAAATGCTTGCTGTGATCCCCGGTGAGTATTCTGACAGCGACATAATGGCTAAGTTCAAAAGTTACCTTGACAAAGTAAACGAGGGTTCCGAAAAGAAATATCATATTTCAGCTAGCGTTGGCATAAAAACCTTCGAGCTTCATGATTACTCCAGTTTTGAGGAAATGGTAAAAACCGCCGATCAGCTGATGTATAGCGAAAAGAAGCGCAAAAAACGGACTAACACTACAAATACATAGTCCAAAAACAAAGAAAGCGGGAATGTTATAATGAAAGCTGTAATCTACGAAAGCAATGCGGGCAGCACAAAAAAATACGCGGAAATGCTAGCAGAAAAGCTAAATATCCCGGCATTTTCATTAAAAGAAGCAAAAAAATCCGTCCCGCAGGGAGAGGAATGCGTTTTTCTCGGCTGGGTGTTCGCAAACAAAGTACAGGGTCTGAAAATGGCGCAGAAGAAGTGGAAGCTTCAATGCGCCGCAGCAGTCGGAATGAATAGCGAAGGAAAAAAGCTGATGGAGATACTGAAAGAAGCCAACAAAACCGACGTTCCCCTGTTTTATCTGAGAGGTGCGCTTGATCTCAGCCGGCTGAAGTGGCTTCAGAAAAAGTTGCTTCAGGCTATTCGCTCTGACCTCGAAAAGCAGAAAAAGCCGGGAACCGAGGAAATGATCTCGATCCTCCGTGACGGCTGCGATTTTGTCTGCGAGGAAAGCCTTTCGGAAATTCTGGCATTTCTTATGACGAAAAGTTAATAAGCGGCGGGGATTTCCCGCCGCTTTCTTCTTGTTAAATATCCAGAGTCTGCTGTTCTTAAAGCTGTATCTGAAAGTCC
>CAMAGG010000271.1 GCA_945833805.1 uncultured Clostridia bacterium | reverse complement strand
CCGCTTCGCGCCAGGCTGCTGACGCAGCCTTGAAGAACTTCGTTCTTCTAACATAGCATTATAAGAACCTCACGCCGTGTTCCGAATCGAAGATTCGGACGGCTGAGAGAACCTTGAAAAATATGTTTGCCGCTTCGCGCCAGGCTGCTGACGCAGCCTTGAAGAACTTCGTTCTTCTAACATATATTATCGGCAGTTTTTGGAAAAAATTAAGCGTAATCACGCTTTGTTTTCAAAAATTGTAAAAATCGTCCCGTCATCGGTAAACTCGGCGGTCAGACCGAGATCATGGAAATAATCGCAGATAAAATCCCTCAGCGCGTCATTTTTCGCGTCAAGTGAGAAATACTGCCCGCCACAGCCGTCATGGAAGTGCACATGATCCGGGAAATGCTCCGCGCACGCCGCTTTTAGCTTCAAAACCTCGCTGTAATCAAAAGTATGACCGATCATTCCTATTCTCCTTTACCAATCAAAATACAAAAAGTATTTACTTTCCGAGGACTTCCCTAATATATCTATTCTATCCAGAACAGATTTTTAGCGGGAAAAACCAATAAAACAAAAGTGCCTCAACCCGCATAAATGCGTGTGGAGGCACTCGACTGGCGGACAGGGAGGGATTCGAACCCTCGAACGGGTTTAATCGTTACACGATTTCCAATCGTGCGCCTTAGACCAGCTCAGCCACCTGTCCAAATATCATATTGAGTTGTTTTATGTCGTTCCCAATCGACTTGTCTATTATATCACATCTTTTTTATTTTGTCAAGCACTTTTTTAAATTTTTTCAGAAAAACTCCCAAACATACCCCGTCGAAACCGTCCGACGGGGTATTTCAGACCGCATATTCACTCAGCCGCAGCTTCAGTCAGCTCAAAATATACCGCGGAATACCTCGGAGCATTCAGCTTAACGCAGCCGTTTCTGTCCGCAGTAACTGTCCCCGGATAGTGAGGAGCGCAGCCGCCGTACCTGTCCTCGGTGGAATCAAGCAACCGTTTCAGCTTCATTCCGGCGCCGATATTCAGTGTATAATCCTCCTGAACCCTGTCCGAGAAATTCATCACGCAAACAACCGAGCTTTCGCCGGGGCAGCTGCGAAGTATCGCATAGCACCTTTTCAGTGCACTGTTACAGTCCAGCCAGCGGAATCCGTCCGTGGTATCGTCCCAGCGGGACAGGCTCGGCATACTGAGGTATATTCTGCACAGCCTGCTCATAAAGTGGTTGAATCCATCGTGCAGTGGATATTTTAGGATATCCCAGTCCTGACCCCGCTTTTCGTCCCATTCCCGGAACTGCGCCAGCTCGCTGCCCATAAAATTCAGCTTTTTTCCGGGGTGAATGTACATATACATATACAACGCCCTCGCCTGCGGGAATTTGTCATCATAATCGCCGTACATCTTTTGGATTATGGTCGCTTTCCCGTGAACATTCTCGTCATGCGACAGGGGCAGGATATATCTCTCACTGTAAAAATACAGCATGGAAAACGTCAGCTTATGATAATGGTTTACCCGCTCGTCCGGCGGAGTGCGAAAATAGTCCAGCGTGTCGTTCATCCAGCCCATATCCCACTTGTAGTCAAAGCCAAGTCCTCCCTGCTCCACCGGCTTTGTAACCAGCGGGTAGTCGGTGGAATCCTCCGCGCAGAGTATCGCCGAGGGGTGAAGCTTCTTAAGCCCCTGATTAAGCGTTTTCAGGAAGCGTATCCCGCAGATGTTTTCGCCTCTTGCCGGATCTCCCATATAGTATATGACCCGGCTTATCGCGTCCATGCGAAGCCCATCAAAATGGTACTCCTCCAGCCAGTAGTTAGCAGCGGATTTCAGGAAGCTGCACACCGCGCCCTTTGTCATATCGAAATTACAGCTCCCCCATTCACTGTAAGCAATATCCCTGAACTGCGACTCGTATGTCGGAGTTCCGTCAAAATTAGCCAGCCCATAGCCGTCCACTGCGAAATGCACCGGTACAAAGTCCATAAGCACCGCAATTTTGCTCCGGTGGCAGTAATCAACAAGCTTCTTCAGCTCCAGCGCCGCGCCATACCGGGAGGTCGGAGCAAAAAATCCCGTTGCCTGATACCCCCAGCTCTCATCGCAGGGGTATTCGTTGAGCGGCATGAGCTCAATGCAGTTGTAGCCGTGCTCCTTACAGTACTTTACCAGCTTCGGCGCGATCTTCCCGTAGCTGTACCAGCCGTTTTCACTGTCGGGGTCTGTCTGCCAGCTTCCGAGGTGGACTTCATAGATATTGAGCGCGTCGCCGTGCCAAGTTGGGCGTGCCGACAGCCATTCCCTGTCGCCGAAATCATAGTTCATATCCCGGATAATTGAAGCGAATTTCGGGCGAAGCTCCATTCCGAAACCCACCGGGTCGCAGTGCTCCACAGCCTTTCCGCCGTGATAAACCTTGTATTTATACATCTGTCCTGGCTTTGCTCCGTCTATGTACAGCTCCCACAGCTTTCCGTCCCCGGCTCTGTTCATCTTCCAATCGCTCCAGCCGTTGAAATCTCCTATAACAGATACTCCTCCGGCATTCGGAGCATACACCCTGAACATCGTGCCGTGTCCGTCAAAATGCGCCCCCAGCCACTTGTATGCGTCAAAGCAATTCCCGGCACTGAAATCATGCAAATTCAATGTTTAACCTCCGAAATAAAAAAATAAGGTTGA
>CAMAGG010000270.1 GCA_945833805.1 uncultured Clostridia bacterium | reverse complement strand
TTCGGCAAATCCGGCAGCGAGATAGTTATTGAGGAATTCATGACCGGTCCGGAGGTAACTGTGCTTGCGTTTACCGACGGAAAAACGGTAAAGCCGATGATCTCCTCAATGGATCACAAGCGCGCCAACGACAACGACGAGGGACTTAACACCGGAGGAATGGGCACTATCGCTCCCAATCCCTGCTATACCGACGCTTTCAAGGCAGAGTGCATGGAGAAGATATTCAAGCCCACGATCGCCGCAATGCAGGCTGAGGGACGTCCGTTCAAGGGCTGTCTGTATTTCGGGCTTATGCTCACACCGAACGGCGCGAAGGTTGTCGAGTACAACTGCCGCTTTGGCGATCCGGAAACTCAGGTGGTGCTTCCGCTGCTGGAAACCGACCTTGTGGATATTATGGAGGCAGTCTGGGAGGAGCGGCTGGAATCCCTCGACATCAAATGGAGCGGAAAATCCTGCGCCTGCGTGGTTATCGCCAGCGGAGGATACCCCGAAAAGTACGAAACCGGAAAGGAGATCTCCGGACTGGACGAAAAGGGACAGTCGCCGCTTGCTTATGTATACCATGCGGGAACAAAGCTGGAGGGCGGAAAGTATTACACCGCCGGCGGCAGAGTTCTCGGAGTTACAGCCACCGGGGAGGATCTCAGGGCTGCGCTGGACAAGGCTTACAAGGCGGTTGAAACTATCACCTTTGACAAAGCGCACTACCGCAGGGATATAGGACAGAGAGCATTAAAGGCTCTGTAATATCGGAGGAAATATGAAAAGGACGATACAGGTTATTTCTGTACTGAGCGGTCTGATAGCTGTACTGGCGCTGGTGCTCAACATTCAGGTCATTTTCGGCGGAAACAGCGGGTTCTTCCGTTTCGCAATGTTTTCTATGGTTCGCAACGGCGGATTTATGGGCTATCTAGGTAATCTGCTGAGTATGCTGATAGTTGTGGCGGGATTTGGCGCGATGTGTATTTTCGGCTTCAAGGTCGCAAAGGGCGGCGGAGTAAAGGCGATGCGTCCGGCTTTGCTGGCGGGTATTCTTATGACGCTTCTGGCGGTGATCTCGCTGATATGCAGCATTGCCGGAAAGATGTTCAACTTCGGTGATATCGTTATTCTGGGAATGCCGGCGGTTTATACCTTCTGCGTGTTTGCCGGAGGGGACAAGATGTAGTTAAGGTCACCTCTAAAAACCACCGCCTAACGTCTTAGCACCTCATCTGCTTGCATATTTTCCGCCATATTGCACAAATTTCGCTTGACGGGCGCCAGCCCGCCTGCGCTCAATTTGTACAATCTGACGAAAAATCTGACTGCGCATCTGAGGCACTATGGTTTTTAGAGGTGACCTTAAGATACGGGGAGAGGTTCGCTTCTCCCCGTTTTTAGAGGTGACCTTTAGGAGAAAAACATGAAAATAGTAAAAAGGGCGGCAAAGGCGGTCGTTATTGTACTGCTTGCAATAGCCTTTCTCATGCTTTGTGTATTTGTTTATCACCGGATATGTCTTGGAGGTGAGGACGAGATGATCTCGCAGCGCTCCGTCGGTCAGCTGGTGGAGGTGGACGGTCACAGAATGAGCGTTTACACCGAGGGAAGCGGGGATAAGACGCTGGTTTTCATGTCCGGCGCGGGGACGTGCTCGCCGATACTTGATTTCAAGTCACTTTATTCGCTGCTGAGCGATGAATATCGTATCGTTGTGGTGGAGAAGTTCGGCTATGGGTTCAGTGATGTGGTGGATAAGCAGCGGGATATTGATTCGATATTGTCTGATACTCGCAGTGCGCTGAATGCCGCCGGGATAGAAGCTCCTTACATACTTTGTCCGCACTCGATGTCCGGTCTGGAGGCTCTTTACTGGGCGCAGCAGTACCCGCAGGAGGTTTCAGCGATAATCGGGCTGGACATGGCAGTACCACAGTATTACGACAATATGAGCATAAATATGCCGCTGATGAGGGCTGCGCAGTTCGCGGCAGGAATTGGTATCACACGAATTATCCCGGGCATTTCTGAAAGCGACGCGATAAAATACGGCACTCTCACCAACGAGGAAAAGGAACTGTACCGTGCGATATTCTACCGCCGTACCGCGACAGTCACGATGATAAACGAAACTGAAGCCGTTAAAGAGAATGCAAATAAGGTCGGCAGCCTTGCCGCGCCGCAGCTGCCAATGCTTCTGTTTATTTCTGACGGCTCCGGCGGAACAGGATTTGATGAGGAAACATGGCGCAGCATTCCGAAGGAGTATCTTTCGGGAGTGGAGAATGGGCGTTGCGTTGAGCTGGACTGTCCGCATTACGTCCATGATTATGATTACCAGAAAATCAGCGAAGAGATCCGAAGTTTTTTGTCGGAACTATAAAAACTGCGAATAGTTTGCTGTGGAAGAATGCTTCGTTTTATAAGTGAAAAATGCCCGTGAACCGCATTGATAAACGGTTCACGGGCAATTTATATGTCTACTGCTTACGAATAAAGATTTACGCGGGAGAAAACCTGAAAAACAGAAGCGCCTCAACGCGCGAAAATGCGTGTCAAGGCACTCGACTGGAGCTGGTGAACGGACTCGAACCCCCGACCTGCGCATTACGAATGCGCTGCTCTACCGACTGAGCTACACCAGCGAGAAATTAACCTGAACTAAAATTTGCAAAAGCACTTGAAATAAGCAAGCCT
>CAMAGG010000269.1 GCA_945833805.1 uncultured Clostridia bacterium | reverse complement strand
ACAGAACCAGATGATGATTACAGCTATATCGACGAATGGAGCGACGATGACTGGGATAATTACTGGAACAATATGGACGACTGGCTTGACAGCAACGGTTATGATGACATCGACTATGACAATTATGATGATTGGGAAGATTACTATTTCGGTGACATCATAGACGATGACTATTATTACGACGACTATTATTACGACGATTATTATTATGATGATTATTACTACAACGACTATTACGATTATGATGAGTACTACTGGTAAAAAATGCAGATTTTTTGCAAAAGGTGATGACAAATCTGCGCTGATATGGTAAAATAGTATTGAGGTGATTCTGTTTTGGGTGAGTATATCAAGCCGACGCAGGCATATAAAAAACTGGACGCGGCAAAGCTGCTGCGCCAGAGTGTCTATATATACGCTGCAACGGGCTATGGCAAGACTGAACTGATCAACCAGTATTTCAGAAACCAGAAGTATATCTACATACCCTGTCAGCAAAACTCCTGCGATCTGTCGGTGATTCCCAACGGATACACAGACGCGGTGGTAATTGACAATGTAAACGCTATTGACGACGAGGAGATCAGAAACTCCATTGTTTCTCTGTTCAGCAGAAAACAGAGCTGGCTCATCATTGCAGGACGGAGCAAAATGCCGAGCTGGCTGTTCGACAGCTTCGTAAAGCGTAATATGATGCTCATCACCGAGGAGGATCTTGCGCTCACTGTTGAGGGCATAGACCGCTATATGCGCTCCGAGGGGCTGATACTCACCGATGAGGAATTGCAGTATCAGCACAAATGCTGCGAGGGAAACCTGTTCGGGGTGAAATACACCGCCCAGCGGCTTCTGGCAGGGGATAAGATCGGCAGGGAGCTGTACGAAAGCAATCTTGCCACTATCGTCCGTTATTTAGAGGACAGCGTTATTTCTGCGCTGAATACCGAGTTGGTGGACTTTCTTATGAAGGTCAGCGTCGTTGAAGATTTTACCGAGCAGCTTGCGGTGATGATAACCGGTAACTCCGCCGCGCATGGACTTATCGAGCGTGCAATGGACGCAGGGAATTTCATTGACAAGAGAAACGATGTATACACTATCCGTTTCCAGTTCCGCGAAGCGCTGCGCAGTAAGGCAGTAAAGGAGTTCCAGCCGGGTGAGCTGCGTGATTACGCGCTGCTTGCGGGCGGTTATTACGAAGCAAAAAACGAGGATAACAAGGCGCTGCATCTGTATGTTAAGTACAATGAGACCGGGCGTATCCGCGAGCTGCTGCTCCGCAACGCGCGAAAAAGCCCGGAGTCCGGCTACTACATGGAAATGAGGAAGTATTACCTCATGCTCTCCGAAGAAGCTATTTGCAGCAGCGTTTATCTGATGTCTGCAATGTCGCTTCTTTACTCAATGCTGCTGGATTTTGAGAAAAGCGAGTACTGGTACAAAAAACTGGAGCAGTATCGTGACACCGCCAAAGGCCAGAACAAGCGCGAAGCTACTCGCCAGCTTGCTTATCTTGATATTGCGCTTCCGCATTTAGGGAGCAAAAATATATTGGAGCTTATCAAAAGCTGTTATACACTGCTGAAAGATAAGTCTATCCCTTTCCCGGAGTTTTCCGTGACCAGCAATCAGCCGTCGCTGATGAACGGCGGCAAGGATTTCTGCGACTGGAGCAAGCACGACCGTGAGATCGCAGCTACTGCCGGGAAACTGGTGTCCACATTTCTGGGAAAATACGGAAAAGGTCTGACGAACGCCGCACTGGCTGAAAGCTTCTTCGAGAAAGGCGGCGACCCCTACGAGATAATCTCACTGGTTTCAAAAGCAAAGCTGGAGGCTGAATCCGGGGGAAAGCTGGAGCTGTGTTTCGCGGCAAATGCCGTACTTATACGTCAGCACATGATCTCCGGCAGTCCGGACGCGGCTAAAAGCCTGCTGGACTCCTTTGAGAAAACGGCAAAACGTGAGAATCTAAACCGTATTCTTCCTACGATAGGGGCAATGCGCTGCCGCATTGCGCTTATGGAGGGGGATTCTGCCACGGTCAGCGATTGGCTGAAAACAGCGCCGGACGAGGACGAAGCCTTTCTGGCGCTGGAACGATACCGCTACCTCACGAAGATACGCTGCTATATCGCAGGTGACGAGTTCGGGAGAGCATTTTCCCTTATAGAGTCTTTGCGGTATTATGCCGAAAAATGTGACAGGAAGTTCATCAGCATGGAGCTGTCGATTCTTACCGCAATCATCAAGTATCGAAGCGGCAGCGAGTGGAAAAAGGAGTTCATTCCTGCGCTTGAAAAGATCTGTGAATACAGATTCGTGCCGATCATTTCCCGTGAGGGAGCGGCGATATTCCCCCTGCTCACCGAATGCCGGGAGCTTTGCGCCGCTGACCGCAACATTGACGGCAAGTGGTTTGAAACAGTTGTCGAAGCCACCGGAAAGGTCGCGCGGAGATATCCTCTTTATCTCAAAACCGACAAGGCAAGACCTGCGGATATTTCGCCGATTGACGTTCGCATACTGGCGTGTCTTGCGGAGGGGCTTTCCATGCCGAAAACCGCCGAAAGGCTGAATATGAACTTTGAAACCCTCCGCTCCCGCATTAAAGAACTATATCGCAGACTTGGAGCGAAGAACAAGACTGAAGCTGTTATGATAGCCCGCGAAATGAAAATTATCTGATTGAGATTCAATTCACCCGAAAAGGTGATGACAAATT
>CAMAGG010000268.1 GCA_945833805.1 uncultured Clostridia bacterium | reverse complement strand
CGAAAAATCTGACGGCGCAATCGAACGACAATAATTATGCGGTGTTGCCTTAATTTTTTCAAAGAATACATGACAGTTTTTGACACTGTAAACTTATTTGTATTGCTCAAAAATTAGCTTTCTGAATTGAAATTGCCTAATTTGACTAAAACATCTCATTTTGTATTTGGGTATATTTTAAGTAATTCGTCAAGTGCTTTCTCAAATCAACAAACTATGTCGCCGTTGGTTTTCGTGAAGAATTCCGGGTGTTGCAGCGCAGCAGCTTATCTTGACGAAATCGGAATTATCTGGTATAATAATACTGAAAGCGAGGCGTTGACTATGAAAGAAAAAAATACTTGCCGCACTGAAAGAAGCGGTGGAAAACGGCGATACTGCCGGTGTAAACCTGCTTGTGATACATAACGGCAGAGAGCCGCATATTGCGAATATGGTTTCCGGGATATTGAAAATGGGCTTCCAATTGAACGCGATACTATAATCCGGCTGTATTCCCAGACCAAGCCAATAACCGCCGCAGCTGCGGTTTCGCTTATGGAAATAGGGAAGTTGGACGCCGGAGCGTTGCTTTCGGATTATCTTCCGGAATATGAAAAATCCTATGTGAACTTGAACGGTGAGCGCGTCAAGGCGCAGAAGTGCATCACGATCAGTGACCTGCTGAATATGACCTCCGGCATACCCTATCCGGACGATACCACCGAGGGTGGCAGGCAGAGCGGCGCGGTTTTCCGGGAAATAGAGCAGCGAATGAATTCGGATAACCCGATATCCACAGCAGAATTTGCAAGGAAAATGTCGGCGGTGGATCTGTGCTTTGAGCCGGGGGAGAAATTCATGTACGGCGCTTCTGCGGATATCCTCGGAGCTGTTATTGAAAAGGTCAGCGGAATGAGTTTCCGGGATTACCTTATCAGCAATTTCTTTGAGCCGCTGGGAATGTCGGACACTGACTTCTATGTACCGCAGAACAAGGCAAACCGGCTTGCAAAGGTTTACGATTATTCAGAAAAAGGGCTGCATGAGGTGCGTACAAATCATCTTGGGCTGAAATATGAACGCGACGTGATCCCCGCATTCCAGTCGGGCGGGGCAGGGCTTTGCTCCACGCTGGACGATTACGCAAAATTCGCTGGAATGCTGATGAATAACGGCAGTTTCAACGGAAGAAGATTTCTTTCTCCAATGGCAGTGAAATACCTGACCCACGGCGGGATCAAGTCCAGCCAGAAGCCACAGCTTGAGGAGGGCTGGAGCTGGCTTCGCGGTTATACCTATGGCAATCTTATGCGTGTGTGCGATGACGAGAGCATGACCACTCTTTTCGCTTCAAAGGGCGAGTACGGCTGGAGCGGCTGGCTGGGGTCATTCTTCTCAAACGAGCCCGCCCACGGCATAACATTGCTTTTCGGGACACAGCAGGCGGGTGTCGGAAAGACCAGAACTCTTGTCAGAAAGCTGAAGAATATCGTGATGAGCGAGCTTACATAATTTTCAAATCCGGAGAAATTGCGCAGCAGAGCTTTTGCATTCAATTTTCCTCAGATTTGGCATATCGTGTATATTTTTTCAGGAGCAATATTGATATCCTGCTCATTCCGTGTTATAATATACAAATAGACAAAGGCTTTTGCGCACAGGAGGAAAATAAGATGTGTACTGCGGCGACATATAAAACAGATGATTTTTATTTCGGAAGAACGCTGGACTACGAGTTTTCATACGGTGATGAGATCGTGGTAACTCCGCGGAATTTCCCGATAAGCTTCCGCAAAATGGGAGCAATGGATAAGCACTACGCAATGATCGGAATGGCTCATGTTGCAGAGGGATTCCCACTTTATTATGACGCGGTGAATGAAAAGGGACTTGGCATGGCAGGGCTTAATTTCGTGGGAAACGCGCATTACTTTGAGCCTGAACAGGGGAAGGATAATGTTGCGCAGTTTGAGCTGATACTCTGGGTGCTGGGACAGTGCGCGAGCGTCAGGGAAGCGAGGGAGCTGCTGGGAAGGATAAACATTCTGAACACTCCGTTCAACGACAGAATGCCCTGCGCTCAGCTTCACTGGATAATTGCTGACAAGGACGAGGCGATAACCCTTGAATCTGTGAACGAGGGAATAAGGATCTATGATAATCCCGTAGGAGTTCTTACCAACAACCCGCCCTTTGACGAGCAGATTTTCAACCTGAACAACTATATGCGCCTGTCTGCGAAAAATCCCGAAAACTCCTTTTCGGACAAGCTCTCACTAAAGTGTTACAGCAGGGGAATGGGAGCGCTCGGACTTCCCGGAGATCTTTCCTCACAGTCGCGGTTTGTGAGGGTGGCGTTCGTTAAAATGAATTCCATATCCGGCAGCTCTGAAGTCGAGAGCGTCAGCCAGTTCTTCCATATCCTCGGTTCGGTGGATCAGCAGAGAGGCTGCTGCGATCTGGGAGATGGGAAATATGAGCTGACGATCTATACCTCATGCTGCAACGCGGACAAGGGGATCTACTACTACACCACCTATGAAAATCACCAGATCTCCGCGGTGGATATGCACAGGGAAAACCTTGACGGCGGCAGTCTTGCGAGATTTGCCCCGGTTCAGGGAGAGCAGATATATATGCAGAATTGATATGGACAGCAAGAATTTTGCCCGGTTTTTTGACCGGGCATTTGTTATATAAGAGCAGCCGTCACCTTTTTTACCCCGCCACGCATATAATGTATATGACAATAAAGGGCACCTCTAAAAACCATAGTGCCTCAGATGCGCAGTCAGATTTTTCGTCAG
>CAMAGG010000267.1 GCA_945833805.1 uncultured Clostridia bacterium | reverse complement strand
ACACCATCTTCGTCGTCAAACCTCCTCGTAAGGCATACAGCCTTACTTCGTCGGCTTTCCTAGAATCTGGTGCACCCTACCCATTTTTGCTTTTCACAACGGTTTTTAGAGGTTCCCTTACTTTACTATTATATATCATTATCCGCAAAAAATCAAGCGTTCCGGCGAACTTTCGGTCACGTTCCAAGTATGAGGCTTACCGCAAGCCCGCAGACGAGCCATGCCGTGCAGTCCGCCGTGAGCGCCGCCGGAATTGCGTAGCGTGTCTTGCGAATCTTTATCGCGGAAAAATACACCGCAACTGTGTAAAACGTTGTTTCCGATGAACCGAGAAGCACCGCAGCGACCCTACCGGCAAAGCTGTCTACGCCGCATTCCGACGCGATTCCGTCGTAAACGGCGATAGCTCCGCTGCCGGAAAAAGGTCTTAGCAGCGCCATCTGCATACATTCGGGAGGAAATCCGACTGCATTGCAGACCGGCGCCAGCAGCTCGGTCAGCAGCTCCACTGCTCCGCTCGCCTGAAACATTCCCACGCTTATAAGCAGCAGAATAAGAGCCGGCAGGATTTCAGCTGTTGTTTTCAGCCCCTCGGAAGCTCCGGAGCAGAACACCGAAAACACATCTACCTTTCTTACAAAGCCGCATATGAGTATCCCGGCGAACAGCACCGGAATTATAAGATCAGTTATCTGCACCTTGTCCCCTCCGCTTTTTTGAAAGCCATGCCAGCAGCTTCGCCGCTCCTACCGCTGCCGCAAGCGAATATGCCGAAACTATCCACACGCAGGGCAGTATCTCCATTGGACGCGCCGCTCCGTGAGCCGACCTCAGCGCCGCCGCTGTTGCAGGAATTATCTGCAAGCTTGCGGTGTTGAGCACGGTGAGCATTATCATATTATCGGAAGCAGTCCCGTCCGGCTTCCCGTGCAATCTGGCTTCTTCCTCCTGTATCGCCTCCATAGCGCGGATTCCCAGCGGAGTAGTCGCGTTGCCCAGTCCAAGAATGTTTGCAGACAGGTTCATGGAAATAAGCTGCATTGCCCTGCCGCCTTTTTCCAGTCCTTTGAATAGCAGAGATACAACCGGCGAAAGCAGTTCGGATAATGCCTTCACTGCCCCGGCTTCCTCGGCTACCCTCATCAGTCCGCTCCACAGGCACATGATCCCGCACAGGGTTATCGCCAGCGTCATCGCGTCCCCCGCCTTTTCAAGCACCGCCCCGGAAACCTCCGGAAGTCTGCCGGTAAATATCCCGCAGATTATTGCGGCGGCGGGTATCACAGCAAGTATTATTTTCAAGACAAAGCCTCCTTGTTCTTTCACCGTTTTGTTTCGCCGAGCCTCTTTTTAGCCATATAGTCACAATACACTTTTTATTGGTTTTTCCTAATTTTCTTCCAGAAGTCGCCGTGAACTATCCATTCTTCGACATTTGGCAGTATAATCAGGATACCCCCGATTTAAAGCGTGCGGTTTCAATCATCTCTGACACTTTTTGTTATTATTTTTTGTATTGTTCGGAATATAAATTGACAGAATTTTGCATTTTTCAAATTGACAACAATTATAAAACATGCTATAATATGCAAGAATTCAGCAAACAGCTGAAAAAAGCGTAAAAACAGGACAAAAGACAGCGCAGGCTGAGAAAAAGCGTGGTGCTGCACAATCAGGAGGAAGAAAAAAATGGTTAAGTCAACAGGTATTGTAAGAAAAGTGGATGAGCTTGGAAGAATAGTTATCCCGATAGAGCTGAGAAGAACGCTTGACATCGGCATCAAGGACAGCCTTGAGATCTATGTGGAGGACGATCAGATCATTCTCAAGAAGTACACCCCCGCGTGCGCATTCTGTGCAAATGCAAGCGGAATTACGATCTTCAAGGGCAAGAATATCTGCTCCGAGTGCCTTGCAGAACTCAGCAAGCTCAGCTGATCTCACAACAAAAATACATACAGCTCCGGTTTCTGCCGGGGCTTTTCTTTTTTGTGTTTGTACATTATATTTAAGATCACCGCGATTTATTACGAAGAAAAAAACTTCCATAAAGGGCTTGTAAAAAAGGAAATGATATGTTATACTATTGATGTATATGCTATAATTATAAGGAAAAAGGAGAACAACGAATTGATAACAGTATCTGATGTAAGCGTCAGCTTCGGCGGACAGCTTCTTTTCAAGGACGTTGACCTGAAATTCACCGCCGGCAACTGCTACGGCGTTATCGGCGCAAACGGTGCGGGTAAGTCCACATTTCTAAAGGTGCTCTGCGGTGAGCTTGAACCCACAAAGGGCAGCGTCTCAAAGCCTGCCGAGCTGCGTATGTCGGTGCTCAGGCAGGATCACTACGCGTTTGACGATTACACTGTGCAGGACACCGTAATTCTCGGAAACAAGCGCCTTTACGACATCATGAAGGAAAAGGACGAGCTTTACGCAAAGCCGGATTTCTCAGATGAGGACGGCAACCGCGCCTCCGAGCTTGAGGCAGAGTTTGCGGAGCTTAACGGCTGGGAGGCAGAATCCGACGCTTCCAAGCTGATACAGGGTCTGGGACTTCCGGAGGAAATTCTCTACCAGCAGATGAACTCCCTCACCGGCAACGAGAAGGTTAAAGTCCTGCTGGCTCAGTGCCTGTTCGGAAATCCCGATATTATACTCATGGACGAGCCTACCAACCATCTCGATGTCGATGCTGTTTCGTGGCTGGAGGACTTCCTTGCAGAGTACTTCGGTACGGTCATCGTCGTATCCCACGACCGTCACTTCCTGAACAACGTCTGCACCCA
>CAMAGG010000266.1 GCA_945833805.1 uncultured Clostridia bacterium | reverse complement strand
TCGTTGATGAGAACGGCGTCCTCGTAGTTGTAGCCCTCCCATGTCATGAAGCCGATAAGCGCGTTCTTTCCGAGGGCGATCTCGCCGTTCTTGGTAGCGGGACCGTCGGCGATAACGTCGCCTGCCTTGACCTTTTCGCCCTTGCTTACGATCGGGCGCTGGTTCACGCAGTTGCCCTGGTTGGAGCGCTTGAACTTAACAAGTCTGTAAATATGCTCCTGACCAAGCTCATTTGTTACAACGACCTTATCCGCGTCAACCTCGGTAACAACGCCGTCCTCCTTGGAGCAAACAACAATGCCGGAGTCAACCGCAGCCTTGTATTCCATACCTGTGCCGACGATAGGATTATCGGTGACCATAAGAGGAACTGCCTGACGCTGCATGTTCGCACCCATCAGCGCACGGTTCGCGTCGTCGTTCTCAAGGAACGGGATCATCGCGGTCGCAACGGAAACTACCATCTTCGGGGAAACGTCCATGAAATCTACCTTTTCGCGCTCGATTTCAAGGATAGAGTCACGGCAGCGGGCATTTACGCGGGGTCTTGCAAATCTGCCCTCTTCGTCCAGCGGCTCGTTCGCCTGCGCGACAACGTAGTTGTCCTCGACGTCAGCGGTCATATAAACCACCTCGTCCAGAACCTTTCCGGTCGCTTTGTCAACGCGTCTGTACGGAGCCTCGATGAAGCCGTATACGTTGATCCTCGCAAAGGTAGCAAGGTAGGAGATAAGACCGATATTCGGACCTTCAGGGGTCTCGATAGGGCACATTCTTCCGTAGTGGGAGTAGTGAACGTCACGAACCTCAAATCCGGCTCTGTCACGGGAAAGACCGCCCGGACCAAGTGAGGAAAGTCTTCTCTTATGAGTAAGCTCTGCAAGCGGGTTGTTCTGATCCATGAACTGGGACAGCGGAGAAGATCCGAAGAACTCTCTCATCGCGGAGATGACCTGACGCGCGTTGATGAGGGAAGCGGGAGAAACCTTCTCCTGATCCTGACCGTTCAGCGCCATTCTCTCACGGATAGTTCTGTCCATACGGGTGAAACCGATACGGAACTGGTTCTGGAGCAGCTCGCCAACGCAGCGGATACGTCTGTTTCCGAGGTGGTCGATGTCGTCAACATTTCCCACTTCCTCGCAGAGATTGATGAAGTAGCTTACAGTCGCGAATATATCTTCAATTGTGATGTGCTTGGGGATAAGCTCCTCGGCGCGATCCTTGATGAGCTTTGCCATAACCTCGGTGTCTCCAGCGGCTTCTTCAAGGATCTCCCGGAGAACCGCAAAACGAACGTGCTCGTTGATGCCGAGAGCCTCAACGTCCATGTCGCCGGTGTAAACGCTGATGTCAACCATGCCGTTGCCGGAAACCTTGATCGTTGCGCCTTCCTTGGTGGGGTGAACGATAGTAACGTCGATAACGCCGGCATTTTCGATCTCAAGAGCCTTTTCCTTTGTGATGATCTCACCCTCGTCAACAAGTATCTCACCTGTCAGCGGAGCGATGACCGGCTCTGCGGCTCTCTTGCCGTAGATACGCTCGGAAATAGCGAGCTTCTTATTATATTTATAACGTCCAAAGCGGGAAAGGTCGTATCTCTTTGCGTCGAAGAACAGCATATTGAGCTGGTTCTGAGCCGACTCAACGCTGGACATATCGCCGGGGTGCAGCTTCTTGTACACCTCAAGCAGAGCCTCTTCCTTGTTCTGGGTGTTGTCCTTTTCGATAGTGCTGAGGATCCGTACGTCCTCGCCGAACTTCTCGGTAAGCTCCGCGTTGGTGGACAGACCAATGGAGCGCAGGAAAGTCGTTACCGGAATTTTTCTGTTCTTATCAATGCGGACATAGAAGATGTCATTCGCGTCCATTTCGTATTCCAGCCACGCGCCGCGGTTAGGAATAACGGTCGCCTTGAACAGCTTCTTGCCAGTCTTGTCGTGCTCATAACCGTAGTAAACGCCCGGCGAACGCACCAGCTGAGATACTACAACACGCTCAGAACCGTTGATAACGAATGTGCCGCTGTCCGTCATAAGCGGCAGATCGCCCATATAAATTTCGTTGTCCATGAACTCGCCTGTTTCCTTGTTAAGCAGGCGGGCGGTAACGCGGAGAGGAACTGCATAAGTCGCGTCGCGCTCCTTGCATTCCTCAATGGTATACTTCGTCTTGTCGTCAAGGCGGTGGCTGATGAACGAGAGTTCATATCTGCCATTAGCGTCGGTTATCGGGGAAACATCCCTGAAAACCTCCTTGATACCATCGTTCAGGAACCATTCGTAGGAATCCTTCTGAATACCGATGAGGTTCGGCATATCGATGACCTCATTGATTTTAGAAAAACTCATTCGGGTGGTTTTTCCGAGCTGTATGGGCTTTACATTCACCATCGGCTTTATCACTCCTTATTATAATTCCGGCTTGGATATGCTGGGAAAATCAGGGAAAAATACGGCGTTTTGCCGCCGAAAACCGCCCTTTTCGCGCACATATCCATTATGATACATTATGATATTATACTACAAATATTAATAAAAGTCAAGGGAAATCCGGTAAAAAATAAGCCGTTTTTTTCGCATTATTTTGTTATAAGGGACGATTTTTTTGCCCAAACCGACAAAGTTTGAGTTTTTTTCTGCGCAAATTGATAAAAACCGCACAAAAGCGTTATTCCGGGGAAAAAAAATTCCGCCGGGCAGTAATTTCCGCCCGGCGGGGTATAAATCTGTTCAATTAAGGCAACACCGCATAATTATTGTCGTTCGATTGCGCCGTCAGATTTTTCGTC
>CAMAGG010000265.1 GCA_945833805.1 uncultured Clostridia bacterium | reverse complement strand
TCGCAGAAAACTGCGGGGGTTTGATGTTTTATACGTTTTTTCGGATCAAGACCAAAATATTTTAATATTCTATGGAAATATTCTGCTAATTGTGCTATAATTAATATAGTCATTAATTATACGAAAAGGAGAACCACCCATGGACGGACAATGGATAAGCGTTTTTGATATAAGCTTCAAGTGTCAGATACTGGCGGTTTTGGCGGTGCTGATAGTCATTGTGGACTTTTTTCACAGCAAGAAGCTGCCGCTGAGGTCTACAAAAGTTTTCGGATTTTTTCTGATAGTGTGCTTTTTCAACCTGTTCGCAGATATGGCAAGCTATTATACACTGCTCAACTACCAAAATGTGCCTAGTGCCATAAATCGTTTCACTCACATTTTGTTCTTAGGCAGCATTGAGCTTATGACAGTGACGCTGTTTTTATATGTGTTTTACCTGTTCGGGGCGCAAAAGCGCTTTTCCCGCAGTCAGGTGCTGCTGTGCGCCGTACCGTTTGTGCTGGCGGCTGTCGGATCGTCTTTCACTGAAATAAACTACCATGTGAGCGAAAGAGGCGCGTATTCATACGGCACTGCGGTGATCGTTATGTATTCGGCGATTGCGGTGTATGTAATCGGTACCTACGCGATAATGTTCAGGAAAAACAAGCAGAAGTATCACAGTGATGTCATGAGTGATTTCAGAAAGGCGAAGATCACCATTGCGATAGGCCTTGGTATATGGATATTTGTCGCCCTCATTCAGTTCATCACCAAATATCTGCTCATTTCCTCAATCGGAAACTGCCTTATGGTGCTTTATATCTATCTCTGCTTTGAGAACCCGAAGCGATATGCTGACGAGGAAACCGACACCCTCAACCGCAGCGCGTTCCACATTATGGTGCCGGAAATGCTTGCCCGCAAAAAGCCGTTCTGGCTGGTGAGCTTCACTATCGACGACAACGAGCAGATAAACAAAAGTATGGGTCACGACCAGATGAAGTTAATTCTCCGCAACGCCGTTGAGCGTTTGCAGACTGTAATGCCGAAATCAAAATTCTTCCATTCCCGCTCAAATACGCTGTCTGTATTCCTTTCAAGCACCGACGAGCTTGAGGCTTTGCTGAAAAGGGCGGGGAGCAGCAGCTTTGAAGTGGAGTACGGCTCCGGAACGTTCACACCGCAGTATCACATCACGGTTCTGGAGTGCCCGAAATATGCGAAGACACCTGATGAAATTTACGATACTCTGGATTTTGTCCTCAGTCATCACCAAAAGCACGAGAACGGCAAGGTACTTTACATAGACGAAAATACCGTCAAGGACAAGAACTACCGGAAGAACGTGCTGGCGGTGCTTACAAATGCGGTGCAGAACAAGGCGTTCAACGTGGTTTATCAGCCTATCTATTCCACAAAGGAAAAGAGGTTCGCTTCCGCAGAGGCTCTGGTAAGGCTTCAGGACTGCGGCGAGCTGGGCTTTATCTCGCCGGAGGTATTTATTCCCATGGCAGAGGAGCAGGGTCTTGTCGCGGATATAGGCAGCATCGTATTTGAGAAGGTATGCAGTTTTGCAGCGGAAAACAAGCTGTGGGAGAAGGGCATAAATTACATTGAAGTGAACCTCTCCGGAATGCAGAGCGTTGATCCGTCGCTTCCCGCGCAGCTTACCTCTGTAATGCAGAAATATGGTATTGAGCCGAAGTTCATCAATCTGGAGATAACCGAAACAGCTTCGATAGACGGCGGCGAGCTCCTCGACATGAATATGAAACGACTGCGCAGTCTGGGCTGTCACTTCTCTATGGACGATTTTGGCACGGGCTATTCAAATCTGGCGCAGATGGCGAGGGTTCACTTTGAGTTGGTGAAGCTGGACAAGAGCCTTATCTGGCCGGCATTCGGGGAGAGTCCGGAAGAACCTATGGTTATCCTCAAAAGCTGTATCGCCATGATATTGCAGCTTGGCGCGCACATTGTCGCCGAGGGAGTTGAAACCAAGGAGCAGGCGGAATTCCTGTCGGAGCGTGGCGTTAATTACTTGCAGGGTTATTATTTCAGCAAGCCTGTTCCCGGTGAGGTTTTTCTTGAGAAAATCAGCGCAGATTAGTCTTTTACTTAATTAATAGCCAACATTTTAAGTAATAATGCACATGATATTATTTGAATATTTAGTCAAAAACACTATTGAAATAATAGTGAATATTTGTTATACTATTCAGTAAGAGGGCGGAGTCGCAGAACTTCGCACCGGAATTAAATAATTAATCTATCAGAGAGGTATTGACATGAGCTTAGAAATCTTCGGTCAGAGCATTCCCAATATTCCGTGGCAGGACAGACCTGAGGGCTGCAAGGACGTGATCTGGCGCTACAACGCTAACCCGATCATTCCCCGTGATCTGCTCCCCACCAGCAACTCTATCTTCAACTCCGCAGTTGTTCCTTTTGAGAGTGACAAGGGACATTTCGCAGGTGTATTCCGTGTAGACGACAAGGAAAGAAACATGGCTATTCACGCTGGTTTCTCCGAGGACGGCATTCACTGGAACATCAACCCGGAGAAGGTTGAGTGGATCAACGATGATCCGCTTGCTAAGGAAGCAAATCCGTGGCAGTACGGCTATGATCCCCGCTGCGTATGGATCGAGGATCGCTTCTGGATCACATGGTGCAACGCTTATGGCTGGAAGCCCACTATCGGCATCGGCTGGACAAAGGACTTCAAGGAATTCCACCAGGAAGAAAACGCATTTCTGCCCTTCAACAGAAACGGCGTTCTGTTCCCCCGCAAGATCAACGGCGAGTTCG
>CAMAGG010000264.1 GCA_945833805.1 uncultured Clostridia bacterium | reverse complement strand
CAAAACGGTTACAAAATAATTTAATGCGATTATTGATATAATATGAAACTTAGGATAAATTAAGCGTTAAAAATTACTTAAATTCAGTTCTGAAATTGCTGTTGTATGTTAAATTTACATATAATATAGGCAATTTTCATCATTTTTTCACCTAATGTTTATTGACTTTAACGAAAAAATGGTTATAATAATAAATAGTTGATTGCGAAACTTATTGACCGGAGAAAGGAATCCATTATGAAAAACAGCAACAACAACACCTTCATGTTCAGAGGTAACGAAACCATCAAGAGTGTAAACGACGCTTCGTTTATGTTCGGGAAGTATGTCAGCAAGGAGTTGGAGGCAATCGGAATGCGTTCTTCCTACCGTCATGTCATGAAGCCGCTTATGGAACAGGACGGCATGACCCAGTTGGAGCTTGTGAATATAACAAAGCTGAAGGCGCCGACTATCAGCATTACGCTGCGCAATATGGAGCGTGAGGGCATCGTCCGTCGTGAGAAAAATGACGTTGACCGCCGCGAAACTCATGTTTATATCACTGACAAGGGCAGGGAAATGCACGCGAAGATCCTTGAGGCGTTTGAACGCGCTGAGCAGGTTATGCTTAAGGATATTTCAGAAAAGGATCAGGCGACTGCCCGGAAGATACTCGCTAAAATGACGGAAAATCTTCATCAGGAAATTGGAGGAGATATAGTTGGCTAAGGTACTGAAATACCTGAAGAAATATTGGTATTTTGCTGTACTTTCCCCGCTCTTCATGATACTTGAGGTGAGCATGGATCTTGTCCAGCCCTCACTTATGTCAACAATTGTAGACGAGGGAATAGTGACTGGAAATGTCAGTCTGATCATAGAGCTTGGCATACAGATGCTGATTTTTACGATCATAGGCTGCTGCGGCGGTATTCTCTCCGGAGTTTTTGGAAATCTGGCTGCACAGAGCTTTTCAAACGATCTGCGGAAGGACGCTTTCTCAAAGGTGATGAAAATGTCTTTCCAGCAGACCGATAAATTCACTATCGGTTCTCTGGTAACACGACTTACCAACGACATTACCGCGTGTCAGGATTTTGTCGGAATGGCGCTGAGAATGATGGTGCGCACGCTTATGCAGTTTGTCGGAGGTATCGTGATGGTGCTTTCCATAAACCCTACCTTCGGATATATCCTGCTGATAACACTGCCCATTCAGATCCTTGTGATTATACTTGTTCTGCGAAAGGGAGCGCCCTTGTTTACCGTAGTTCAGGGAAAGCTTGACCGTGTGAATTCCGTTGTTCAGGAGAATGTCACCGGCGCCAGAGTTGTAAAGGCTTATACCCGTGAGGAATATGAGTATAAGCGTTTCAGCAAGGCAAACGATGAGCTTGTTTCAACAAACCTGCGGGTTCAGAAGCTAATGGCGCTGCTTTCTCCTATACTCTCTATCCTGATGAACGCTTCAGTCATAATGGTAATATGGCTAGGCGGAGAGTCTGTCCGCGCGGCTGCGGGTGAAGCCCAGGTGGGCAGCATTATGGCTGCTATCACCTACATAACTCAGATACTCATGTCCATGATGATGATCGGCATGATGTTCCAGCAGGTAACAAGAGCCAGCGCTTCCGCAGGACGAATCAAAGAGGTTCTGGAAGCTGACCCGGTAATTGCCGACGGTTCATTTGTCGGAAAAACTGAGGAAAACGGAACGGTCGAGTTCCGCGGCGTATCCTTCAGATATCCGGGAGTCCAGAGCGGAAATGTGCTGACCGATATAAGTTTCCGGGTAAATAAGGGTGAAACCGTTGCGATACTCGGAGCTACCGGCTGCGGCAAGACCTCGCTTGTCAGCCTTATTCCGCGGTTTTATGACGCTGTTGAGGGCGAGGTTCTCGTTGACGGCGTTAATGTGAGGGATTACAAGCTTGCAGATCTGCGTGGCAGGATAGGCTTTGTGCTCCAGAAAAGCGAGCTTTTCTCCGAAACTATCGAGGAAAATATCCGCTGGGGCGACGCAAATGCGTCTGATGAGGAAATACGCAGGGCGGCTGAGATCGCACAGGCAGACGAGTTCATCAGCGGCTTTACTGACGGATATAAGGACATGATCACAGAAAAGGGAAGCTCCCTTTCCGGCGGTCAGAAGCAAAGGCTTTCGATAGCGAGAGCCATAGTGAAGCGCCCGGAAATACTGATCTTTGACGACAGTATGTCCGCGCTTGACCTGTCAACCGACGCGAAGCTGCAAAACGCGCTTCGTGAGAAGCTCCGCGGAACTACCGTTATAATGATCGCCCAGCGAGTAGCAAGCGTTATGCGCGCCGATAAAATTGCGGTGATCGACAACGGAAGAATTGCCGCATTTGACAGCCATGATAATCTCATGAAAACCTGTGAGATCTACCGTGACATCTATAACTCCCAGATGAGAGAGGGGGCTGAGCAGGTTGGCTGATAACAAACCACCGGTAATTAACTTCAGACCCGGAGGTCCCGGAAGGGGACCCGGACACGGGCCGCCCGGAATGATACCCGGGGAAAAGCCGAAAAATCTCAAGGCTACGCTCAGCCGGATTTTATCATACATCGGCAAAAATCAGACGCTGATAGTTGCCATGCTGGCGGTAATGCTTCTGGCAACGCTGCTTAACGTTATTGCTCCGTCAATTCAGGCGAAGGCGATAGATTCTATCGCTAAGCTTGATGCGGGCGCTCTCTTGCAGTGGCTTGTTATTCTGGGTATTGTATATTCCTTTTCCGCATTATTCACATATTTCCAGAACCTGTTCTCGGCAATGCTTTCGCAGTACACTGTAAAGGTCATGCGA
>CAMAGG010000263.1 GCA_945833805.1 uncultured Clostridia bacterium | reverse complement strand
AACCAGATATAAATGGCTTTGTTCAGCATCCTCTGTTTAGTTTTGCAACTTGTAGTTTTGAAGGTGAAACAGGTTATCCAGAACAGGTAGATAAGACTGTTTTTATTTCTGAAACATTTGGCTATCAGACCATGATAAATGAAGACTGCTATAATGTTCGACTGAAAAATGGTGTCAGGTTGTATCTGATGAATATTGAAAAAATTGTACATCGTGTAAACGATCCTGATGCAATAGCAATCGAGGCTTGGATGACGGATAGCCGAGGTGCGCAATATTTATGTGGAACTCATAATGACTTATTTTTAGCTGATATTGTAAAACATCTTTATTGTGATGTTGCTGAATCTTTGCGACATCCGCAGTTGAGCGACTCATTCAGATCTGCAATTGATGCATTCATGAATGATGATATTACAGACGATACAACCGACAACTACCCATTTTGATAAGGAGGATACTTGATGCAGCGAAAAACCAATATGATTTATACCCCAAATTGCCATATTCCAATTGGTGAAGCCATCAAAAATCCAGATGGCACTCTCGCAATTAGAATAAAAAGAAATAGCTCAAATCAATATGATGAGATATCGCTAGATAATCTTTATCAATCCGCTGTAATGAAGGCTATTCCTTCTACAAACGCAGAGACTCGCATTAAGCAGGGACTCGCAGAATAACAATAAGAATATTTACTCATAGTTAGAGCCGTGCCAAAGTACCGAGTAGAGCCGATATGAGCATTTCTGGTTTATTCCAGAAATGTTTGTATCGGCTTTTTGTTTTTATCAGCTTTTCAAGTATATTAATCTTTGCAGTTTTTTGCATTTCAATCAATGGTATCATGGTTATGTATGCTCGTGAACGTTTGCAGTTATTTGCAGTTCACAACAAGATACAATATTCAATGCAGACTTCTTAAGACGAAATTCTGAAAGAGTCGCTTCAAACCGTCCTTGCCGCACGGATTGATCCCCGTGACCCAACGGCAATGACGGACAATAAAATAAAAACAGCTGCCTAGTGGGTTGGTCGGCTGCAATCCGAAACGGAGATTATTCTCCTAGGGACTGCGGTGCTTTTGTTGTGCCCTTTTGCAGCTGTGATGACCTCCGTTTCGAACTATCGACAACGGAGGTCAATCTATGAAAAACTATCAGAAACTTAACTATAGTGAGTACCGCATCATGCTGTCAGACGGCAGCAGTATCATCTGTACAAGGCAGGAGTGCTTCTCTATTGAGCCTGCTGCGGAGGACTGCCCCTATAAGCAGAGATGGTATTACTCCCCCGACCAGTACATGGCAGTTCGCCTTCCACGCAACGAACTCGGCGAGCGGCTCGGCAAAGATAACGCAGCCGACCTCAAGGCACAGGATCGCCTTATCGAAAGAAACCGCGAACGTAATCTGGAAATAGACGCATACACAACCGAGGACGGTGCGTCCTTAGAAATTCCAACCCAAAATACTTCTGTTGAGGATACAGCTATTAAGAAAGCAGAGCTGAATGCGATACATAAGGCTATTTCAGAATTGCCCAACGAATTAAAAGATTTGTGCGAAGCGCTTCTTCGTGAAGAAAAACAGTGTTCTATTGCTGCCCGCTGCGGTGTAACAGACGCTGCCATCCGCAAGCGTATTAAGAAACTCCGTGCTATTCTTCTGGCAAATGAAGAAATAAAAAATTTTTTTGAAAATCTTTAAAATGTGGTTCGGTTTTTCAGTCAGCCTGTCCGGTAAGAGGTGAAGGCGATAATCGCCATCAAGGGCACAAAGCCCTAACAAATACGAACGGAGGTAAATCAATGAGCAAAATGTCAAAGTTGGATTCCATTCTGAAGGAAGCCGAAGAACACGCTCAGGCACTTGTTTCGTGCATCAACGAAATCAGAGAGCTGTACAGCGGTGCTAACAAAGTCGCTCCCAAGAAAGAATCCAAGCCAACACCCGAACCCGAAGAAAAGCCGCCTACGCTGGAAGAAGTACGCGCATATCTTGCAGAACTTGCAAGAAACGGACATACGCAGGAAATCCAGGCAATGCTGCTCCGTCACGGGTACAAGAAAATCTCTGAAGTTCCGGCAACCGAGTATCCGGCAATTTTGGAAGAAGCGAGGTCTTTGGAATGAGCCACGCACTTCTTTCCCCTTCCGCAAGCCATAGGTGGATTGAGTGTCCGCCAAGTGTAAGGCTCACTGAGTTTATGGAGGACAAGTCTTCCGCTTACGCTGACGAAGGTACTCTCGCACACAGTATTGCAGAGAACAAACTTAAATCTTATCTCGGCTACACAGACAAAAGCGTCAAGTGCGAAGACAACTCAATGAGCGAGTGCACCGATGATTATGTCACGTTTGTGGCCGAGCAGATGAGCGTCCTCGAGAACCCCTCTGCCTATGTAGAACAGCGAGTAGATTGCTCGAAGTATGTCCCGGAATGTTTCGGTACTTGCGATGCGCTTATTGTTTCTGACGGTGTTCTTCACATATGCGACCTAAAATACGGAACAGGTGTAAAGGTTGACGCTGTTGGAAACGACCAGCTTCGGATTTATGCGCTCGGCGCTTTTGAGATGTTCTCGTGTCTGTACGACATAAGCACGGTACGAATGAGCATTTTCCAGCCAAGACTCAGCTACAGCGACACTTGGGAGATTCCCATTGCCGAACTATTGAAATGGGCTAATGAGGTACTCGTCCCCGCTGCCAAGCAAGCGTGGAACGGCGAGGGAGATTTCAAGGCGGGTGAACACTGTCGTTTCTGCAAGGCAAAATCAACTTGCAGAAAACGCGCCGAATACAATCTTGAACTCGCCCGTTACGACTTTGAACCGCCCGCAA
>CAMAGG010000262.1 GCA_945833805.1 uncultured Clostridia bacterium | reverse complement strand
TACATCGACGATTTTTGTACCAACGAGCTGGACTCTTTCGTTGTCTACGAAATAATAATCGAGATCAGTGCAAAGCTGTTCTGGAACGGCGAAATTTCAAAATATCAGGCAGTAAGCGATAAGATCAGATTAGCTGAACCGAATAAACCTGTCCAGCTTGAGATCGTTGAGGACACTCGTATCGCATTGCCTCTCCCTGCGGTTGACAAGTACTCAATGGTGCTCACCGCAGAAGAGGGACAAGATTGGCTTATCGGCAGCTATGCATGGGCAGATTACATTGTGCCCGATCCCGTCGGCAAAACCTACGGCAATACCACCATTGGTGCTCTGCGCAAAGTTCTCAAGAAATTTAATACCACCGCTAACACTTATGTGAGCGATTCGCTGAATGCAGGCGAGGACAACTTCGTATACTCCATCGATATGGAGGCGAATAATGGCGAGGATTACATTCGCTTCGCCAACGATCCGTTCAGGCTGACAGAAAGCGGTACCGTATATGTCGATAATTTTGACTACAACGGTACAAAGATATCCTCCGGTACTTATGATGATTATGTTATAACTGCTATCATCATAAAGGTGCAGTCTGCGCTTGGCTGGGACGATGTCGAAAAAAAGAGCTATGCACTGTGCGAGGATATCAGGCACATGAACCCCGGCGATACCCTTACACTGAACTTAAAAGAGGATACCCGTGAGGACGTTAAGACAGAGGTCACCGATACTTCTGTCAATATGGGCGTATGGACAGATTCCTGGCTGGACGGCGTTAACGCCACCGGCTGTACATCAACACTGACGATCCCCGGAATAACCTATGGCACTACCAAGTTTGAGGATATCAAGGAAACTATCAGAAGCCTTAATGTTACCGTACCGTACTCAAGCGACACCCTGAATGCAGGCAAGGAAGCATTCAGGTACAAGTTTGTCATCGAGTTCGCAGACGGCAATACATGGTGGGGAGGCGATTGCGTTGGCCTCGGCGAGTCCCTCACACAGCTTATCGACGATATCGATGTTTCCGAATTCAAAGACACTACCATCGCCAGGGTTTACATCAGCATTGAGGCAGAACTCGAGGACACAGGCGAGGGCAAGCAGAGGGCGGTAAGCGAGGTTATCCGCGCTCAGGAGGCAGACACCAGCTTTACTATTGATATCGAATACTTCAGTGTTTCGGCTCACAGCCTGCTTTTAGGTGATGATATCGGCGTGAAGTACTATATTGAGTTTTCCGATGATGTTCTTTCCGATTCGACCTCAGTAATCAAGCTCACTGTAAATGGCAGAGAAACAACCGCTGCCGTAAGCGAAGCGGCACATACGGACAACCTGTATGAGTTTATCTGTCCCGTTGCAGCAGCGGAGATGAATGACACTATCACAGGGCGGCTTTATGTCGGAGGTCAGGCGACCGGTGATAGCTTCACCTACTCCGTCAAGACCTATGCCGACTATATTCTCGCCAATTCGGAGAAATACGCTGATGAAGTTCCGCTGGTTGAGGCTATGCTCAACTACGGCGCGGCGGCAGAGAAGTATTTCCGCGGCAGCACCAAAATAAGTTTTACAAAACCCGCAACCACGGCAGAAGAGCTTGCAGCGTATAAATATGTCGTGACTGATAGTGATAAAGCTTACGACTTTGTCGGACAGGTGATAACGCTTAACAGTAAGGTCACCGCGAAGCTGTATTTCAGCGGCAGCAATTTCTCGGTCAGCGACTTCAAGGTCACGCAGAATGGCGATGAAGTTGAATCGTCTCGCCTGACAGTCGGCAGCGATACCCAAGGAACATATCTGGCAATTTCCGGCATAGCCGCTGACAAGATGAGTGTGCCGTTCATGATTACTATCGGTGGTGTAACAATACGCAATTACAGCGTTTTCAGTTATGTACAGGAAGCCATAAACAGCAGCATTGATGGACTTCCTGATGTCGTTTCTGCTCTGTATGTATACGGCTGTGCAGCTGAAATCTACAGCAAACTTTAATCAATGTGGAGATACAAATTCCACAAGGTTCAAGAGGGCGGAATATCAGGTTGCAGATTATCCTCGTCAGGGGTCATCTCGGTAACAAAGTCCACTGTCCAAATGCTAAATAATTAAACAACAAGGGATTGTATTGCTGCAATCCCTTGTTTTCGTGTGAAAATAGTTTCGTACTGCTGAACGAACTTGATGGATAATTATTTGTTTCTGATATCAACGAACACATGACACAGCAACCGTGTGTAGACTTTTCTTTGAATTATTTAAAGAATTTTGAATATAGATTTTTGCTTTTGATAGCAAATTTCAAGTTTCAACATATTTTTTGCTTGACATTTTAATTTTATATGATATAATTTAAGAAAGGGGTGAAATTTGAAATGACTGATATCGAACTTTTTAATTTGATAAACATAATTCAAACTTCGCAAGCCGAATTCCAGACGGTCGAAGTAAAAAGAGCTGAAAATAGCGCGCCCGACAAGCTGTACGACACCTTATCATCATTTTCAAACCAAAACAGCGGAGGAACTATCGTGTTTGGTCTGTACGAAGCCGAAGGCTTCAGAGTTACCGGAGTATCTGACGTGCAGTCACTCCAAAAAAAAGTAATGGAACAGTGCAATCAGATGGAACCGCCTGTTCGTGCGGTTTTCACCTGTGTGGAAGTTGACGGAAAGTATGTGGTTTCAGCGGAAATTCCGCCTATCGATATCTCTGAACGCCCCTGCTTCAATAAAGCCAAAGGTCGTATCAAGGGCTCATACATCCGGGTAGGTGACGCTGATATCCCCATGACGGAATACGAAATATACAGCTATGAAGCCTACCGCAAAAAGTATCAGGACG
>CAMAGG010000261.1 GCA_945833805.1 uncultured Clostridia bacterium | reverse complement strand
CCCAGCCGCACTATCTTAGGTATATATGTGTGCAGCGTATTACTTGCAGGTGGTGTCCCTCCGCCGAACGCAAGCCAGCCTGTGCCGTTTTCGTCGAGGCATACTCCCGGGTCAAAGGGCGCAGGGCAGTTTTCAAGCCCCGGCATATTCTGATAGATTAGCGGCTTTCCGAGAGGGTCGCTCCACGGTCCGAGAGGGTGTTCCGCCGTAAGCACTCCTACACCGCAGCCGCTGTTCGAAAAGTAAAGGTAAAAATGAGTTTTTCCGTCCGCCTCAACTCGGGAAGCTACGGACGGCGCCCATGAATTCACTATCCAAGGCGCTATTTTTGCGGTGTCTATGAAGCCGTGGTATTCCCAGTTCACCATATCGTCAGTTGACAGCATAACGATGGATTTTGTGTGAACATAGTCGTTCTTTCCGTCATCGCCGACTGCCTCGTACTGCTGATGGTCGTTAGTGCCGTAAATATACAGTCTGCCGTTGTACTCAACGCCTGTCGGGTCGGCGCAGAATACATTCGGCGAAATTGGATTTGCCGTATTTTCCAGCTTGTAGCAATTTTCACTTATTTTCATTATGTCACCTCATCGTTTTTGTTTTATTATACACATTGCGAAGCAGAAATTCAATAGCATATATTCGTTTAGTCCACCTTTTAATCATAATATGCACTTTTGCTCTTGACTTTAGTGCGGAATTAAGCTATACTGTAAACGGGGTGATATTATGCGCAGAAGAATAGCGGTCATTACCGCAAGAGCCGACGCGTCCGAACAGCGCGATATACTATACGGAATATCCGAAGCCGCATTCCGGAAAGACACCGATGTTGCGGTCTACTCAAACATATACAACCACTGGCAGGACGATGATCTGCTGAATTATGAGAACATAATTTACTCCCTGTTTGAGCCGGATTTATTTGACGGCGTTATTGTCACAGCCGAGGCATTCCGGGATATAACAATAATCAACGATACAATCGATAAAATAAGAGCTGCAAAAATCCCCGCCATTGTTATTGACGGGGAGATGGATGGATTTAAGAGCGTTTATTCCGACGATGAAACCGACCTGGAGAAAATGACGGAACATCTGATAACGGTTCACGGTTTCACGGACATCGACATACTGACGGGAAGCAGGGACAACGCCACTTCGCAAAAGCGTCTGAACGGCTGCAAGCGCGCATTCGGAAAGCACGGAATAAGCCTTGATAATATCAGAGTGTATTACGGGAACTTCTGGAACGATTCCGGCGAGGAACTTGCCCGGCGGTATCTCAGCGGTGAAATTCCGCGACCTCAGGCGGTGATATGCACCAACGATTCCATGGCGTTCGGGCTGTGTGATGTTCTTTCGGCGGCAGGAGTGGATATTCCCGGCGAGCTGACGGTAACGGGCTACGACCAGACCGGCGGCGACCATACCGCAGGAAGGATATATCACTATCCGCTGCTGACGACTTACCGCAGAAACCGCCGTAAAATGGGACGGGACGCTGTGGGTGCTATTCTCGGCGGCAGTCCTATTCAAGACAATTCCGACAGGTTCGTAAGCGGAAACACCTGCTCCTGCGGCACCTGCCGTTCGCAGCTTTTAGACGAGCTTAACGCGGAAAAGATAGACCAGTATCACACCATTATGAGCACCGTGGCACAGTTTTCCGGCAGGCTCACCACATCGCGTACTCTTGAGGAATACACCGGAGCGGTAAGCGAGTTTTTCTACCTGCTGCACGGCGCTGACAGGCTGTTTCTGTGCCTTGACAGCGCATGGAACAGTGAACGTTTCAACGGTGGTGAGTTCCTGTGCTGTGCGATAGGTAACGAGTATTCAGAACCTCCGATAAAGTTCAGCAGTGGCGAAACTCCCGTGCCGTTCATTACGGAGCACGATTCCCCTGCGATTTTCTATGTGAATCCCGTGTGCTTTCAGACAAGGCTTTACGGGTACACGGTGTTGGAATACAACCGTCCGGCGAGCTATGATTTCAGCTTCCGCGACTGGAACAAGACTGTTGCGGATACGCTGGAATTTCTGCGAATGAAGAATGATATCCACTATCTCACGCAATGCCAGCGGCAATCCGCACTGTATGATTCGCTGACGGGGTTCTACAATCTTCGTGAATTTGAAAGCATTGTGGAGGAAGCCGGGCATAACTTCTGCATTCAGGCGGTAAAGCTTAGTTTCCCGGACGGCGGAGAATATCTGTTTGGCGAAAACTACCGCAGCGATATAATCGCAGAAACAGCGTCAGCAATAAAACGTGTATGCGCTCAGCATGAAATATGCTGCCGAACCGATGACAACACATTTCTTATCCTGTTCAAAAAGGAAAACGGAATGTTCCCTGAGAAACTGAAAATATCGCTCCACAACGAGGTTTATTCACGGCACGATGAACGGCAGGTTATTATCACATACCACAGTTCCGATAACACGCTGGTCGGAGAACTGCGCTCAGCCGTATCGCTGAATGCAGAGCGCGATGTCGGTCTGATAAGCGAACGAAGAAGACTTCCGCATTATAACGAGCTTGCCGACATAAGGAACAGGATAATTTCAGTGCCTAATAAGATGCCTAAGCTTTCGGAAGTCAGCAGAAAAATGTGCGTCAGCGAGGGGCATTTCCGCTTGATTTACCGACAGTGCTTTGATGTAAGTTACAACCGCGACTGCATAAATTCAAGGGTAATGAAAGCCTGCTACTTACTGTATTCTACCGCCATGAGCATTTATGCGACAGCAGTAAGCTGCGGTTACGATGATGAAAAATTCTTCTCACGGCAGTTCAGGCAGGTGACCGGATTTTCTCCGGCAGAATACAGAAAAAAGATACTGCGGTGACGGCAAGAATATTGTGATGATCAATAA
>CAMAGG010000260.1 GCA_945833805.1 uncultured Clostridia bacterium | reverse complement strand
ATGCTTTCCTTGACCTCGGACAGCATTTCAATTGCTTTCTGCATTTCGGCTGTGTTGCCCATAGCAACTGTCATCGGATTGTGTATCATCAGCATTGAAACAGGTGACATCAGCACCTTATTTCCCGCCATTGCGATAACGCTTGCGGCGCTTGCTGCGATACCGTCAATTTTCACAGTTACGTTGCCCTTGTAATCCATCAGCATATTGTAGATTTGCGCCGCCGCCACGCAGTCACCACCGGGCGAGTTAATCCAGACGGTAATGTCACCGCTGCCGGACATCAGTTCGTCCTTGAAAATCTGCGGTGTGACATCATCGTCAAACCAACTTTCATCTGCGATAGTGCCGTTGAGGAACAGCGTTCTCTCCGGGTTCTGCTCCTGTGTTTCCTCGTTCTTCGCTATCCTGTTCGTCCATTTCCAGAACTTCTTCATCGGAATTATCCTCCTTTCCTTTATCAACGCTTAGTTGGCGGCATCCGTGCCGCCTTTTGGCGTTGATTTAGCGGCGTCCGTGCCGCTACCGGCTGCGAAGATACCCGCGTCAGCCAGTTTTGTCATATTGCCGTTAATAAGATACAAATCTCCACCGTCCTCGGCGGGAATACGGTCGAGGTTTTCAAGCTCCCGAATGTCGTTTGCGGACATCCAACCGTTCTGCCGTGCGGTAGCGTACCCGCTCATTCGGCTTACGTAATCTCCGCGCAGCAGTCCGTCAACATTGAACTTGATGAAATATTCTTGCTTTTCGCTTGGAGTAAGGAGCGACCGGACCATACTCTGTTCCCACCGCACAAGCCACGGTTCAAGGGTGTATTTCACAAACTCCAACGACTGTTGCTCAATATTAGAAAAGCTCGACTTTTCAAGGTCGCCGACCATGTGCGGCGGCACTCTGAAAATTCGAGCAATTTCATTGATTTGGAATTTTCGGGTTTCGAGAAACTGCGCCTGTTCGGGTGAAATGCTGATGGGAGTGTATTTCATTCCCTCTTCAAGCACCGCCACCTTGTTTGCGTTGTGTGAACCGCCGAACGTGGCATTCCAGCTTTCGCGGACTTTGTCGGGGTTCTTCAGCGTTCCGGGGTGTTCAAGAACACCGCTCGGAGCAGCGCCGTTTGCAAAGAATTTCGCTCCGTATTCCTCAGTTGCCATAGCAAGACCGATAGCGTTCTTCGCCATTGCAATGGGCGAATAACCAACAAGCCCGTCAAAACCAAGTCCCGGTATATGCAAAACGTCCTCCGGCATAAGCACAACGGTAGAGCCTTCCATCGTTGGCGCATCATCGGAAGATGTGGTGTACTGATAATACAGCTGCCCCTTTTCATTTCTGTTGACCTGCATACGGTTTGGCATAAGCGGGTACAAAGCAATAACCTCGCCCTTGCCATTTCGGATAACCTGCGCGTATGCGTTGCCCCATAGTAGCAGGTGAGTCATAAGCGTTTCACGAAACACGAACGAGGTCATTTCAGGGTTCGGTTCATCGTGGAGCAGACGGTACAAGGTGTGGTCGATTGCTTTTTCCTTGCCGCCGTCCGAACGGTACTTGTAAACGTGCAGCGGCAAACTCGCCACTGCTTCCGACAGCACACGAACGCAGGAATACACGGCGGTCATCTGCATTGCGGAACGCTCGGTGACGTTCTTTCCTGCGGTAGAACCGCCCATGTAAAAACGGTAGGCGCTGCCGGCTGTGCTGTTTTTAGGCTTGTCCCTGGAATGGAAAAGTAAAGCAAAAATGTTCATAACGCCTCCTAAAAGTATTGCCTTTTTCGCTAATTTATGATATAATATCACTCATGAGAAGGTGATTCAATGCATAGGAATGATAAGCCTAAAATATCGGCTTGCGATCTTGTAAAAAAGCTAAAGGACGAAAAGGGTATAAAGTTCAATATTACCAATGAAACAGATGCAGCCGAATACATTAAAAATATTAACAATTATCTCAGGACTGCTAGTTACCGGAAAAATTATGTTAAGCATTTGCTAGGCGAAAATAAAGGCAAATATATTGATCTTGAATTTGCATATTTAACTGAACTTTCAACTATAGATATGCATTTGAGAACAATCCTATTTAAAATGTGCGTTGATATAGAGCACGCTATTAAAACAAAACTTCTTGCAGCCGTTGAAGACAATCCTCTAGAGGATGGGTATAATTTAGTTGATATATTCATCATTGATAATCCTAGTGTCTTGTCAAAAATCGAACAGAAAGCGGATTCCGTTTTTACAGGAGCATTAATTGAAAAGTATTTTAACTTATGTTATATCTTTCAATCAAATACAAATATTTCGGATTTGCGGACACGAATTCTTTCTGTCGATTGCCCTGTTTGGGTGTTAGTTGAATTAATCAGTTTTGGAGACACGATTAAATTGGTTGAAGTCTATAATAATATATACCCAGCCAATAAAATCGACTTGCCTTCACGTCAACTTTTAATGCCTGTAAAAAGCTTAAGAAATGCGTGTGCACATAACAACTGCCTTTTAAACAATATGAATGCGGGAACAACCAAACCTACTCAGCTTGTAACAAATTTTGTTGCATCTATTCCGAACGTTGGTAAAGAAGAAAGAAACAAGAAACTATCATGCAGACCATTTTTTGAAATTGTCTGTCTTATCATTGCTTACGAACATACCGTGTCGTATAATGTTAAGACAAATGGTTTCAACGGATTAAAGGATTTCATCAATAACAGAATGTTCAGAAATATAAATTATTTTCAAACCAACCAGGTGGTAAAAACTTCTTTTGAATTCTTGAAAAAAATCCTTGACAATTTGCCGTAGAAAGTAGTATAATAATATTGATATCAAAATGCTTCGGCTTTTGTAAGGGTGGCGGTGCGACGTTGCCCTTATTCCATTTATAACTTTTTAAGAGAAAC
>CAMAGG010000259.1 GCA_945833805.1 uncultured Clostridia bacterium | reverse complement strand
GGTAATATGGTATAATTGCTTCAAGCATTCTTCTAAGTGTCAATTATAAAACAAAAAATCACATAAACCTTTATTGCTTTTTATACAAAATGCGCGCTATTGTTGCTTTACTCTTATTGAAATTCCCATTTACGACGCTATTGTTCATATTTCTGTATAATTCGACGATTTTTATGGGATTAGCTATAACACATCTGCGGAAACAATTCCGAATTTGCGGAATATCGCATTCTGGTGCGGTTCTGTGCGTATTGTCCACGGGAAAAAGCCGGAGGATTCCCTGCTGTGCGCTGAAGCTACTGACGAATTGTCCAATGGTCAGCAACTGAGGGTTCTGCGGCTGCGTGCCGGGCTGACTATCCGGGAAGCTGCGGAGATGGTCGGTGTGTGCCGTCACACGCTGATGAATTATGAGAGTGGGAGAAACAAAGTAAAAACGGAGGTCTTTGAGAAACTGGAGTGCCTCTACCAAACTCTGTTAAGTAGTCGCAAATGATAAACAGAACATATTTTCACTAAGGTAACCACGCCACAAAGGCATGGTTACCTCTTTTCATATAGCCAGTTACCCTCGGTGACCAGATTATCGGCAATCTTTTTTCTTTGCTAATACGCATGATTTTTTCCGATAATCTTCTATATTTCAGGGGTGACTTGTATGACCTGCATTTCATCGGCCCATGCAGCTAAAAAGTGAGGGATCTCTGAACGAAGCGTAAAATCAGTATACGGAGAAATTCTGAATAATTTAATTGATCGGAGGTATGCTATTTTGTACAAGAACATTGAAAAACAGGCGAAATTACAGCTGAAAAAAACCGGTTGAGTATAAGTCGTTGTCAGCCAAACGCTGGTGCAGAATGAAAAGGTCAGCATGACTTTTTCTCTTTCGATAAGGATGAAGATATTTCAACTCATGCAGCTTGTAGTTTCATATTAACAAATCTGAAAGGAGCTTTTATGAAGGCTCACGTTAATGAAAACTGTATAGGTTGTGGATTATGTGTGAGTACCTGTCCAGAGGTATTTTCTATGACAGACAGCGGAGTAGCCAAAGCAATCGGTGATTTTTCCACTGAGCAGGTAAATTCCGTTTTGGAAGCGGCAAACGGTTGTCCCGTAGAGGCAATCGAGGTGGATTAAGAACAGTATTTCTGTGGACAACTGTGAGAAACTAAAAATCAGGAAATAGCAGGAGGTACTCTATGAAAGATATGTTTTGTTTTCAGTGCCAGCAGACCGCTCACAACAAAGCTTGCGAGGGCAAGGCAGGTGTCTGTGGAAAAAAAGCCGACACTTCCAATTTCCAGGACGAGCTGACAGGCGCTCTTATCGGACTTGCGCGTGCAGCAAAATCCGGCAATCCAACAGCTAATACCGACAAGCTTGTACTGGAAGGTCTTTTCACCACAATTACGAACGTCAATTTCAACAACGTCACCATCAAGAAGATGAAAACCCAGATCGAAACAGAAAAAGGCAGGATCAACAGCGAAAAATTTGAAGATTACGATATGAAAAACCTTTGGGACGACCACGAGGATATCCGTTCGCTGAAATCCCTTGTTCTGTTTGGCATAAAGGGCATGGCTGCTTATGCCTATCACGCATTAGTTCTCGGCAAAACCGACAGCGATGTGAACGATTTTTTCTACGAGGCTTTGTATGCTATCGGCGAAAAGAAGACTCCGGACGAGCTGTTTGAACTTGTTATGAAAACAGGAGAGATCAACCTCAAATGCATGGAACTGCTTGACGCAGCAAACACCGATGCGTACGGCGACCCCGAACCAACGGAGGTTCCGCTAACCATTGAAAAGGGACCGTTTATTGTAGTCAGCGGCCATGATCTTCACGACTTAAAGCTGCTTCTTGAGCAGACAAA
The DNA here is from genome assembly GCA_945833805.1 of uncultured Clostridia bacterium. Taxonomy (GTDB): domain Bacteria; phylum Bacillota; class Clostridia; order Oscillospirales; family Ruminococcaceae; genus CAG-115. The sequence goes on along the minus strand of CAMAGG010000259.1, from coordinate 1,039 downwards.
GGATAAAGGAATCAACATTTACACACACAGCGAAATGCTCCCTGCACACGGATATCCAGAGCTGAAAAAATACCCGCATTTAAAGGGGAATTTCGGTACTGGCTGGCAGAATCAGCAGTCGGAGTTTCACAACATTCCTGCGCCGATCCTGTTCACAACAAACTGCCTTATGCCCGTGAGGGAGAGCTATAGTGACAGAGTATTCACCACATCTGTTGTGTCCTATCCCGACATAGTTCATATCGGCGACGACAAGGATTTCACGCCCGTGATAGAGAAAGCAATTGAGTGCGGTGGTTATGACGAGGACAAGGAAATGACGGGAATGAACGGCGGAAGCGTTGTAACAACGGGTTATGCTCACAATGCAGTTTTGTCCCATGCAGATAAGATCGTTGAACTTGTAAAGCAGGGTAAAATCAGACATTTCTTCCTTATAGGCGGCTGTGACGGGGCTTCACCAAGCAGAAGCTACTATTCTGATTTTGCAAAGCTGACTCCCCACGACACGATTATCCTCACTCTTGCTTGCGGGAAATACCGCATCAATGATCTGGATTTGGGCGATATCGAGGGCATTCCGAGAATTCTGGACTGCGGTCAGTGCAATGACGCATACAGCGCAATTAAAATTGCACTTGCTCTCGCGGACGCTTTTAAATGCAGCGTAAACGACTTGCCACTTACCCTTGTTCTTTCGTGGTATGAGCAAAAGGCGGTATGCATTCTGCTGACACTTTTGTACCTTAGGATAAAGAACATTTATCTCGGTCCAACGCTGCCTGCATTTGTTTCAAAGAGTGTGCTTGATGTACTGATTGAGAAATACAATATAACTCCAACTAATAAGCCGGCTGAGGATATTAAGAAAATATTAGGATAAAATGTACGCAATAATGGGCGGTAAGGTGTCGCAGCCGCAGTATTCCCAGCCGCACTATTACCACGGACTTTCTGCCGCAGATTTAGGTGTTGAAGTCAATCCGCAATTGTGGTTCAAGGGTTTTAGAACTGGTATGCCTGATGAGCTTTTTGCGAC
>CAMAGG010000258.1 GCA_945833805.1 uncultured Clostridia bacterium | reverse complement strand
ATAGAACATTCGACATATTCCGAGGGTTGAATGTGTGGCAGCTGACACTTTAATGCTAGCCAAATTATATTTAAGGAGAGGTACTATTATGAAGAAAATCATAGCTCTAATTTTATCGGTAGCAACATGTGTATCAATGACAGCTTGTAGCGGTGGCAACAAGAAACCTTTTGAAGCTTCAAAAGCTGCTTATGAAAACATAGATGTTGCTTATGAAATCACTGAGCAGTTTGCGAGTGACCTTTACGAAGCATGGCGTTTAGGAATTTATGACGATGATGAAATTCTTGATGATGGCGTAGATTATCTTGCTAAAGAGCTTTCTTTGAGTAAAGATGAGCTTACTGACGGAGTTGGTTATGCAATAGCAGAGATTACAGGTGAGAACTGGAATGAGATGTCAGACGAAGATAAAGCTAAACTCACCAGGGATACAAATTACTATTTCAAAATAATGGAAGATAGCCTTTTTTCATTTTGTGTAACAATAGTATCAAGCGCATACATCGCAAATGGTAAGGCTGAAGAAGCCCAAACTGCATTAGACGCGGCAAAGACGCAGATGAAAGAATTAAGTGAAAAATATTCTGACTATGAGCACTATCCCAATCTTAAAGGATATTAAACAACAACAAGTTCATTCTTTGATTTCTGCCAAAATCCGACTGGCTCTTTTGAACAGGTCAAGGATACAATCAATGATTATAAGAATAAGGCACGCGATTTTAGTAGCGATTTGGACTATATTTTTGAAGATTAAGAGTTTGCCTTATAAAACAAACAGCTGGACAAGCAAGCGCAACAGCCCCTCGCACGAGCAGTATGAGGCGGTGTTTAGGGAATATTTCCTGAATGACTACAAGAGTGTTACAGGAGACCCGCAATCATAATCTTATCGCCGCCTTTAACAGCGGAGATTTTTTTATCTTCTCTTATAGACCGGGATTGCACATCAACGCATAGTTGACAAGGGCGAGATATTATGCTATAATTTGCGTAATGAACAAAAGCAAGAGGTGATATGATGAATAACAGCCTTACAATGCTTCTTGAAAAAGCAGCGAAAAACAAAGACCTTACAGAAAGAATTTATGCAACGCGAAATGACAAAAATCCGGTAAACGCTCTGTGCGAACTCGCTACCGCTGAGGGGTTTCCGATAACTGCGGCTGAACTTATCTACGAGGGAGAAGAAAGCTGCGCTGCTATGTGTCGTTCGGTAAACGGCGGCGGAGTTGATACTCCCGACGGCTGGGACGATTCATACGAAATGTTTTTCGCTGCGCTTGGTTATATGAACAGATAATTAAGCGTTTTCCTAATGACAGTATCACCCTTGCGGTAAGCAGGGGTGATTGTTTTTTAGCGGCAAGGCATAATAAACCCGCCCTCCCGGATATCCGAAAGGGCGGTAAAAAAGTTTGAATTTTCGGGTGTTGCCCATCTGTGTCCAACCTCAAAGATTGGCTCTGTTAAGCCATTCTTACAGGGGGGGCAACAAAAAAATTACTTCTTGAAACTTTCCTCAACAGCAACAGTACGCCCGAAAAAAGCCTTTAATAGTGCGGATTTATATTCAATTGTGTATTGTGAGTGTATTGTATATGGGAGCGTTATGCGATTTAGTGAAAGTGTTGCAAGGGAAAATGCAAGTATTATTCGTATTTATCAACAGTTGCTTATAGTCCTAGACATTAACGAAATGTATTGACTTTTCTAAATAAATAGTGTATAATAAATTAAAGTAATCCAAATTAGGCAAATGGATGGCTATTTTTTATTCAAAAGGTGGTTAATACAATGAAAAGGCATTTTATATCTGTTTTTGTAGTATTATCTTTTATAGTGGCGCTTTGTGGATGTGAGAAAAATGCTTCTCCAGATGATAGCAGTTCTTATTCGCAAACTAGTAACGCTACAAGCAGCATTACTGATATTCAGACTCCAAAACCCTATGAAGATTTGACAAACTCAGAAAAGAAACAGATTTGTGAGTACATACAAAGCCAATATGATTATTACGATAAGTTAGAGGGTGGATATGCTGGGGATAAGTATTCTGATCAAATTTGGGAAGAGGTAATGGATCAATATGGTTTAGAAGAATGGCAAGTAACCAGTATTTGGAATAATTACTATTCTTATTAAGATAGTTTTATACTCCGTAGGTAAAATATCATCTTCAGAAATCATGCTTTATTATGGCGACATCATCAAACGGTGATGTCGCTTTATTTGTGTTATCAAAAGCTATTTAATATGGAAGTCTGTTTCAGAAATAAATCTGTCTCTAACTTAATATGTTTTTCGATGAGGCTATACCAAATCAACCAAAGCACAGTAAGTTGCATAATATCCTTAATCCTTCAGCAGAGATAACAACTTGCTTTTCAGCTCTTTTCCAACGCCGGGTTTGCTGACTAAAGTGATATTGTAGGTATTTGCCTCAATGCAATTTATGATATTTCTGACTGCTTCGCTGATGACGGAAAGAGGTTCGAATGTTATGTGTACGCCGTTGTCATTAAAAATAAGTGATTTACATTTAGCATAAGCGCCGTACTTACAAAGATAAATATAGAACCCATCACTCATCAGCTTTATGGTTTCATCCTTTATATCCGGGTCATAGTACAGGTCGAACTCAAGCTCGCCTTTTTTCAGCCCATCGGCAACGCGCTTAAGACCCATGCAGAGGACTTCTTCGGAAGTATTATACACCAGCATTCCCATGCCATTGAGATATGTGTATTCCTTTGAGGTTGAGACGGCATTTTTCAGGGGCAACCCATCGTATGGTGTGCCAGACAAGGTCTGTCAGCCAGAATCAGGTTTGCCAGCGCAAACATCATATTCAATTTTGCCGTCTGTTTTCGCAGACATCGATAGCGTGTTTTTCGATACCGAAGTTGTTTCTTGACCACTGCGAAAACATGT
>CAMAGG010000257.1 GCA_945833805.1 uncultured Clostridia bacterium | reverse complement strand
AGCTCATCAATCAGCAGACCCAGCAGGATATCAACAACCTCTACAAGTCTGTTGATGGTAAGCTGGTATTCGTGACTTGCGCGAAGCTCGGCGTGGACGGCAAGGTTATTCTGCCCGATGTCACCGAAAATGGCAATTATGTAGTAATGCTCTGCGACGATATGCCCGAAATCCTGACAGCGGATATTGCCGCCAAGGATACCGATAACGATGAAAATAGCAGTACCGAGGAAAAGGAAACATCGGATAATGATACCGATACTTCTGACAGCGAGGGAGAAATAGCCGACACCACGAACGAGAACGAACCTGACGATAATCCCGACACAGGTATCGTTTTGAGTTTTGCGGCGGTCGGAGTAGTTGGTGCGGCTGTTGTTTCGGCAAAAAGAAAGAAGAAATAAGGTAACTTACGATTGTCGTAAATAGGAATTCGCCCTCTGCAAAATGGATTGCGGAGGGCGTTTTTATGGATTGGCTCTGCAGCGTTCATTGAGTTGATAATGTGTAGCCACAGGCACTGCTTTCGCAAACTCGGTGTTTTCGCTTTTGTTTGCGAGGATATAATCTGCATATTTCTGCACGGAATAGCTGAAAACATCGCTGGTGTTTTCGTTGCAGACGATCTGAGCGCTGATCTGATCTGTCATTTCCGCCGCCGCGACATGACAGGTGAACATATAGACCTCCTTGCCGTTAAGTTCGGCCTTTTCAGCGCTGGCAACGGGTATTTTCTCAGTTTCTTTCCCGGATACAGAGAACACCATGCTGCTTTCCGACGACGTAAAATCTCCTGCAATGTCCATGAAGAACTTCACGCCGATATCGTTGCCGAGCAGTATGCTGTGACCCACACAGGCAACGGTATCTTTATTTTCAACAAGAGCGTAATCGCTGAAATGTTCAAGATATACTCTGTAATAATGGTTTCCGGAAATAGAAACGTGCTTTCCGGGATTCTCCTCTACGCCGTTTTCCGTCATTCTGTAAAGATGATATCTGCCATAACCGTTGCCGAGCTGTTCAAGCGGGTATGGAATATCTACCATAATAAGACCGGAGAAAGCGTCGCCGAATGAAGTGCCGTTTTCGTCGGTAAGGTCAATATCAAGGAAATGTACGGTGTCAGACTCTTTTCCTTCCAGAAGCCCATGATATGTTTCTTCCTTTTCCAGATCCTTCATCTTGCTCACGCTGAAGAAATAGTTACTGAAATTGAAACTGCCGTTGTTCTTGTCCTGAATGTTTACAGAAGGCGTAGCCGAGATCTCACCGTCGATATCCTCTACGCTGCTGCTCTGGCTGTTGCTCTGGTCAAATGGATCGCTTTCCGCCGTTCCCACAGGGTTGAAAGGGATACCGTATCTGAACGCGTATGCCTCAATCATAGAACCTTCCTTACCTGAAAGGTAGAAGTCAGGGCTAATAGTCCACGGGTCGGTAAAGCCAAAGGCACAGTCGCCGATATTGGTTACGGATTCTGGGACATAGAAGGTGGTGATATTCGTGCAGCCCGAAAATGCATAACTGCCGACATATTTTACACCCTCGTTTATAAATACGGATTCAAGAGAAGTACAGTTGTCGAAAGCGCCGTTGTTTATTCCCTCTATCGAACCAAGAATATTGATCTCGGGCAGATACTTTGCGCCGCTGAACACATACGGTTCAATATTCTTAACAGTTTCCGGAACGGTATAAGCACCTTTTCTTCCTACGGGGTATGCAATGACTGCGGTCATATCCTTGTTGAAAAGAACACCGTCAACAGAGGTGTAGTATTCGTTTTCCGGATCGCAGTTTATCTCGGTAAGCGATGCCATTTCGTTAAAGGGACTCCACACGATATAGGACACATTCTTGGGTATCGTCATTGATGTGACGGAGGAGCAGTATTCAAATGCAAATCCGTCAACGCGCTCCAGCGAATCGGGGAGGTTTATCGTCTTCAGGTTTTCACAGCCTAAGAAGGATTTGCCTTGTATCTTCTTAACTCCTTCGGAAATAGTGACATTTTCAATGTCGTTGTGATTCCAGAGGGAAGCCTGTCCTATTTCAGTGACCTGAACGCCGTTGATATATCCGGGGATCACAACGTTTGCCGTTCCGTAGTCGGCACCTACGATGGTGTAGCAGTTGTCGTAGTTTTTCTTAAAATAGAATGTGTTTTCATCTACTTGTGCAGAATCAACCTGGACGTAAGTGCTGCCTATATACTGAGCGTCCGCATCCGGGATCACCGCATATACGCTTATCTCATAGTTGCCGATACGTATGGGAGCGTTCTGTTCAAGGAAATAATCCGAAAGCGCCCATGAAGCATCAAGCGAATAAGCGTATTCGCCATCAATGCTCACGCTAATTATATAACCCTCAGCGGAATCAACAGGAGTCCAATTCAGACAGTCATTCGAACCGAAGTATACTGAGCCTGACTCAGCTTCATAAACGACGCTGATATCAAGCTCTGTCACATCTGTCGGAATGTTGTAGAATGCCGTATATTTTCCGTCGGATAATTCGGGAGTGACTACCTGGTTGTTGATGAGAAATTTCTTTGTGATACCGTCGGTCTTTTCAGACATCAGCACCAGTTTGTGGCTGCGGCTGAAATACTCTCCGTTTTTTACTGTATACGAGCTTATGACAGAACCCAGAAAGCTGTTGTAAGGGTGGAGTTCGACGTCATCGCTGCACTTTATGGTCACCAGCTCTGCCAGTTGCTCTTCAGTCCACTCTGCTTCTTCCAAATCCAGCGTCAGGGTATCGGACTCGACCAGAATGTTTGTTCCCCAGAGGATACCGTCGCCGTTGATCGTCAACTCTGTTTTGTTTCCGTTCACGAGTAGTCTGTGCCCGACGAAGTCGTTGAGCGGAACGCTGATATATATATATATATATATTCTGCCCTTTGTACAGAGTTATCGGCTCTGACATATGATATATGGATATCCCGTCGTTCT
>CAMAGG010000256.1 GCA_945833805.1 uncultured Clostridia bacterium | reverse complement strand
AAACGCCGTTCACAACATACTTTGCAATAAAGTCAAGGGCTTCCTCGCGGTTGCAGCCCAGTGTATCAGTAACAAGGTCTATCGGAAATCCCTTTGCTCCGTCTGAATGCCTGTACCAGTTGTTTTTGTCGGGGAAAACATACAAACCGCCGCTATCAATAATGTGAACAGATTTTGATGTAGTCTTGCTGCCCTCGTCAATCGTCATTCCGAGGGCGATGGCAACATCAAGACAGCTTGCACCCGCAAGTTTCATGTAATCTTCCTTGCTGTATTTATACATATAACACCTCAGTTCATATCGGGTGAGTCGTTATCCTCGGAGTCGTTATTCTCGGAGTTGTTATCGCCGCGGAGTTCCGCAAGGTTTTCTTTTGCCCATTCGGGAAGATATTTCTCATCGAACACTCCGAAAAAGTCCTCGCGGTTCATTCGGGTATCTTCTTTATCGAAAAGGAAATGCCCGATTACCGCACGCCCACTGGATTCAGGATTACAGCCAAAGCCGCCCTCCGCAAGAAAAAGCTGATACTTTGATTCTCTGTATTCCTCCGAAAGTGCGTCGGGGCGCAGCAGCATTACCTTGCCGGTGTAGTCCGAGCAGGGAGATGTGTCAAGATAGCTCATGTCGTACAGTTTGGGAGCAAGGTCTTTTTCAAACTCGGCGATGTGTTCTTTGATGTATTCCTCAAGCGCAATATTGTGACCTATACCCCGATTGAAATCGCTTATAAATTTGTCGGCGATTTTGGCAATGAGCTTTGCGTTATTCTCTGAATATGGGTCAATATTCTTATCGGCAACCATTGTCGATATAGACTCGGTTATATTTTGTCGCTCAACCGCATGATGTATCATAGCCATTTCGTCCTGTGTTAGCCCGAAACGATGGCGTTCGCCGAACAAGGTGCGGACGATAGCAGATGTTGTGAACTCAATTTCTTCTTCGGGGTAATTGTTGTTGACCTCGGTCAAGGCGCGCTGGCAAAGCGACTTTTCTGCTGCAAGCAGATTCTTCGCTCCGTTCCCGTCCGTGAAATACGCTCCCCACTGAAAATCATCGTGGTCAAAAACGCGCCATGTTGCATAAAAGTCGGGGTTATTCTCGTTCTGTCCGAGAACATACTCCGCGTTGGCAACGGTAAGCGACTTGATTATCTTGTAACCGGCTAAGGTTCTGTTTTCGTTGTTCATGGTTGTTCCTTTCTATATTGTAATCGTATGTGAAACGAGACATCATGTCCCGTTCTTGGTGGTTAGGTATAGCTTGATTGACTTTTCTTGTCGGTTATGATATAATAGGAGTTGGAAAGCAACTGAGCGATATATCGGAAGTTGTCAATAAAAAAATGGGGGAGAATCAATGCGAACAGAAAATGTTGAGCTTACAGTCTTATGTTTAATTCATAAAGATGGAGAATACCTATTACAGAAGAGGATAAAAAATGATTGGAAAGGGTTTACACTTCCCGGAGGGCATATTGAAACAGGAGAGTCTATCGTTGATGCAGTTATAAGGGAGATGAAAGAAGAAACAGGTCTGACTATAATAAACCCTCACTTATGCGGTGTTAAACAATTTCCAATAGAAGGCGGCAGATATATTGTGTTCCTTTTCGAAACTAATCAGTTTGAAGGGGAGTTAAGAAGCTCAAAAGAGGGCAAAATGTATTGGATTAAAAAAGCAGAATTGTCAACATTAAATCTTGTGAATGATTTTTATGATTTACTAAATGTAATGCTTGATGAAAATTTGTCTGAGTTCCAATACATAATCGCTGGAGAGGAATGGAGAATTGTAAAGAAATAAACAAATCCATAAGTCGAGCAGTTCCCCATTACTTATTCAAGACCCATACCCCGCACCGAGTTATCCGCTCGGTGCTTTTTCATATCATACGGGTTCGGGCTGATCGCAATCGTCGTTTTGATTGGATCTGAATACTGTGGGAAACAGCAGCACTTCCATCTGCTTTGCTTCCTCGGAAAACGGCAGAAACACCTGTTCGGAGATTGAATGCCCATTTTCGTAGGTGGCAGCACCGGCAAAACGACCGCCCCAGCTTGCCCAACGATAGCGGATTTCTACTGACGGGTAAAGTTCCGCAAGACTTTCCACTACCTTTCTTGACGGGGCGGTATCGGTGTCGAAAACCAATCTGTTGTCGCTGCACACGGTAATTCGCGGGTTCTCTGCTTGTCCCCAATTCTGTTTGCACCAATCATACCAATGCGGCGCTCCGTATCTTTGCAGATACTCTACCATCTTCCTGCCATCATCGAAAAAAGCCGCGCGGGGAGGAATGTACTCGCCTGTGATACGGTGGCAGTAGCCGTCGTTGCAATCGAAATAATCCGTGACAAACTTGAATAGTCTGCCGTACTCATCGGCAGGCAGCTTTTCCCGGTGGTAGTCCGCCGTTTTGGGATTTACCGCCGTAAGGTAGCAATCAATTTTCACCCGCGCAAGGTTTGCAGGGAGAGGTACTAACTCGCTTGGGACAGGGAAAATATCGTTGAAATTGAGCGTTTGAGACTTGCGGTTAATGACGCTCTCAAGCATATTCATTATGGCTGACTCATCACCGCTGAACAGCAGTTCATTTCTGATATTGGACATAGTTTTTCCTTTCTGAAAACAAAAAACCGACTACATTTCTGCAATCGGCTGATGGTTGTTTAATTGTGAGCCGATTTTTGGGGAAATTCATATATCCCCAACTGGGCTGGTTGACAATCTGGGGTTGTTCTGATATAATATATTCAAGGCACGATATGATGTGTCTTTTGGCTTGGTCATTCGACCTGGGCCACCGCAGACGGGGACATCTCCCCGTTATTTTTTTGCCCTAAATTTGATTGCTGGAGTTATCAGCTTAACTATGGCTGAATATCTCCAACCACTTGCTAAACACATCATCCTGCTGCAAGCAGTAGTTCAGATACTCACGAACCATATCCTCACCGACCTTGC
>CAMAGG010000255.1 GCA_945833805.1 uncultured Clostridia bacterium | reverse complement strand
ATTTTTATTTCCCGGAATGCTATACTTATGACAGTGGAAACACAATAAAACATTTCGGAGGTATTTGCTATGAAAAACAACGTTACAGAACTGGTATTTATTCTTGACATGAGCGGTTCAATGGAAAGCCTGACTTCTGACACCATAGGGGGCTTTAACTCCATGCTCGAAAAGCAGAGGGAGCAGGATGGGGAGGTTCTGGTTTCTACTGTGGTATTCAACAGCGACAGCCGGGTGATACACGACAGAACGCCGCTTGGCAAGGTGGAGCGGCTGACAAGAGAGGATTACGTTCCGCAGGGCTGCACAGCGCTTCTTGACGCACTGGGCGGAGCGATACACCATATCGGCAATGTCCACAAATACGCAAGACCGGAGAATGTGCCGAACAAAACGCTGTTTGTCATCACCACTGACGGCATGGAGAACAGAAGCCGCTTCTACAATATAAAAAAGGTGAAGTCAATGATCGAGCGGCAGCAGAAGAAATATAACTGGGAGTTCCTGTTCCTCGGCGCTAATATCGACGCTGCGGAAACTGCCGGGAGCATGGGAATTGACCGGAGGAATGCAGTGGATTACTGTGCGGACAGCAAAGGCTCCAGCAAGCTGTTCAGGGCTGTGAGCTGCGCGGTGGCTTACGCGAGGGGCGGTGGTGAATGCTCATGTAACGAGGAATGGCGGCAGGAGCTGGACGAGGATTTCGCTGAGCGCGGCGGGAAACGCTGAATAATTTGGAAATTCCACTTGACAAATGAGGAAATGTGTGGTATAATCCAAAATAGAATATGTTGAAATGCGTTGAAAGGAAATAAAGCCCTGATGTGATTACAGAGAACCGGCGGTTGGTGCGAGTCGGCAGAGCGGCAGGGTCATAGCTCCTCCTTGAGCAGAACGGCTGAACAGTTTTCTAATTAAGCCGTTTCGGGTTCTCCCGTTATCGAGAAACACATTGTCTGATGTGTAAGAGTGGGCAGATTATGCCAATGAGAGTGGTACCGTGGAGTTTCAAGCTTCATCTCTTGACTGAGATGGAGCTTTTTTATTTTGCGGTTTGCAGTTCAACAGGTTCGATACATTTCAATATGAGGGGCATTGCCCGGAAAGGACAAGAAAATGACAAAATCAAGCAAGTATGCAAGACGATACTTCATGCCGCCGTTCACCTGCATGGACTGGGCGAAGAAGGATTACATTGAAAAAGCGCCGAATTGGTGCAGCGTTGACCTTCGGGACGGAAATCAGGCGCTGATAATTCCCATGAGCCTTGAAGAGAAGCTGGAATTTTTCAAGAAGCTGGTCGAGGTAGGCTTCAAGGAGATCGAAATAGGCTTCCCGGCGGCTTCTGAAACGGAATACGAGTTCTGTCGCGCACTGATTGAGCAGAACCTTATCCCGGACGATGTGACAGTTCAGGTGCTGACCCAGAGCCGCGAGCATATCATCAAAAAGACCTTTGAGGCGCTGGACGGCTGTAAGAATGCTATCGTTCATCTGTACAATTCTACCTCCGTGGCACAGCGGGAGCAGGTTTTCCGCAAGAGCAAGGAGGAGATAATCGACATCGCCGTGACCGGCGCGAAGCTGCTGAAGGAATACCGGGAAAAGACCCCGGGCAACTTCCGTTTTGAGTATTCCCCGGAGAGCTTCACCGGAACAGAGCCGGAGTTCGCTGCTGAGATATGCAATGCGGTTATCGACATCTGGCAGCCCACCCCCGACTGGAAGGTCATCATCAACCTGCCGGTAACTGTTGAGGAGAGCCTGCCGCATGTTTATGCTCAGCAGGTGGAATATATGTGCAAGGTGCTGCACAGCCGCGAGAGTCTTGAGATATCTCTGCACCCGCACAACGACCGGGGCTGCGGAATTGCGGACACCGAGCTGGGACTGCTTGCCGGGGCTGACCGGGTAGAGGGTACTCTGTTCGGCAACGGCGAGCGCACCGGTAATGTGGATATCGTTACGCTGGCGCTGAATATGTATTCCCACGGTGTTGAGCCGAACCTCGATTTCAGCAATCTGCCGGAGCTTGCCTCTATTTACGAAAGATTGACGAGAATGCACGTTTACGAGCGTATGCCATACAGCGGACAGCTTGTGTTCGCGGCATTCAGCGGTTCTCATCAGGACGCGATAGCAAAGGGCATGAAGTGGCGTGAGGAAAAGGATCCGGAGCACTGGAACGTTCCCTATATCCCGATAGATCCGCACGATATCGGCAGAGAGTACGAGGGGGATGTTATCCGCATAAACAGCCAGAGCGGCAAGGGCGGTATCGGCTATCTCATGGAGCAGACCTATGGAATTTCCATGCCGCCGAAGATGAGAGAGCATTTCGGCTACGTGGTAAAGGGAGTGTCCGACCATCTGCATAAGGAACTTGTTCCAAGCGAGATTTATGATATTTTCGAGAAGAATTACCTCAAGCCGCAGGGCAGGCTGAAATTTGTTGAGGCGCACTACACTCAGGGTGACAATATCTCCGCTGTTGTAACGATGGAAGTTGGCGGAGAGAAGCGCACCTGGGAGGGCGTCGGCAACGGACGTCTTGACGCTGTTTCCAATGCGGTAAAGACCGGGCTTGGCATAGATTACCACATCGCAACCTACACCGAGAACGCGCTGGAGCAGTCCTCTAAGTCAAAGGCGGCGGCATATATCGGTATCTCCAAACCGGACGGCACGGTCAGCTGGGGCGCGGGTATCCACACGGATATCATCGTGGCTTCTGTGAGAGCGCTTGTGGCGGCTGTCAATAATTCCGGGCTGATTTAATTAGGTGATATTCCCGCTTCCGGGCTGCCGGGGGCGGGATTTTTCTTGATTTTTTGAGTGTTTGGTGATATAATTATAGGTCATCTCTAAAAACCACCGGCTAATGCCTTAGCACCTCATCAGCTTACATATTTCTAGGGAGACGCTGATTAAAACAAAATCGGCCCCGTTCAAACGCGCATACTCACGCGGCTGATTTTGTTACGCTTCGCTTTAAT
>CAMAGG010000254.1 GCA_945833805.1 uncultured Clostridia bacterium | reverse complement strand
ATCACCAAAAAATTTGAAGATATTTTGAAGATATGTGTTGCAATTCCCGCAAATATTTGATATAATATATAATGTACGTTTATGTGCAGGCGAAGAACGCTGTTGCGCATATACAAACCGAACCGGAAAGAGGGTCCCCATGAAGGATTTTGAGAACAAAAAACGTATTGTAATAAAGGTAGGCAGCTCCACGCTCGCCTATCCGACCGGACACCTTAATATCAGAAAGTGCCAGCACCTTATTGAAGTAATGTCGGACATCAAGAACTCCGGCAGAGAGATAATTTTCGTCACCTCTGGCGCTCAGGGCGTTGGCGCGGCCCAGGCAGGACTTCCCGGAAAGCCGACAGATATGCCGGGAAAGCAGGCGTGCGCGGCGATCGGACAGTCCGAGCTGATGACGTTTTACAGCGAAACATTTGGAAAATACAACCACAAGGTGGCACAGATACTGTTGACGAGAGATGTGATCTCAAACAAGGAGCGTAAAACCAACGTTATTAATACTTTCAACCGTTTGTTTGAGATGAAGGTAATTCCCATAATTAATGCCAACGACGCTATCTCAATAAAACAGCTTGATTTTGATGAGAACGACACGCTTTCAGCGATAGTTGCGTCCCTGTGCGACGCGGATCTGCTGGTTATGCTGACGGACGTTGACGGTCTATACGACGGCGACCCGAAGCAGCCGGGTTCAAAGCTGATCCCGGTGGTGGAGAAGATCACACCGGAGATAATTTCCGCAGCGCAAGGGGCTGGCAGCGCTCTCGGCACCGGTGGAATGCTTACAAAGATCGAGGCTGCTCAGATAGCTACCGAAGAGGGGATCGACACGGTAATTATCGGAAATCAGGATCCCGAACTGCTGTATGAGCTTTTTGAGGGCGAGCCGGTATGTACATATTTCAAGGCGGTCAAGTGACAGAAAGAGGTATATATGGAATACATTGAACAGCTGGGCGCAAATGCAAAGTCTGCTGAGCCGGAGATCTCTGCGCTTGGAACCAAGGAAAAGAACGGGGTGCTATCGGCGATTTCCGCTGCTTTGCGCACTCATGTTACCCAGATCATCGGGGCAAATAAGCTTGACATCGAGCAGGCTCGGAAGAACGGAATGTCAGAAGCAATGATAGACCGCCTGACCCTTACTGAAGCGCGCATTTCCGGTATGGCGGACGGCGTTGACAAGGTGATCTCACTGCCCGACCCTATCGGCGAGGTTATCGGCGGCAGCGATCTTCCGAACGGACTGCACGTTGTAAAGAAGCGCGTTCCCATAGGCACTATTGGAATTATATTTGAGTCGCGTCCGAATGTCACCGTAGACGCTGCGGCGTTGTGCTTTAAGGCAGGTAATACCGTCATTCTACGCGGCGGCAGCGACGCTATCAACTCAAACAAGGCTCTTGTGAACCTCATGAGAGAAGCGCTGAAAAGCTGCGGCTGCAACGAAAACGCAGTCCAGCTTGTGGAGGACACCTCCCGCGACGTCGCAAACGCGATGATGAAGCTGAATAAATACATCGACCTGCTTATTCCGAGGGGCGGCGGCGGACTTATCCGCGCGGTTATCGAGAATTCCACGATCCCGGTTATCCAGACCGGCGAGGGCAACTGCCACGTTTATGTTGACGAAAGCGCCGATATCGACATGGCAGTGGATATAATCAACAACGCAAAGACCCAGCGTCCTTCCGTCTGCAACGCGATCGAGAATATCCTGGTACATGAAAAGGCAGCGCCGGAGCTGTTCCGGAAGCTTTCCGAAAAGTGGCAGGGGAAGGTCGCAATTCGCGGCGATGAAGATACCGCGAAGTTCGTGAAGGTTGAGAAGCTGGCGGACGATACAGATTATGCGACGGAGTTCCTTGATTACCGCATTGCTTCAAAGGTAGTAAAGAGTATTGACGAGGCTATCGCCCACATCAACCGATTTGGAACGAAGCACAGCGAGTGCATAGTAACCGAGAGCCTGCGCAGCGCCGAGCTGTTTCAGCAGAGGGTTGACGCGGCGGCGGTGTATGTTAACGCAAGCACACGGTTCACAGACGGTTTTGAATTTGGTCTTGGCGCGGAGATAGGCATTTCTACCCAGAAACTCCATGTAAGAGGACCTATGGGACTTGAAGCGCTCACGACCTACAAATATCTGATAAACGGAAACGGTCAGATACGCAGTTAAAATGAGGTTTTTATGGCAAAAAAGAAAAAGCATTCCCCTCAGAACCAGCAGCCGCAGGGTGAGCGGGTAATCAATCAGCTTTTCGGCTCGCTGGAGCAGGAGCCGGATATCGAAAGCGATATCGCGGAACTTGGCAGCAGCCCGGAAGCAGAGCAGACCGAACCGGTAAATCAGAAAAAGAGAAGGTTTTTCTTTGGTTTCGCGGTTTTCGTTATTATTATGGCTTTTATCGGCGTTATTTCGTCGGTGCAGTTTGTGGCAAATGTTACCGCAAATCTGCTGGATAACACGTCACTCAAAAACGAGTTCGCCGCGTTCATTTTCCCGGTGGTGGTAAACGATATTGCGCCGTTTGAGGAGGCGGACGAGATCCCGGATTCCTCTAAGATTTCCTGCGCGATATGGAATATCCTGCTGAACAGCGACACCTCCCAGTTTGAGCGTGATGAGGGAACTGGTCTTTCCATTCCGGAATACAACGTGAGCGCGTCCTGCCGTGAACTGTTCGGTTCCTCAGTGTCACTGGAGCATCAGACGGTAGGCACTGCGGAAGTTCGCTTCACCTATAACGAGGAAACCCACACCTACACCGCAAACAAGAATATCCGTTACCTCACTTATTCACCGCAGATAGTGAGCATTGCAGAGGACGGAGATGTTTACACTGTCGTTGTTGGATATCTTCCTCCGACGGTTGCTGCGGTCGCAGGAATAAACGGACTTCAGGCTCAGCCTGAGAAGTATATGGAATACACCATCAGCCGCTGGGACGGAAAGGATACGCTGATGTCCGTGAGGTTCAGCGATTATCAGCCGGAAGCAGATGACGCCGCCTGATATTAAATTCAAACCGGCACTTGAATTTTTTTCAATGCTGTGATATAATGATAAAAGCGTGTATTTTTAAT
>CAMAGG010000253.1 GCA_945833805.1 uncultured Clostridia bacterium | reverse complement strand
CCTTTAGAACGGTGACAAGCCATGGAAGCACGAAGCTCTGGCAGCTAAGAGGATGGAAATAATCACTGAGGACGAGTAGAAAGATACATACGGCAGAGAAAGAATGCATAAGGCGCTTATTCTGAAATACCCTGACGCAGATATACCAAGTGAAAGCACAGTATATCGGGTGATGAGGGACATCGGGCTTACACACAAACCAAACCGCAAGCCCAACGGAATAACTAAAGCAGATAAAGAAGCCCGGAAATCAGACGATTTGCTGAAACGGGATTTTTGCTAGGAGAAACCCTGCGAGAAGTGCGTTACCGATATTACGGAAAATGCCCCCTGTCGCAAATCGCGTAAGCCCGGCGCACGTATTGGAATAAATCCCCATTCCGCTACGCTTCATGGGGATTTATTCCAATACAGAACATCTCAAAATTTTTTAAGGAAAATGTGTAAAGGGATATTGACAATATCACTTCTTATCCCACTTCTCGCGGAACTCTTCCTTGGCAAACTCAGCGTCATCGATATTCACGGCACCGTAGATTTTCTTCAAATCAGCGCAGACTGCCTTGCGGTCTTTGTACGGAACGAACTTGCAGCTGTTGCGTATCTGATGGACTATGCAGAGCTGATTTTTTGTTCTGGGGAAAACCGAGTTTATAGCATCACAAAGCCCTGTGAGGTTATCGTGGCAGGCAATAAAAATGTCCTTTACGCCACGATTCTTGAGGTCAGAACATACACTTACCAGCTCCATCTCTCTTTCGTCCAATCCGTGTGTTCTTTTCATGTGCAATACCTCACTTTCTTGTGGGTATTATTGGCATTTACACGGTTCAGTATACAGCCTCACGGAAGCCCCGCTGGCATACATCCGACCCAGCTCGGGCGGCATTATTGCCGATATAAGGCGCGCGATTTTCTGAAAACAGTGTTTTTCTCCGTAATTCTTCCGCTTATAGTGTCAGCAGTATCAGGCGCGTTAACCACGCTGCTGCTGCAAACCCGATAACCGAAACCGCAGCGGCGGTAATTTCGGGTGTCCGACAACCAGATACGCCCACTTTGGGATATATCCGAGATTTTCGTTTACAAACGGATAGTTTCTGTGAATGTTGTCAATAGCTTTCTTCTTGTTCATAGCTTCTCCTTTCGGGCATAAGAAAAGCGCCCCGAGAAGGAGCGCTGAATTATTAAGTTGTTGTATAAAAATAGCACCCTGTTTTTATGCAGAGTGCTATATAAGATATCACCAAATCACATAATCAAGTTTTTCTCCATTAATGTTCTCTTTGGTTCCGTTCATATATTCAATTTCAATCCCTGTAAACTTTAAGGTTTTCACAGTATTATTGTACCAAACAGCGTCCCAGTAATCTCCAAACCACATTCCACCTAACCACTCGTCATAGAAATAATCCGCATCGTGACCAGGATCAATAGGACCAGTTACACGCAATCGTTTTGAGGAATCGCCGGTTATTTCACACCAAACTTTATCTCCGACTGCATTATAAGGCTCAACAATAAAAGTGATATATTTTATGGATTTATCAGAGCAGTTCTTCCATGCGATTTTTACATCTACTCCACCAGCAGAATTAATTTCATTAACTACCAACTCATGAACTTGAATTATGCTGTGAATTTTTTCTTCATCGCTTTTCGCAGCTTCTGCCGCCTTGCGTTCTTCTTCAGCTTTTGCTGCTGCTTCAATCTTGTCAATCTCCGCTTGTGCCTGCTCCATAACGATTTGTGCTTTTTCATCGTCGGGCGAACCATTATATTTACTGTGTAATTGATTTGCCCAATATACAGCAGTATCATAATCTTCTCTTTCAAAAGCGTTTAAAACCCGTGTTAGCAAATTTGACGAACCGTTTTCAAGTTCATTAATCTTAGTCTGATAATCTGAAATCTCTTCGGAAAGAGAGTTGTTCGCTTCCTCAAGATTTTCAACCTGGCTTTTTAAATTACTAATTTGGGAATCCCTTTGCTCAATCTGTTTTTCAAGTTCTGAGATATTACTTTGGTATGTCGCTGCGCCGCTTTCGTATTCGGCAACAGTGCTTTCATACTCTGTCTTCGAAACAGAATTACAACCCGAAACCAGCATCACCGCCGCCAGAACTGCGGCTAATCCTGCCTTTTTCATAGAAAACCCTCCCAAAAGAATTATTTTCCTACATTATACCACACACCTCACAAAATGTCAATACTGCACCGCAAAATCGCACTCCCCCTCCAGCATATCCAGCTGAAGCAGGAACACGGCATTTATCAGCGAAACCACCATATCCACCTTACCGGCGGAGCGCTTCTTGTTGACGTATTTGTTGAGGTTGGTATCCTCGGTACACCGGGCATTGGAAAAGTTGATTTCAAGCAGTTTGTTTTCGTCGTAAGCAAATTCCCGCCGCAGGACGTATTCCTTTAACAGCTTAGTTGGTGCGTGAAGCACGCTGGAATGCTGCTTTATCTCAACGCACTCTATCGGGCAGACCTCGTCCGCCTCCAGCTTCTGAACAGTGGAAGCCTGCTATTTCTTTGATACTGCCATAGTCTTTCACCTCCCCTTTTTATTATACCAGAGCGGCGAAAAGATAACAATGAACTATTTACACAAATATATGCTCGCTATTTGCGCAAATAGCAGAAAAGTTGCAATGCTTGCGTAAATGTATTCATACTGGCAAAGGAGAGAATATTCCGCTCCCTGCTTGCAGAGCTGGGAGCGGCGCTATTTTGTTGAACTGAGCAGATTTGCGCCGTCCTTTGCGTAGTTTTCGCGGCAATAATTCGCGCCATCAATCTTCGGCTTCGTCCGTTCCTCCGGAGCTGTCCGGGACGTACTCCAGAATGTCGCCCGGTTGACAATCAAGCAGCTTGTAAAGCAGGGTGCGAGCCGCTCCGCCGCTATGGTGCGGGCATGGATAACCGTCAAGCTGCACCGCATAGACACCAAGACCGCCGGAGTAACTCACGGCAACCGGCAGCAGCTTCTCGCCCGCCTGTCCCGGTACTCTCCAGAGAAAATCACAATCAAGCTGAACAGAGAGACGGAGAACGCAGCAGACATAACCGGACACCAATTTTGATACAATGTGTATCGTGATTGGTGTCCTTTTTCTTTTTGCGAAATCCCTTATTTAATGGGCTTTTCCAAC
>CAMAGG010000252.1 GCA_945833805.1 uncultured Clostridia bacterium | reverse complement strand
TGGACTTACCGCAGCCGGAAGGACCTACAAGAACGATAAACTCCTTGTCCTTGATATTCATGGTGAAATCGGAAACAGCAACAACGCCGCCCGGATAACGCTTGTATATGCCTCTGAGTGATAAGCTTGCCATTTGAAATGACCTCCTGATATTATAAAAATATTACAGAACCCCGCAGGATTCCTCAGCTATTGCCGCTAGTAATATAATACCAAAATACGGCGAAAAAAAAAAGAGCCTAAGTCAACAAATATTTTTGAATTCGTTTATGAATAATGACCAAGACCTACAAAACAACAACAATAAAATAACAGTTTTGCTAGTGGTATTGCACAAAAAACCGCTCATTTTACGCATTTTTAATCTGTCCAAAATCAATTTTTGGAGATTGTGCCAAAACATTCGGATGTAATTTGTGCATTACACTACAAAATCTACGAAATAATTTTCACACAATACACATATATTGTTTTCAGGGACATACATTGGGTGAAATAATGCCCGAAACCACCGTTATAAAGACACATTTTGCTTTAATTACTTTATGCCTGTGCGTTTGTCAGACTGATACGTATATAAGGAGGAACGTCAATGAGCGAAAAAACCAAAAGATCCCGCCTACCTATGACGGTTGGACTGATACTTCTGACGGCTGCGGGGATATGGGCACTGTTCAGGATACTCGGTGGTGGCTCCTCCGACATACCTGGAGAAACAAATCAGCAGCGCATTGAATACATAGAAAGCTTCGGCTGGAACACCGGGCTAACCCACTGTGGTCTTGAGGAGGTAAGGATACCTGTTAATTTCGACGAGTTGTATGAAGAATACAACGACCTCCAGAAAAAGCAGGGCTTTGATCTGCGCCGGTACCGGGCGCACTCCGTGAAGAAATACACTTACGAAATCACCCGCAGCGACGATGATCCGGTACCGCTTTATGCAAATATTCTTGTGGAGAACGGAGTTATAATCGGTGCCGACATTACCTCCGCCGAAGCTGAAGGTATGATAACCGTGCTTGCCGAGCCGGATCAGTCTTGACAAATTAACCTTTCTGCGGTAAAATAGAAAAAGACTGCGGGAGGTGTGTTTGTGTATAAAAGAATTGTTGTGCTTATTTCTGCTGCGGCGGTGATCGTTGTGATCATTGTCGCCGCTGTTATTCTTATCTCAGGAGCCGGAGCCGATCAGCGTAGAGAAGTGCCAGATTTCATTCTGCCAGAAAGCAGCGATCAGAAGAGCGCGGAATCAGGCGATATCAGCCAGGCCTCCTCAGAAGCCTCTGCGGACAGCGCTAAGACGACCCAGAATACCTCTGCAACCAACCCCGAGAACAACTCCGAAGAGCCTTCGATAACTGAAACGACAACTGTGCCGATGTCCGACGATGCGCCCTCTGAAATAACTGATCCACCTGCTGAGAGCAGTGCTCTCTCCACTACGGCAACAAATACGGAAACGGCTCATACCACGACTTCAACAGCCAAGACAACAGCCCCGGAGGAGATTATCCCAGATAACGTACTCGTCACTTCCTGCGACCCGCTGCATTATATCAGATTTGAGTTTCAGCCGGACAGGATACTGTTTTCCGGAGTGTATTCCGGGGATGAGATAACGGACGTTTTTGTAATGCAGTCAACGGCACGCTGCGAGGATCTCACAAGCTCCGGAAGCAGCTTTAGCGGCAGCATTGATGTGTCATTTCTCAAAACAGGATATCATATCATTCAGGTCAAGCTCTCACACTCGATTATGAATTATGTCTTTGAAACAACGGCTCAGGGAGCGCGTCTTGTTCCGGAGGATATGCTTCCTGCGGAGAAGAACCTGAAGTGCGCAGATAACCCGCTGGAGCTTCCCGCAGAGGGAGTACTACAACACATCACCGTCAGCGGCGATAAGGAAAAAGCTGCGGAAATTCTGCGGCAGATACAGGAGCTGTCCGATGAAATATGTGCGGGTATCACCAACGATTTTGATAAGGCGCGCGCACTTTCAGACTGGGTTTCTCATAACATCTATTATGACCATGACGCCTCAGAAAACGGCGTCACCGAGGAGCAGGTCACGCTGGAATATGTGCTTAAATACCACCGCTCCGTATGTTTCGGCTGGTCTAATCTCTACTCCGCACTATGTCAGGCGCAGGGTATAATGTGCTGCAACGCAAACGGCAGCATCGTAACAGGAAGCCGCTGCTTCCCTCAGACGGAAACCGCCGACGAGCGCGCCCATTCATGGAATATGGTTATCATTGACGGGCAGAAGCTGTGGGTTGATACGGTGTGGGATTCCAACAACAGCTACAATAACGGGAGATACAGCGAAGGCTCAGTGAATTTCAAGTTTTTCGGTATCACAAACGAACTTCTGGCACACGACCACCGTGTGACGAGGTTTGAGCACAGGGATTATTTCAGCTTTGCGTAATGTTTTTCGCATAAGTATAGACACAGCGCTGACTGAACGTGCTGCCTTTAGCAGTACCGCCGAGCCGTCGCAACTTCTTTTATGGAGTTTTTTGGCTTGGCGGGTCAGAAACTGCTTATCGGCAGCCGCCTAATGGCAGCGCTTTTTATTTTCCTGAATATTCGTCCCTCTGCTTCACTGCAAGCCTGTCACAGCGTTCGTTTTCATCATGCCCGGCGTGACCCTTTATCCAGCAGAACTCCACATCATGCACATCAAGCAGTTCCAAAAGCCTTTCCCACAGATCCGGGTTCAGCGCAGGCTTCCCGTCTGACTTCTTCCAGCCGCGCTTTTTCCAGCCTCTTGCCCAGCCCTTTGTTATTCCGTCAACCACATATCTGCTGTCAGTCGTGAGCTTCACCTTGCAGGGATATTTCAGGGCGGACAGCGCCTCTATCACTCCGGTCAGCTCCATTCGATTGTTTGTCGTGTGGGCTTCTCCGCCGCTCATTTCCTTTTCCCTTCCGTCACAGCGGAGGATCGCTCCCCAACCTCCCGGCCCGGGATTTCCACTGCACGCTCCGTCTGAGAATATCTCTACCTCTTTCATGTTCTCACTCCTCTCTCCAAAATTCTTGCTAAATAATCACCCCCGGAGAATGCGAGGGTAGATTAGGGATATATAATCCCGTCAAAGTCCGAAATGACCGTTTAATCGGTTGTTTCGGGCTTTTTTTCTGCGTCAGG
>CAMAGG010000251.1 GCA_945833805.1 uncultured Clostridia bacterium | reverse complement strand
CCATTTTATATAAGAAATATAAATTACATTATATTCATTAATGTTATCCGGCAGGCAAGTCATTGCGCAGTGATTTATCTTATCTCTCTTTCCTTTTTGAGTAAGGTAATAATCCATACCTGAATCTGCGTAAAAATTATGATCCAGAACAAAAATAACAGACGGTGAATAAATATCATTGCATGAGCGGATATAATCAGCCACAGCCGCATAATCCTGATTGTTAGTCCTGTCATTGGCGGGATAAGGATTCCACTCCGAAATTCTCAGCCAGCCGGTCATAATCAAAAATACTCCAACAAAAGCTGTCAATGTTTGAATTGTGTATCTCTTTGACAGAACAGAACTGATAGATTCTATACAATAATCAAGGCTATATGCAATAATATAGAGCAAGTAGATAATTACCGAAATAAAGTATCTGTCAATGAACAAAGAATTCTGAGGATTGATTACTGTCGAATAGAAGTATACTATGGACAGCAAAACTATCGGGATCAGCAAAAAAGCAGTGTTTGTATAATCCTCGGAAAAGCTGAATTTCTTGTTCTTTATCGAAACGATAGTATGCACTGTTATTAGCACAGCTCCGAATATAAGCATCGCAAAAAGAAAGTCATTGCTGCCGCTGAGCCACTTCAACGTATTCAGGAGCTTTTCCGGCGTAGGAGCTCCCGCCCATGAATAGCTGTTGACTTCTTTAAGCCCGGCTAAGAAGGTCGTGCAGAACCAGAATACTCCGTACGCAGCCGGAATTACAAACTGAAACCAGCATTTTTTAGAGCCTTTTCTGAACAAAAGCAGTATGAGATCTGAAAATAACAGAAGACATCCGGCGGCAAATCCGAATTGATGAACGTCCATTGAACATACCGCAAAAACGCTGTACAGGATAATATCCAGAGTGCGTTCATTGCCGAGAGTTTTGTGTTTCCTGATATAAAAATATACCATCAATGAGGAAAAGAGAATAAGGAAAGGATATTGTCTGTACTCCATCGCACACTGATATATCACCGTCAGAGAAGAAGCGACCAACGTTGAAAACAGCACGCCCATGCGCTTCCCTTTTACAAGCCTTCCTATTTCTCCTGCGGCAAATATAGTGACCGCAACACAGATCTGAGAAAGGAGCATAAGATTTTCCTGACCGTATGGCACGAGATAAAGCCACGATTTTATAAGGAAAAAATGCAGATCCATTCTATATGGATAACCCTCATACATCCAGCCAATAGGCCAAACTTCATCTCCCCAGAGAGAACCCTTTGAGGATACGCTCTGTAAAATGATCACAAATAATACGGCTAATGCAATATAATACAGCCTGTCCCAATTCCTTGCAAACCAAGCCCGTATTTTATCTTCAGGCTTCTTAAATAAGGCAAAGCACGGAAACGCCATAAGCGCGAAGATCACTGCCGCAAACAAAAGAATATTCAGCGCCTTATATCCATATACCAGAGCGCTGTTTGCTGTGGGGATCTTTACCTTAAAATCTATACTTTTTTCACTATACAGGTCATACTCTGTCGTAACGCCATTGTATGTGATCTCCACAATTCCGCGGTATTCGTTGTTGTCGAATACCAGTGCGCGGTCAAGCCCTACCGGCAGAGAAAGGGTGACGCTTCTGGTAACACCCTCGGGCTGGCGGTCATCGGTTTCCGGGCGCCACATATAGCAATCGCCTTTCCAGAACCATTTGCCCTCCACGGCATTGTCGAGGACTATCTCCTCGCCCTCCAGCTTCAGGCATTTTATCGACACCTCACTGCTGAGAGCGTTTTCGTTCTTTTCACCGGTTGCGGTTATCGTGATGTTATCTGTGGGGCGAGGGACCAAGTCCGTAATCTTTCCGGAGATCAACGACGCGATCACCGTAAGGACGCATAGTCCGACCACAAAACTAATCGGCTTTTTTCGGAACTTCCCGAAAAACAGGACAATACCCACTATAAGAAATGCAATAAGCAGTATTTTAACAGTCAACAGCATATTTTCCTCCCTTTTCTATTCAAATTCGGCTCAAAAATCAGCGTTTCGGGAAATGCGGAGGTTTTTCATGAGCTAGTTGTATTCACGTCATGCGCAGGTAATATCCTACTCTTTTGACCCTGTCAGCCGAAGTATCTTTTTGTATACCCTCTCGCAGTTGTTCTTGTCGTGATACGCGTAAAAGCGTTCTATTCTTTCACGGTACACCGGTTTAAGCTCACAGCCGCTCTCCATGTAAGCGATAATGAGTTCAACCGTAGTATCAAGGTCGTAAGCGACTTCTCCAAGTCCATCACGTTCATAATCAAAATACCCTTTGGTGTACATGTGTCCACCGCCGAAAAAGGCGTCCTTATCAAACTGTGTGTACATAACAGGCTTTTCTAGGTATGCGAAATCAAACGCTACTGATGAATAATCTGTCACCACCATACTGCTTTTGGCAAAAATGTACCGGTATTTTACATCTGTATCCAGAATTCTGACGCTGGGATCTGTTTTAAAGAGGTCAAGGTATTTTGTCATACGCGGATGCGGTTTTACCCAAAGCCTGTATCCGAGCTTCTTGGCAGCCTGTATCAGCCTTTGGTCAGTGAACAGCTTCGTATAAAATCGAAAAAAATCGCTGGACAGAAATACGTTTTCTCCGCTATCCAGATATGCTCGCCAAGTCGGCATTATTGTAATGATCTTTTCCTCGTCGTGATATAAGAAGTCGTACCGCGGAAGACCAGTGAGCCATACCTTTTCTTCATCGTAGAAATATCTTCCGTTGACGATAGAGTTATATTCATCAACAGCACTTGTCACAAATCCTGAGATATTTTTGTTGTACCTGTTCAGCCAGCCGCTCAAGTCGTCTTTAATAATTCCATGCTGCAAGAAAACAAATTTCTTTGACGAAATAATCCTTCTGTATGGAACATAAAACCTTTTAAATGGGAAAATCGCGGTATGTTCGCCGGCTGATGAGATGACCACATCAGCCAAAAGATACAGCATCTTGTGCTTGTGAGAGAAATAATCAACCACATTGCCTATCCTGCTCAACCGTTCACGGTCTGGACTGTCCTTATGAATGACAAAATACACATCTAATCCAGATTTTTTCAGCGAGCGGAGATAGGTAAATAAAGCCTCGCCGTTATCATCTGCCGTCTTTTCTCT
>CAMAGG010000250.1 GCA_945833805.1 uncultured Clostridia bacterium | reverse complement strand
ACTTGACATTTTTCAGCAAATAGTATATAATAAATTTACGGTTTATAAAAAAATTCGACGATTATTTCACTGAAAATAAGCTTTTCTGCTTTAAATTTAAAAAGAACGGAGCATAATATGACTAAAAAAGCAGCGGCTGCGGCTGCGTTCGCGGCAGCAATGATCTTCACAACAACAAGCGTATCAGCAAAGAACACTGAACCTTCCCTTTCTCATGAAAGCGGATTTTATGGATCAACTCAATATGTGACTATTATCAACAAAGGCACTAACGATATCTATTACACGACTGACGGCTCACTGCCTGATACTGATGCAGAACTTTTCACCGGAGTACCGATAATCGTTTCCGAAAATACTGTCGTGCGTATCGCGTCTTATTCAGATGACACGCTTTTATCCACCGACAAAGCGACAATCAATATCCGCACTGCAACTCCGAAAGCTTCTGTGGACAGCGGAACTTACACCTCTGAAATAAAAGTTAAGCTTTCATGCGCCGATCCCAGCGCAGTGATCTATTACACAACCGACGGGACAAGCCCTACCGATAAATCCACAAAGTACACCGAAGAAATCACGATCAGCAAAACAACAACGCTGAAATTCGTGGCGTACTCTCCGAACAATTCCAAAAGCGTTGTTATTACTAGGAAATACACGATCCAAGAGTTCAAAAACAAGCTTTGTCAGGAGCTATTCGAGCTTGTAAACGAAACCCGCGCAGAGTACGGTCTTAAGCCGCTCAAGGCTCTTCCTAAGCTCACAAAAGCAGCAGAGATACGCGCTAAGGAGTATTCATATTGCAGGTCGCACTACCGTCCTGACGGAACGAAATGGGATACTATTCTTACTGAATATGGTCTAAAAAGAAATGTCCGCGCCGAGAACCTCGCTTACTACTACACCTCGGCAAAGGCGGTTATGAAATGCTGGATGAGCGATCCTTATCATCGTGGAAATATTCTTAATCCGAAAACGGAATACATAGGCATTTCTTGTTACAACAACGGTGTGTGCAACAACTGGTGCCAGTTATTTATAGGTAGGGAATGATCTATGCTCAGAAAAATCCTTTCTCCGGAGCAGTGCGCCAAATGCCGTATCTGCTGTGGATTCGTGGACAGCGATAAGTGGGAGATCCCTCTTTTGACGGGAAACGATGAACGCTGCGCCGCCGAAGCGCTCGGAGCGGTCAGAGAGATACCCGGAACGAAATGCAGCGTTTACTCAATGAAATTCAACGGCGATGAGATCATCTACTGCCCTGCCGCGGGTGAAAACGGGTGCAGACTTGGCGATAATCGTCCCTTTGACTGCCGGATATGGCCTTTCAGAGTTATGGATCTGAACGGTACGATGGTCATTACCTTATCCCCGGTTTGTCCGGAGGTGAAAAAGCTCCCTCTTGAAACGCTGACTGAGTTCGTTAATTCAGACGGATTTACAGAAAATCTGTTCAGCCACGCCAGAGAATATCCCGAAACGATAAAGCCTTATATCAGCGGATATCCGATACTGGCGGCGGATAGGAAATAACATTTTAGGGGCTGCATCGTTGCAGCCTTATTTTTTGCTCATAATGTACACAAAGCAGAACAAAATACAAAAATGTTATTCAACAGTAACATGAATGTAATCTTCAATTGGTTGAAAACAAAGTTGGAATAAGTTATAATATAGTCACGAGGTGAAAC
The DNA here is from genome assembly GCA_945833805.1 of uncultured Clostridia bacterium. GTDB lineage: Bacteria > Bacillota > Clostridia > Oscillospirales > Ruminococcaceae > CAG-115. The sequence goes on along the minus strand of CAMAGG010000250.1, from coordinate 1,468 downwards.
GATGAGCATTGAATTCAATAACCTGAAAATATTCCGAAAGCAGAACGGCTTTACGCAGGAAGATGTCGCCGAAAAGCTTAATGTATCCCGGCAGGCAGTGGCAAAGTGGGAACGTGGTGAAACAATTCCCGATATTGAAAACTGCATAGCCCTTGCCGATATGTACGGTACTACTGTTGATATGCTGGTGCGCAATTTCAACAGCGATCCATACACCCCAGAGGAGAAAAAGCACATTTTCGGACTTGCCAAGATGAACGACAAGGGGCAGATAACACTGCCGAAAAAATGCCGTGAGGTATTCGGTCTTGACACCGGGGACGCAATACTTATCCTCGGCGATGAAAACAAAGGAATTGCATTGGTAAAGCTCGGAAATCCCCTTGAAACACTTAAACCAAAGGGAGGACATCGTCATGACAGCAGTTCAGGCAAAGGGACTGACAAAAAAGTACAAGGCAAAAACCGCGGTTGATTCGCTGGATCTGACCGTCGAAGAGGGCGAGCTGTTCGCACTTCTGGGAGTAAACGGCGCAGGAAAGACTACCACGATCCGTATGCTCACCTGCCTTTCAAAGCCGACCTCCGGAGAAGCATACATCTGCGGTCACAATACAGTCTCGGAAAGCGCGGCTGTAAAGGCTTCGGTAGGTATTTCCCCGCAGGACACAGCGGTTGCGGAAAACCTCACCGTAAAGGAAAATCTCGCTCTGGCGGCGAAGGTCTATGGTTTTTCAAAGGAAAAGACCGCTCAGAGAATTGACGAAATGTCCAGACTTTTCCGCCTTGAGGAAGTAATGAACTCCCGGGCGAAAACACTCTCCGGCGGCTGGAAGCGCAAGGTTTCGATAGCTATGGCGCTGATTTCCGAACCAAGGGTGCTGTTTCTTGATGAGCCTACCCTAGGACTTGACGTGCTTGCACGCCGTGAGCTTTGGAGCGCGATCGAATCTCTGAAAGGGAAAATCACCGTAATTCTCACAACTCACTATATGGAGGAAGCCGAGCAGCTCTCCGACCGAATCGCGATAATGATAAACGGAAGGATACAAGCGATAGGAGATTTGCAGCAGCTTGAGGAGATCTCCGGCGAAAAGGGACTTGAAAATGCGTTTGTAAAAATTGCAGAAAAGGCAATAGGAGGTGCTTCAGTATGAACAGGATCACCGCTTTCTCCGTCAGGAATTTAAAGGAGCTTCTCCGCGACCCGCTAAGCTACATATTCTGTCTGGGATTTCCGCTGGTAATGCTGGTGATAATGAGCATTGTGAACCAGTCTATTCCCGCAGAAGCCAACATGACTATATTCAATATTGAAAACCTCGCCGGCGGAATTGCTATGTTCGGACTATCGTTCGTCATGCTGTCCACCTGCCTCACCGTGGCGAAAGACCGCTCCGGCGCGTTTCTGACACGGCTTTACGCTTCTCCCATGAGAAGCGCGGATTTCATTGCCGGTTATATGCTG
>CAMAGG010000249.1 GCA_945833805.1 uncultured Clostridia bacterium | reverse complement strand
ACAGCAATTCTATTTGTATCAATGACTATAACCAAAATAGTAGGAGCAGTGTTCAAAATACCTCTGGCAAATGTCCTCGGCGGTACCGGAATGGGATATTTCTCCACAGCCTATGGATTATATTCACCGGTTTTCGCAGTCACCGCCGCAGGCATACCTACCGTAATGATGCGGCTGACTGCGCAGAATATTGCCGCAAACCGTTTCGAAAATGCGCTGAAAACACGTCGTACTGCGATGATGTTATTTTCTGTTATCGGACTAGCCGGAACAATGGTCGTTGCGTTGTGTTCATCGTTTTTCGCCAATAATATCGCCTGCTCTCCGGAAAGCACCCTTGCTGTGGGCGCAATTTCGCCTGCGGTAATTCTTTGCTGCATTGCTTCGGTCATACGCGGGTATCATGAGGGTATGTCGGACGTAATGCCATCGGCTACTGCGTCGGTCGCAGAAGCCGTTTCCAGAGCCGCATTCGGTCTGGCGCTCGCCTATGGCATCATATTCTGGGTGAAATACCGGTTTGAAAACGGGCTTGATGCTTTCGGACAGAGCTTCACAAGCTATGAAGACGCTTATGTTCACGCGCTTCCTTATGCGGCGGCAGGAGCAATTCTTGCGGTTTCGATAAGCGAATTCTGCGGGCTGCTTTCATTGATCATCTCCGACAGAAAAAGCGGCAGGAACAGGAATTTCACCGACAGGATCCCCACAGACAGGAAGCGTGTTATCTGCATTAAGCTGATCAAGGAAATCCTGCCGGTCGCAGCTTCTGCGCTGGTTATGAACTGCGTGTCGTTCGTCGATCTGCTGACAGTTACAAGAACGCTGAAAACCTCTGCGATTGCAAACAGCGAGTTCTTCCTCAGGAAATTTTCAGAAGTTCTCCCGGCAAGCGGAGGTCTGGACGGTCTTGCAAACTTCATGTATGGAAGCTACACCGGAATTGCCATGACAATGTTTATGCTAATTCCGTCCTTTGCCGGAATGACCGAGAAAACCGCAATTCCTGACATCGCTGCCGCATGGGAGAGGAAAGATATTTCTGGCGCCGCAGAGGGCTGCTGCACCCTGTTTCGCGCCGCTTCTTCCATTGGATTTCCCGCGTGTATAGGCGCTGCTGCACTGGGACAGCCTATCCTGTCAATGCTTTACAGCAGCCGCGCAGCCGAAGTCAGCGTCTGCGCTCAAAGCTTCGTGATACTCTGTATAGGGGGCTTGTTTATGATAATTGCCTCGGCTCTTTTCGGAGTATTTCAAGCGATCGGAAAGGCTTATATCCCCCTTCTGCTCATGACAGGCTCGGTTGCGGTCAAGGCAATCTTCAACCCTATCCTCATGTCAGTCCCGCAGCTCAACATCTCCGGAGCGGCAATATCTACAGCACTTGGATATATTCTTATAGCTGTTTCCGGAGTTGCTCTGCTGAAAAAGCACCTTTCACCAAATATCAGGATACTGAAGTGCGTAAAAGCCCCGCTTCTGAGCTCCGTAGCCTGTGGAATTACAGCTTTTGGAATATATCATTTTATCTTTAAAGGTTCATCATCCCCGTTATGTATTATAATTTCAGTGATTTGCGGCGCTTTTGTTTATGGAATTTTACTAATTATAAGGTTTGATTTTCGTAAAAACCGCCGATTAATAAAATATGCACAAAAAAATTCGGAAAAACACTTGAAAAATCCGTAAAAATAGGGTAATATATAAAAGGCATCGCCCGAAAACGGCATAAATAAGAGGCTTGGTGGATTTTATGGTGGATTTTGATTTCAAGGACAGATATACTATCGAAGATTTAAAAAAAATTCTGGAGATCCTTCGTTCTGAGAACGGCTGTCCATGGGATAAAGTTCAGACACATGAGAGTATCCGCACTGACCTCATCGAGGAAACCTACGAGGTATGTGAGGGCATCGACAAGAACAGCCCCGAAATGCTTCGTGAGGAACTAGGCGACCTGCTGCTTCAGATAGTATTCCATGCGCAGATCGAACGCGAAAATGGTACGTTCGATTTCGACGATGTGTGCAATGATATCTGCCAGAAGCTGGTTTACCGACACCCCCATGTTTTTGGAGAGGTCAAGGTTTCCGACAGCGACGAGGTTCTGAAAAACTGGGACGCACTCAAGCGCAAATCAAAAAATCAGGACGATTTCACCGAAACTCTGGAAAGCGTGCCTAAAACCTTCCCTGCTCTTCTAAGAGGCGAAAAGGTATGCAAGCGCGCGGCAAGAGCAGGTCTTCCTATCGACGATCCCGCTGTGTGCGCAGATAGGATCCGGTCAGGGCTTGATAAACTGGAGAAGTCGGGTTTTGACAAGGTCAATTCGCAAAATCAACAGACATTAGGCGATTTACTGTTGGATTTTTGTAATTTGGACAGAATTTTAAAGGTTGACGGCGAAAAAGCCTTGACATACTCAACAAATGAGTTTATAATTGATTTTAGCCGCCTTGAAAAAATGTCACAGGAGCGTGGAAAAAAGCTGGACGAGCTTTCTGATAAGGAGCTTCGAGAGCTTATGAACGAGGTATTCAGCGGTCAGTGACCGTTAGATTATATAAAAATTTTTGGAGGTTTAAACACATGACAAAGGCAGAATTAGTAACAGCAATTGCTGAGAAGTCTGGTCTTACCAAGAAGGATTCCGAGAAGGCTCTCGCAGCATTTATCGAAACCGTAACTGATACCCTTGCAAAGGGTGATTCCATTCAGCTGGTAGGCTTCGGTACATTTGAGGTACGCGAGCGTGCTGCTAGAGAGGGAATCAACCCCCGCACACACGAGAAGATCGCAATCGCTGCAACCAAGGTTCCTGCATTCAAGGCAGGCAGAGCACTCAAGGACGCTGTTAGCAAGTAATTGCTGCTTCTTCTTTTGTGGTGATTTGTTAATCTCAGACAACAAGCGGCGGGCTGATTTGCCTGCCGCTATTGTTATAGAAAAGAGGATTATATGAGGTTAGATAAATATTTAAAGGTTTCAAGGCTTATAAAACGCAGAACTGTTGCAAATGAAGCCTGTGACGCCGAAAAGGTTACAGTCAACGGAAAGACTGCACGCGCCTCCTATGACGTAAAAAGCGGAGATATAATCGAAATCAACATCGGAGCAAAGCCCCTTAAGGTTCGGGTGCTGGACGTTAAGGAGTTTACCAAAAAGGAAGACGCTGCCGCGCTTTACGAGGTTGTACAGTAACATTTGGCATATCCCCTCC
>CAMAGG010000248.1 GCA_945833805.1 uncultured Clostridia bacterium | reverse complement strand
GTCCATTTGTCATTTCTTTTGTTAATCATAGTGGTTTTCGTCCTTTCTTCTAAAGTCTGTGAGGTTGTTTCTGGCGCATTTGAAAGCTGCCGCAGAATAGGTATAACGCATTACCTGTTTTGTCAATCAGAGATTAACAAAATAGGACTGCGTTAGGGGATTATTCCCCTAAAACCCCTCATCACTGCCGCAATCGTCATTGTTGTTTGCAAGCTGATGAAACAGCTCATTCAAAAAGCAAACGCTTGAATAACGGCAGAGCTGAAAAGAAAATTTTTCTTTCAGCTTTGCAAGGGACTTTCCCCGCTACACTGTTCCGCTTCGTGTTCCTCTCTTATCTGCTCGATAGCGGCGAGTGCTTTCTGCTTCAAGTCCTCGGACAGCTCCTTGCGAAGCCAACGGTTAAAGGTCGGCTCTGAAACGTTCAGCTTCTCGGCAATCTCGTAGAGACAAACCCCGTTCTCCCTTGCTTTTGTGCGAATGTCGTTGTTGTGCTTAATCATAATATAGTCCTCATGTTATAAAAATAGTTTTGAAATTCCACTTGACAAATCGTCATTATCGTGGTATTGTAATGATAAAGACGATTGTTGACTTGAGCAATGACAGTCGCAAGGAGATACTTGCGGCGGCTTATAAGCAGCTTCTTCTCAATCAAGTTACCGAACTTGTTAAAGCAAGCGCCGAAGCGTATAGTCGAGATAACGAACCGATGTAATGATAACTCCAAAGCTGAAAAGAATAATTTAACCCTCCTGCGTTCGGGCTGAACGGCGGGAGGGTTTCGTGTTTTATGGGCAGGACACATAGAGATAAATCTACTGCTTGGTTGGATTTAGTCAACAGAAGAACAGAGGTAAAAGTTTGTGGTCGGAAATTTTATCTCCCTGCTCTGCCACAGGTAAATTTTAATAGAAAGGAATTTTACCTTGCCCGTGTTACCACTTAAAAAAGAGGTGCGGAAGATTTTATCTTCCCGACGCTGTGCAAATCCATTTTGGAGTATCGGAGTTTAAGCCGCTGACCGTGGGGTCAAACGGAAAGGGGGGGTTAGGGGTGGTCTCCCCCGGTGGGGGGAGCGTGTCTGGGCGACGGCTTCGCCTTACGCTCGAAGGTGACAGAGGAGTTGACCGACAGACTTTGCCCCTAACTCAATGCCTTATTGTGAAGCTGTGCGTAACAATATGGCTATTGAGTATAGCCTTTTTGATTGAAGCCGAAAAAATAGACTGAAATCAAACACCCAAAAATAGCCATGCCGCAGAGATAAAGAGTGGCGGCAACCAAAGTTGGTGCTGAACTATGAGTGAGATAAACGGCAAGACGCTCTCCATTTCCTTTAGCCGCATTATTCGCTTCGCTCAAAACGCTGCTGGCTGCTTTGTCAAGCCTTACGGGGAGGTCTTTTTCGCATTAGGCACCATAGGTTTGTTAATGATTTTGTACACGATAGTCAGAAAGAAATTCAATGGGAGATAACCAGCCAAGAGGGCGCATAGGACGGTCGTTTGAGCGGCGAAGATGGGCTTTCAATTGCTGATTTAGGTCACTACAGGAATAAAAGCAGTGGCAGGAATATAATTTGTTGCGGTCTTCACGGTGACTACGTTCAACCTTGCCGTTGTGGCGCGGAGTATACGGACGAATGAGCTTGTGCCGGATTCCGAGCTTCGCAGCGGTTGTCTGGAACAGCGTAGGCTTGTCTTTTAATCCTTGAATAAAACGGGTTGTGAACTCGGGACCGTTTCCGGGCTGTTCGCTTCACACCATATTTCTCGCAATATTTCATTGGGGATTGACGAAACCGCATTTCTTGTGTTATACTTTATCATGAGGGGGAGAGCTTCCTTTCGATGAGATCTTGTTGTAGTGACTTTATTTTATCACTTTTGGGTCTATCTCTCAACTTTTTTCTTTACATTGTCCAATATCTAAGGAGACGCTGATTAAAACAAAATCGCCCCGTTCAAACGCGCATACTCACGCGGCTGATTTTGTTACGCTTCGCTTTAATCAGCTTATCCCTAATTTAGCACTACACTTCTTCGGCGATATCCCCTTTTTGATCATGTCGGAACGTATGATATTCTTTCAAAAAACCCGAAAAGGTGATGACAGATCAAAAAATGAATAGTATAATTATCATATAGCTGCGAATATTGTAAAATAGGAAAGGTGATAAATAATGAAAATAAAAGCTGTTTTTGCGGCAGCGCTTTCAGCGGTCATTCTTACCGGCTGCGCTGCGGTTTTTGATGAATTGGATGACGGAACATACGAAGAGGGGACACTCACTGATGAAACGACGTCTGCAGTGACTGATGAGAAAACATCACTGTCCTATGGAAAAGGGCTTGAGGAGATCACGATAACCGCGCAGGAAGATCCCGACCCCGACAGGCAGATCCAGCGCAGACGGACTCCGGTGCGGCAGATACGCGGTGTTGACATCAACGGAAATACTCTTTCAGACGACTTCTATTTTTACCGCAGTCTGCTTTCCGGAACGTACAAACAAGCATACGACCAGATATACTCGGCGCTGTACAACGGCAGCCAGACTATCAGCATGAGCGTTTCTGTGTACTCTTCTGATATTGTAAACATCGTTTACAGTGTATATTACGACCACCCGGAGCTTTTCTGGGTTGACAGCTCTCTTACCTATTATATGAATGGCAGTGGGATAGTCACCTCCCTTATCGTGAATTTCAATGGTACTGCAAGCGACCTGAAAGGCTCCCAGCAACTTTTTGAGGGTACGATAGCGCCGCTTATCAAGCTTGCTTCCTCACTGCCGGAGGACGTTCAGAAGGTCAAGCTTGTGCATGATTATCTGACCAACACGATACAGTATGTTGCGGGCAGCGCATACAACCAGAGCGCATACAGCGCAATTGTGAACGGCAAGACCGTCTGCGCAGGCTACGCCCATGCTTTCCAGTACTGTATGCAGAAGCTGGGGATCCCCACCGCGTATATCGTAGGCTACGCCGGCGAGGCCCACGCGTGGAACCTGCTCCAGCTGGACGGCGAATATTACAGCATGGACGTGACATGGGACGACCCGATAGGCAACCCTGCTACTACATATTATTATGATTATTTCAATGTCACCGACGCTTACCTCAGCAAGGATCATACCCGTGACGCGCTCTCCGCAAAGCTGCCAGCTGCATACGGAACTCAGTACAGCTTCGGGACGTATTTCGGTGGAACTGAATATGGATCTGATTTTACCGGGCTTGATTATTCCGCGACTATGCCCTCTGA
>CAMAGG010000247.1 GCA_945833805.1 uncultured Clostridia bacterium | reverse complement strand
TCGGCGGAAAGCTGTTCAGCGAGATACAAAGCTACATTGACGACAGGTATTCCGAGGAACAATACCCCAGCGAATACGAAAAGCAGATGGCAAGATTGTATGAACATTCTACCGCAGAATACCGCCCGAAAAAACAGCAGCCGAACATTTTCCACGCCGCTCCGAACATCTCAAGCCTTGAACGACGGCTTAAGAAGAAAGACATATCCTTCTCGTATAAGCTGTTTCAGATGATTGACGAGCGAGGAATGACCTATCCTGAAGTTTACAAGGCGGCAAATGTAACCAAAGCGGTGTTCTCTAAAATACGCACCGACATAAAATATCACCCCAAAAAGACCACCGTGCTTGCGTTTGCAATTGCGCTCAAACTTAACATCGACGAAACCGAAGAGCTGCTGAGATACGCGGGCTATGCGCTTACACGAAACGATAAAACGGATATCATTGTGTCCTATTTTATTGAAAAGCGCTGTTACGATATTATTGAAATAAATTGTGTGCTGCTGGATTATGACCTTGCGCTTCTGGGCAGCTCATAAGTCAATTTTCGGTTGACCAAATCTTCGGAAATATCTGATATGATATATTCAGCGGTAAGGAACGCCGCAGGAAATCATTTCGGAAAAGGAGAGGTCAACATGAAAGAAAATCTTACGGAGCTTGTATTCATACTGGACAAGAGCGGCTCAATGCACGGGCTGGAAGCGGACACAATAGGCGGGTTCAACTCGCTTATCGAAAAGCAGAAGAAAGAGGACGGCAAAGCGCTTGTCACAACGATTTTGTTTGACGATAAGACAGAGGTTGTTCACGATCGTGTGGATTTGGAGTACATTTGCAATATGACAAGCGAGCAGTACATTACGGGTGGAACTACCGCGCTTCTGGACGCTGTCGGCGGCGCGGTAAGCCACATCAGGAAGATTCACAAGTACATTCGTCCGGAAGACGTTCCCGCAAAAACGCTGTTTGTAATCACCACGGACGGAATGGAGAACGCAAGCCGCCACTACACCTACGACAAGGTGAAGAAACTGATTGAGCACCAGAAAGCCAAGTACGGCTGGGAGTTCATTTTCCTCGGTGCGAACATTGACGCCGCCGAAACCGCTGTCAGCATGGGAATAAGCAGGGATCGTGCGGCTGACTACATCAGCGACAGAGTGGGTACAGCGCTGAATTACAGCGTTATCAGCGAGATAACTTCCGTTGTTCGCTCCGGCAAGGGTATTTCAGCAGATTGGAAGAAGCGGATTTCCACGGATAAGAACGGCAGAAAGTAACATTTATCGAGAGCGAGGTGAGAATAATGCAGAAAGCGGCAATCCCCTGCCCCACTTGCCCCTACAAGCGAGGGATAATCAAGACGCTCGTAAATCCCTGCCCGCAGTGCAAGCGGAATAACTACTCGTTCTACAAGGAAATCACACAGCAGCAGGGTGAGCCGATGGATATGAAGATTGAGAAAAATCCAGGCAAGCAATAATAAGTTGGTTCAATCCACTTCCCGAAAATCGGGAGGTGGATTTTGTGTAATTGGCATTCCATATAATGGTGAATAAAAAGGGTAATATTATGGTTCTTTTTTAGAGTTGATTTGATACCAGCGTATGTTGTATAATCACTTTGAACAATTTACAAACATCACAAGAGCACAACCTTCAAATTGTGCGTTGATATGTATTTGTTAAGTGTGTTATTACATCATACTATGGAGGAACTATTATGGGATTTTTAGACAGCGTGACTACTGTGGTGCACGTAACTGGCGTGTGTTCAATGGTTATGATTCAAAGTAAGATTGGCGACCGATTTTAGCTCTCATATGCTATTGTACTCACAATTATATTGTAAAAACCGAAATATCTACACTGACATACGGTTTGTATGACGCATAATAGTAGTAATCTAAAACACAAAACTTATCAAGGCCTCCTGCATGCGCAGGGGGCATACTTTTTGCTGCAATAGTTCAGTTCAACCATAAAAAGGGTCTAAAAACGGAAACTTTTTTTACTCGTTTTAAGGTTTGATTTGTGGAATGTCTATATGCTATAATTAATAAAAAGGGGGTTTTTGTCGAAATGAGCATAATAGATGACATAAACGTCAACCTCAATATGCTTGATGAAAAGGGCGTATATGAGGCTTTCCACGTTGAGGGCAACGAAGCAGAAGCCCTTACCGACAGTTATTTTGAGTTATACCAGCTTCTTGGTGCGGAAGCTATGCTTAAATTGTACAAGCACTACCATGGCGACAAAATCGACTGCCCTATGAAGCTTTATCGTGCTGAATATGTCGCTGACCTCGCAAAGCAAACCAACGAGCGGCGGCAGCGGGCTAATATTGCACGAGCGGCAGGTTACTCGCTGAAATTCATTGAGAGCGTCCTTCAAAAGCGGAAGAAAGAGGATGACGATGATAAGGAAGAAGATTAAAGATTCTACATACTTATGAGAGGTAAAATTATGTTTGGTAAACCGAAAAAGCTCAAACGAATTCCCTCTGATTTAGTTTCCTACATTCAAATCGAAACAGAGTCTATCAGGGACGCTAATGATAAGATGATGATATCGTCCTACTGTCTTAGCAAATTGGATATTGTCAACTGGTATATTGAACTGCTTGAAGTTGGTTCGGAGAAGTATATTGTCCCTCACAGTAAACAGCACCTTGAAATGGTTAGGGATCAGCTTATGGCTTGCCATAAGGCTATTATGGCAGTGAAGATAACCAATCCAAAGGACAGACCTATCATTGATATCAGATATCCTAAGGGGTATGATGGATAATACTTATATAAAACAGGAGGTTGTTATGAACGCAAACCAAAACAAAAATGTGAATCGTGTTCAAAATCTTGGTGGCAAAATGTCTCCAGAAGGTATTCCGGATTTTCTAAAAGACATTGAAGTTCTGATTCGAAAGATTCTTGATGGAGTCAAAAACCACAAGGATGTAATGCCTGAAGACATTAGAGGGGAAGATATTACTATCGATTCTCTATCTAATTCATATCTTCCAAGTTTTCGAAGCAGAAATCGATCAATAATTGTTCTTGCAAGACCTGGAGTAATTGAAGAATATTTTCAAAATCGATTGCCTATAAAATATACTTGCGATGATGCCATTCTTATTGAGTATGATCCTGTTTCTAAGGATATTCCAAAGATGGTTATTGCAAGATGTGATAAGCAGGTTTTAGATATAATCGATGAGAATAGCGGAATTATTGGACTTTCTGGGTTTTAATTTAATAGGAGGTAAAATTTATGAAT
>CAMAGG010000246.1 GCA_945833805.1 uncultured Clostridia bacterium | reverse complement strand
GTAAAGGCTCTGGAACGCAGATTTCCGCAGTTCCCGGTCGTTGGAATGCATCAGAGGGATATAGCTGCCGTGGGTCACCTGATGAGCGTTCCCGTCCTTGTCTACTGCGTCCGGGAATTTCAGGTCTGCATCGTTGAACATGGAGAAAATGTTGTCAGGAGAGCCTGTCATTTCTCCGGTAAGAGCCATAATGCGCTCTTCCGCTTCGGAGAGGACATGCGCTTTTCTGCGACGTACCCGGTCAATGCACAGGCGGTAAAGCTCCATTTCCGGCTGTTCTTTGTAGAATCTCTCCATGGTTTCGTCTGAAATGGAGAGTATTTCCGGGGTAACGTAAGCGCCTGCGCCGGAAAGCTCAACAAAAAGCATCTCAAGCCTGCTCACCATGTCCTGATATTTTGAGTCGCGGGTATCCTCGTCGTTCTTCCTCTGGGCGTAATTTATAAGCTTGTCGAGGACTACCGTCATATCGTCGTCCGCCTTGAGATATTCCAGCAGCTTTGCGGAATCTGTGGACAGCAGCCCTTTATAGGACGCTATCTGCTCCGGCATTTTCTTCGCTGCGGCAAAGTCCTGTTCCCACGCTTCATCTGTGGGATAGATGTCCTCTATTGCCCATTTATGCTCGGCGGGAACGTCCTGCCGCTGGGGGATTCTTTCTGACATATCGTTATCTCCTTTACTATGTTCAATTAATCTAAATCGTAATCATCAGGGTTCAGCATACCTATATATTTTCCAGAATGTTCGTTGAACTCCTCAATATAGGCAGCCTTTGTCTTACTTAATTTATACACATACCATACTGCCTGACCCTTCGGGTTTTCAAGCGGCATGAAATGAAGCCTTATTTCAAGCATTTTCCGTGGGTCGCCGTGGGGCGTAAACCTCACTCCGAATGAGCTTTCAAATTCCTTTTCCATTCGCTTTTTCATAGGCAGCTCCGGATTTACCGCAGGAGGAATAGGAAATTCCTTGTCCTCCCAGTAGAACATATACCCACCGTCAATCATTTGGTATTTTTTCAGAGTCATCGGTACAATTACCCACTTGCCATTTTCGATATATTCAAGCTGTACATCAGAAAAAGTGATTTCGTCATTCCGGACGTAATCCCCGGTAAACGCCACCGCAAGCCCCTTTGAAGCGCCGCCATTGTTGACCGCGCTTTCCTTTGAGGTTTCGTCATTTTTGCAAGGCATAAGCCCGAAGCTCTTTATTTCAAGCCACGGCAGATTATTGTCTTCCGCTTTCTTCGGGAGGGCGAAAAACAACCGCGTAACACTGCTGTTACCGGACATATCCTTCGCGCTGTACTGATTGAAGCAGCCCTGCTCGCTAGGTAGTCCAAGCTGCTCGTCAAGGGTGTACATGAAGTCCTCGGCGAACACCTCGTCATCGTTCAGATCCGCTTCAAACCTTTGCAGATCCTTCACCTTCCCGCTCCACGCCGAAAGGTCGGTTTCCCGCTCCGGCTCGCAGTAGAGATTGCCCACATTCGCCCATGCGTCTACACCGTCCCGTGTATTTATCAGGTTTAGGAATATAAAATCACTGTCGCAGCACATTGCGGTGAGGACATCTGTTTTCAGTACCTTTGAAAGCCATGCGGCTGCCGACGACATATCACACCCGTTTTCAGCCGACATCAGCTCCGACCAAACAGAGATCCAATCACTGTCCGCCGGTGCATATACCGCTGCTTCAAGGTCAGCGTCAGCTTCCCCGCAGGGAATATAACCGCGGCTTTTAGCATACCGCGTCAAAGCGTCCAGCATTCTTTCCGGATTTGCAGAGGCTGATCTCCTGATGTTATAATTGGAAAAAGACAGTCCCATAATTCACAACTCCGTTAATCATTTCATTCGCTTTGAGATCTTCGGCTTAATTACTTTCTCATAAAACGGATAGAAAAGTCCAAGAAATACGTCATACAGCAGGAATGCCGCAGCGCCAAGACCCAGCAGCACCCACTGCCCATACTGTCCGAATTCACCCATGTCCTCCAGAAGCTGCGCCATTCCGAACAGGAATATCAGCACGAAATAGCAGCTTATCGCCGCGGCTGCGTACAGCGCAAGCTTCGCCAGTATGCGGAGCACAGCAGGCTTTATCTTCATAAGATACTGCCGGACGATCGGGTAATATCCAAGCAGGAAAACGTACATCATACTGGCTTCATAGTTCGCGGTAAACAGCATTGTGAGAAGCCCGACAGCGGCATAGCTCACCAGTCCGTATTTTACGCCAAGACGTTCCCGGACGATCCAGATAAGCACTCCGGCGACTGCGGGGCTGATATACTCAAAGCCCGGAATCATGCCAAGACAGAACATCAGCACGATCGCCAGACCGCACATAATACCGCACAGCGACACGATATAAGCAATGGTAGGGGTGTGCTTTTCAGCCATCAGCGCTTCTCCTGACCGTAGAATTCAAGGCTCTTTTCCTTAAGCTCCCTGCCGTCCTTCAGCAGCGCCTTGAGAGTGGGCTTGTCATCGTTCACCATTGCGTTGCGGTATTCGGTGAGCTTCTCGATGATCGTGTTTATCTCAAACAGCAGAGCCTCTTTATTACAGAGAAACAGGCTAGACCACATTTCCTCGTTGAGCTTTGCAACTCTCGTCAGGTCAAGGAAACTGCCCGCAGAGAAACCGTCCGCCCGGAACAGCGATGGACTTTTAACATACGCATTAGAAACAACGTGCGCAAGCTGCGAGGTATACGCGATATTTGCGTCATGCTGCTCCGGAGTTGCGATGACCACCTGTCCGAAGCCCATGCAGCTTCCAAGCGTTGTCACAAGATCAATTACGATCTGGGGAGTAGTTTCGGTGGGAGTGAGGATATAGCTTGCCTTTACGAACATATCCGCTCTGGAGTAGTCAAATCCGGAATTCTCTGTTCCCGCCATTGGGTGAGTTCCGAGGAAGTAAACGCCCTTTTCATCAAGCACCGGAGAGCTGTTCCGCACAACATATCCCTTTACGCCTCCCACGTCAATTACGATAGAGCCTTTCTTGAAGCGGTCTGCGTTGCGTTTTACAAATTCAACTGTGGGAACGGGATAAAGAGCGATGATCGTCAGATTTGCTTCGGAAAGCCTGCTCTCGTCGATCTCCTCGTCTATCGCGCCCTGTTCAAGAGCTTTTTTTACGGTTTCCTTATCTGTGTCCAGTCCCATTATATGGTGGAAGGTGTTTGCTTTCAGAGCCTTGCAAAACGAACCTCCTATAAGTCCAAGTCCTACAACTGCAATATTCATTTCAAAATCCTTTCACGGAAAGTCCCGCATGATAAATTAATT
>CAMAGG010000245.1 GCA_945833805.1 uncultured Clostridia bacterium | reverse complement strand
CGAAAAATCTGACGGCGCAATCGAACGACAATAATTATGCGGTGTTGCCTTAAAAAAAATATTCAGATTTTTTTCAGAAACCCCTTGACAAAACTCTGGCACTGTGGTAAAATATATACGTTGCTAATCACGGCAGCACAGTCAAGTCAAACGACATCAGCCGTTTTTCTTGAATTGCGGAGCAACTTGTAAAGAGTCCGCCTCGGCAGTCTTAGCCGTGTAAAAATATAAGGCAAAATATGCAGGTGTGGCGGAATTGGCAGACGCGCTAGCTTCAGGTGCTAGTGATCGCAAGGTCATGTGGGTTCAAGTCCCGTCACCTGCACCAGTCGAGTGCCTCGACACGCATTTTTGCGCGTTGAGGCACTTCTGCTTTTCCGGTTTTCTCCCGCGTTAAAAATCTATTTTGTATACCATAGATAAATTTTAGCCGCGCGAACAAGCGCGGCTAAAATTATCCGATTTTTCTCGCCAGTCCCGGAGTGGGACTGGCGTTTTTGCTGTATAGACTAGATTTTCTTTGCCGCATGAAGCTGACCGCAAAAACCGAAAAATCTCGTGCGCCGTTACAGCGGTAACGTGGCTCTTTTCCGAATGCCTCGACACTCATTTCGCGGGTTGAGGCGCTTTTGTTTTCATTTGTTTTTCCCGCGAAAAACAGACTGAGCTATTCTTAAGGCAACACCGCACAATTACCGGCTATCGCCTTTGCCAAGCGACGGCTTCGCCTTACGCAAAGCTTGCTTGCATATTTTCCGTCATATTGCCCAAATTTCGCTTGACGGGCGACAGCCCGCCTGCGCTCAATTTGTACAATCTGACGAAAAATCTGACGGCGCAATCGAACGACAATAATTGTGCGGTGTTGCCTTAACTGTTCCGGTACTAAAGTTCATTTCCTCCGGGAATTTAATTTAGCTGACCGTGATCCTGTCACGATTTTTCTCCAACGTCTTCTCGCCTATGCCTTTCACGTTCAGCAGATCGTCCACCGATCCGAATTTGCCGTTTTCCTGTCGGTATTCGACGATCGCGGCTGCCTTGACCTCCCCGATACCGTCAAGCTCCATAAGCTCTGCGGCAGAAGCGGTGTTGATGTTTATAAATCCGCTCTCCGAGATCTCCGGCTCTGCGACTGACGCTTCGTTCCGCTGAGCCTTTGCTTCAGTGATCGAGATCGTTGTGACAGGCTTCTCTGCTTCCGGAAGCGCTGTTGTGGTTTCCGGAGGGACAAAATCAGCGACGCTCGTTTCCGGCTGATCTTTCGTCAAAGCGTCCTGAACATATTCAGTTACAGGCTCAGTCTGCGTTACAGCAGAAGTCGCCGAAGTCTGCAATGACTCCGTTTCTGAATCGACGGTTTCCTCAGAGGAAATTTCGGGTATCCCCTGTATCACAATAGTACTGGTCTGGCTTACGTCGATATAATAACCGATGATAGAAACGGCGATCGCAATTCCTATCGAAATTCTCAGAACTCTGAGCGACAGTTCGGTAATAGAGAATGGCTTTTTCATAGCCGCTCCTTGTTGTGTGAAATAAGTTTTGTGAAATTATTACGGCATTATCCGTCATAATTCGACATGAACACGCCGTATTTGGTTTTTAGCCGTTCGAGCTTGTTTCCCAGCGGCTTATTAAGTACCAACAGGAAAATCACGTTTGAAACGCAGTAAATTCCGGTCACAGGCAGTGCTGATACTATCGCGGCTATCCACAGTTCTCCGGTAAAGCTGCCATTAGTGGAAAGCACTGTCCACACGTCCATAATGAACGAATAGGCTATTCCGGCTGCGATACCAAAAATACACAGCGGCAGCGGCTTATCCAGAAGCCTGCGTTTTCCAAGAATTCCGGCGGAAGCACCGATAAGTCCCCAGCAAAGCATCTGAAAGGGCGTCCACGGCCCCTGACCAAAATAAATATTTGAGATAAGCGCCGAAAGTGCGCCTGTCATAAAACCCGCCTGCGCGCCGAAATGCCGCGCGGAAATAGCAACAATTGCCGAAACCGGCTTGAAAAATGGCACGGGAGCGAAGATAAAGCGCCCCGCCGCCGAAAATGCGGTCATTACCGCGATCAATACCAGTTCTCCCGCCGAGGGCGCTCGTTTTTCAAACGAAAGGAAAAACGGAACGCAGCACATCAAAGCGGCTGCCGCGCTTGCAAAATAAAAACCAGTACCTTCGGAAAGAACTGCGCCCAAAACTGCGGCAGCAGCTACTCCTGCCGCCGCAATAACAGATAATGCCTTTCTCATTTCTGGTGTTTATGCTCAATTCCGGCAAGGATATCGTCCACCTCATATCTTGACTTATCCCGGCTGTCGTCGTCCTCTGTGATCAGATCTCGCCGGTTCTTTGAGGCAAGGATATCAGCGCTGCGACGGCTGCTTTCCGGCTTGGAATTACGGGCGGGAGCAGCTGCGAGAGCGTCCTCAAGGTCAATAATAGAACGGCTCTGCTTCCCGGCATATCCTCTGCCGATCTGCGGCGCATCCGACTGAGCAAAGAAAGCGTCGGAGCGTTTGGTCTGCTTTTTCGGTAATTCCGGAAGCTCTGCGGTTTTCCCGCTGACCTTCCCGCTTTTTTTCTCGTGAGACTCTTGCTTTGATTCGGGTTTAACAGCAGGGCTTACCGTATTGTCTATGTAACGCTTTGCAGCGACCGGCGCGGGGAGCGATGGCTTTTCGAGGTTATGCTCCTCGTGTTTTTCAAAAGGTCTTTCAGCCGTTTTTTCCGCTTTTGGAGAGGGAGCGTTGAGCAGTGAAAGCACGTCCTTGTCAGACATTGAGGGAGCTGAAGCGGGCTTTGGCTTTTTATTGTTATAGGTAAAAAGCACACTGTCCGCAGTAGTCGGCTTTCCGGAAGGACTGCGCCTGAAAGAAGCGCTGCCGCTTTCGCTGACAGAAAACTGTGGCTGCGAAGGCTCTTCCTCTGCATTCTTGACCAGCGGTATGACCTCGGGGATAGGCTTTTCGGCTGATTTAACTCTAATGACATCTAACAACAGAAGCAGCGCACAAGGGAGAACCGCCATCACGAATATTCCCCATGGGGTTTTGGAAAAAGTGATGAATGCACCGAGAAAAGGGCTGCACCAGCCTGCCCTGCCGATAAGCGCGGATTCGCTTATCACAGTGCTGTACTCGCCGTTCACAAGGGAAAGGTAGTATACGCCGTCGTTCATTTTGAAGTCTGAGTAATAGCCCATGGAGAGAGGCGCATTTTTATCCATAGAGTCGGTGCTGTAAAGCACAAGGTTGCCCTCCTCAAGGTCGTAGGGATTGCAGCGCTTTACGAAAACCGCG
>CAMAGG010000244.1 GCA_945833805.1 uncultured Clostridia bacterium | reverse complement strand
GATTAGCTACTTTATCCAGCTGCTCATGCGGCATATTATTATCCTCAATGTGATCCATAATATCTGATAACACCTGATAACATAGCGCCAATTGCGGTAATATCTTAACGCTCTCCGGGAAAGATATCAATTCCGCACCCGTAATCAGCATTCCTAACTCTTCACTTGCTTTTTTACAGCCTTTTTCCTCTACGAGTTTTAAGGCTTCCTCTTTGTACTTTCGGTCATATTGCATATTGACACTCTCCTTTTATTCAGGAATACATCAGCGCAAAGCAGGAACAGCATGTTGTAACGATAAATTCCTTTCACATGAAATAGCTGAAATGGCCATTTTGTCAGACAAAATGGTATGTATTTACCAGAGAAATAGCATGACTGAAGGGATCCTTTTTATGCCAAACGGGATTTCTGAGTTATTGAGAAACAGTAAAACCCTTCTTTATTCGTCACGAATTTTTGAGCGAGTATTATGTTTTAAAAAAGGGGTTGATTTATCTTTTCATTTGTGTTAAAATATAGATATCATTCATTAAGGGGTAGATTTATGTACAAAGTATCATTCACTGGGTATCGTCCACAGAAACTCCCGTTTTTCGGCGAGGACGATCCGATGTGCGTTGATTTGAAGCTGCGCCTTCGGAAACAAATAGAAAAGCTGATTGACAGCGGAGCTGGGGAGTTCTTCACAGGAATGGCACTGGGAGTAGATATGTGGTGCGCGGAGGAGGTTCTGGAGCTGAAAAAGCTTCACCCGGAGATACGGCTTACCGCAGTCATTCCCTGCCGCGTTCAGGAAAGCAAATGGAACATCGAGGAGCAGCGGCGCTATCGTGAGATACTTAGTAAGTGCGATAAGGTGCTCTGCCTATCCGAAAGCTACACAAAGGACTGCATGATGAAAAGGAACAGAGCGCTTGTGGAACTGTGCGACCTGCTGCTCGCGGTTTATGACGGAAAGCCCGGCGGTACGAAACATACGGTAGATCATGCCGCAAAACTCGGCAGAAAGACGATAATTATTTCTCCTATGTAAATAAAAAACGGCTTCCTCACCGCTCAGGCGAAGAAGCCGATATTATTATAATTATTATTTGTGGATCAAAGCTCCGCAATGACCTCGACCTCGACCAGCGCGCCCTTAGGCAGGCTCAGTCCGCCTACGCAGGAACGCGCGGGCTTTCCGGTGAAGTACTCGCCATAAACAGCGTTGAATGCTGCAAAATCGCCGATATCCTTGAGGAAGCAGGTGGTCTTGATTACCTTTGCGAGGTCAGAGCCGGCTTCTGTCAAAACTGCCTTGAGGTTCTCGCATACCTGCTTTGTCTGTGCCTCAATTCCGCCCTCTGCAAGGTTTCCTGTTGCAGGAACGATCGCTATCTGACCGGAGGTGTAAACCATGCCGCCTATGATCTTTGCCTGAGTATAGGGGCCGATAGCAGCAGGTGCGTTTGGGGTAAATACGTCTTTCATTGTGTTTTCTCCTTTATTCATTGAATTAGTCTACGATTTTGAAACCAGCGTTGGTGAGAGCGTTCCTAATCTGATTGAGGTGTTCGAAGTTTCTTGTTTCCATCTCAATTCTAAGGAAGCAGCCGTTGATGTCTGCATTTCCAACGTGCTCGTGGTGTACTCCGATAACATTTCCGCCGAGGTCTGCAATTATCTTTGAAACACCAACCAGCTGACCGGGCTTATCAACAAGCTCGATGTTGAGCAGAGCCGTTCTGCCGGACTTTACAAGACCGCGGTGAATTACACGGGACAAGATCGTGACGTCGATATTACCGCCGGAAACAAGGCAAACGACCTTCTTGCCCTTGACCGGGATCTTGTTGAACATGACTGCGGCAACAGAAACGGCGCCTGCGCCCTCGGAGATGAGCTTCTGCTGCTCAATGAGCGCGAGGATAGCTGCGGCGATCTCATCATCAGAAACAGTTACAACTTCGTCTACATAATTGCTGCAAATATCAAAAGTTATCTGGCCGGGTTCTTTTACCTTGATGCCATCGGCGATAGTTGATACATTGTCAAGGCGTTCGATCTTTCCATCGCGTACAGAATTCACCATGCTGGGAGCGCCGGCAGCCTGAACTCCGTATACCTTGATCTTCGGATTAAGCTGCTTTATAGTGTAAGCCACACCGGAAATAAGTCCGCCGCCGCCGACCGGAACGACCACAGCGTCAAGCTCCGGAAGCTGTTCCAGAACCTCCAGACCGATAGTACCCTGACCTGCGATAACGTCCTCGTCGTCAAAGGGGTGGATAAAGGTGTAGCCCTTTTCATCGCGAAGCTGGAGCGCCTTTGCGTAAGCGTCGTCGTAAACGCCTTCAACCATGCAGACCTCTGCGCCGTAGGACTTAGTAGCCTCGACCTTTGAGATAGGAGCGCCGTCCGGCAGACAGATAAGGGATTTAATACCTGCTCTTGCCGCCGCGAGAGCAACGCCCTGCGCGTGATTGCCCGCGGAGCAGGCGATAACACCCTTTTCGCGCTCTTCCTCACTGAGCTGAGAAATTTTGAAATAAGCGCCTCTTACTTTGAAAGAGCCGGTGACCTGAAGATTTTCGGTCTTGAGATAAACCTCAGCTTCCGGATTGATCTTCGGCGCTTTAATGAGGTCGGTTTCCCTGATGACCTCTTTTAAAACGTGAGATGCCTTGTAAACCTTGTCAAGTGTAAGCATAATAACTCCTCCCGCCGGTGTGCAGCCAGCAAAATTTAATTTCGGGTGCAGAGGAGCAAGCTGTAAAAAAGCCCTCTATCGGGTGATAAGAGGGCATAGTATTAAGCCAAAATCAACCTCTGTACATCCATCAATGCACTTCCCTTTAACGGTGGAAATCCGTACAGTCTTAGTTACATCAGTGTTCAGACTGTCTGCTACGGGCGGATTGCATACGATCGCTTTACTGCCTTGCACCAGCCGGCAACTCTCTGAAAAAAGACGACATCGGATACAGCGGAAAACCGCACCCATCAACGCATTTATTTGATTTGTTACACGGAAAGCGGCATAAGCTTCCGTACAATAGAATTATACACCGCATATCAGAATTTGTCAAGTGGTTTTAAGAAAAAAACAGTGTATGACTTCGTTTTCATTTATTTTGAATTCAGTATATTCTGCTATTATAAGGGGAATTTGTAAATGATTTTTAAAAATAAATAAAGTTTTTCGGCTTTTTTTGATTTTTTTTAAAATATCCCCTTGACAAAACAGAATAAATGTGATATAATATAACACGTTGAACAACTGGGTGTGGCGCAGATTGGTAGCGCGCTACCTTGGGGTGGTAGAGGCCGCAGGT
>CAMAGG010000243.1 GCA_945833805.1 uncultured Clostridia bacterium | reverse complement strand
CAGAAATAAGGCAGATAATAACCACCACGCCTTACACCTATAAGAATCTTCTGAACGACCCCGGCGCCGTAGAAACAAAAAAAGAATCCCTACAGGAAGAACTTGAGACCTACCGAGATTACGCTGCGGAATTGCAGGAAATACTCGATCAATTGTGCTAGGAGGACTTATGGCAGACAATCAATTGACGATAAGCAACGGCGAACTTGTCACGCTCACAAACGGCGGTGATATTTCCACGGTAATAAAGCCGCTGGTCAAGGAAATACACCTGTTCGATTCCTATGTTGCAGGAACTTCGCACCTCAAAGACAAGTCAGTCTATGACGAAATTCAGGAGGGGTGTAAGCTCATCATGCGCCGGGAAAACAACAAATTTGACGACAATGCGATAATACTCATCGCGCCCTCCGGGAAGAAGATCGGCTATGTTCCGGAGGCGGACAACATCATCTTTGCACGGCTTCTGGACGCAGGGAAAATGCTTGTGGCTTACGTCAGGGATTTCAAAAAGGTCAGCGAGAATTTTATGAAGATAAATATCGGGATTTATCTGGTTGATTTCTGAGGTGGGATATGGCAGAAAATGTACTTAATACTGCTGAAAAGAAAGAGATTGAAGCTGCAATAGAGATCGCCGAAGAACTGTACTGCGACGGAAAAAGTGACGAATGCGATGCGGCGTTTCAGGCACTTCTCGACAAGTATACCCAGCCAAAAGAGCAGATACATATAATAAAACGTTGGAACGAATGCCTGAAAGCTATCTATAATGACCTGATTGAGAAGCTTCGCTATGGTGAAGCACTGGAGCTTTGCAGTAAAGCACTCCTATTTCTGGGAAAATACCCGGTGGAATTAAACGATGAGCTTTTATCTATGCAGAACGATTATGCAAACTGTCTCAAACACAATGACAAACAAGAACAGGCAATCGAGATATACAAAGAACTTATCATAAAATGCACTGCTAAATATGGTAAAGATGCGAATAACACACTGATATCTTTTGGTAATCTGGCGGGTTCTTTGAAGGATACTGGAAAGCTTCCCGCCGCTATACAAATGCGCACATGTGCGGTCAATGGGCTGCTACAGCTTCACGGCAAAAAGAACCGCGACTATATGCGTGAACTGTCTAATTTGTCAGATGACTATTCACTCTTAGGCAATATGCAAAAGGCTATCAATTTGGAGTCACAGGTTTATAAGCTAAGAAAAAAGAACCTCGGCAAACACAATATATACACCATAGATTCACCGAATATAATTGCCAGCTTTTACAGAACGATGATGCAGTACTCTAAGGCAATATTCTTTTACAAAAAGGCGAGAAGCCTTACCTTAGTTGATGATTATTACACTCTGACATCTGCCATTACGCTAGCGGAATGCTACGCCTGTATCGATCAGAACGAAAAGGCTCAGCAAACGTTAAACAGCTTATCAAAAAAAATCAGCGAATGCGAACTGAAGAACAATTCCCTTCAAGAATTTCGTGAATATGTTTACTCATTGATTGAACTTAACAACAGCAACTATTCCGAAGCAGAAGCCCACGCTGAAGAAGCAGTAAAGTACGATTCATCGCAAGATGAGTCTGCCCATACATCAAAGCGCTTTCTTGCAGAAATACTGTTTCACTCCGGGAGCTACGAAAAAGCCAACAGGATCATAGAGGAGATACATGACGAGTATCTGGAAAATGAAAACAGTGCGATACTCAGCCTTAACTTTGAATGCCTTTACGCCAATATAAAGTCAGCTGTCGGGGACTTTCAAATCTCGGCTGACGCATTGGATAAAGCGGCGTTGATAAGTCGTCAGTGCCGCTTCCCTGCCGCGGGTTTTCTGATCGCTTCGTCAAAGGCTTTTGCGGCTTATTGCAGGCTCGATATGGAATGCTTTGAGAGATACAAAAGCATCGCCCTCGGGTACTCGGGGTGGGGCGTTGACAGTAACAGTTTCAGCGTCAGATGGCTGAAACAGCTCTGACAGGAATTTACAGGTTGACTGATTTACTGTACGATTTGCTTACCTCTCCGTTGTCTACCCAAGTTCCCACAAGGGCATTCTGAAGCAGCATATCCGGCTCGTTTGATGCGGTAATATCTCTCTGTAAGTCCTAGCTGTAAGATACTCGTCTATGCCGGAATAACAGCATATTCCCTTGATTTTTGAAGTTTTGCCGAACAGGGTGAAATAAAATTTCCGATTTCCGTCCATAGTTTCATATACAAACGGTATCTCCTCGGAATAATCCCTCCACGGCTGCCATTTGCATATTTCCTTCATATTGTGGGTATATTGCTTCCCATACCTCTTTCTGCTTGCTTGTCATTCTGTGATCCTTTTTTGATTTTTGTTTCAGACAATGACGCTTAAAAATCCTCGGGGTAAAGATAATGGCTGTCTGCTATATCACCGGTTCTCTGAAGCCATTCGTTCGGGGTGAATCCGTTGAGATAATAGTTTCGGGTGTTGTTGTGAAGGTCGCAGTAAAGCTTGATAAATTCGGGCAGTTAACTTTAGGGCTGCAAGCGCCGGCAGTATATATAGATGTGGATGTTGTATAGAGAAATCGTGTCTTTAGAACAGCGTACAAGCAATACCTGTTCGACCAAGTGGTTACAGCGGTTAAGGATAACGCTCACGCTTATGCGGAGTATATGAAACCGATAGATTGATAATTGACTTGAATGTGAAAAACCACCTCTGACATAATATTATAGACGGCTTTGCGATTTTGGTATATGCTCTTGAAAAAAATACATTGACAAAACTCTATTTATCGTGTTAAATGATATATGGAAATAATTCAATGTGAGGTGAGGATATGATTTTCGATGTAAAAAAGACTGCTGTTATCTTCAAAGCGTTCTGCGATGAAAACCGCATCCGTATTTTGCAGCTTTTACAGGATGGGGAAAAATGTGCCTGTATGCTTTTGGAAGAGATGAACATCACACAGCCCACCCTTTCCCACCACATGAAGATACTGTGCGACAGCGGTATTGTCAAAGCACGAAAAGAGGGCAAGTGGACGCACTACTCCATTTCTCAGGAGGGAGCAAAGGCTGCTGCGGACTGCTTAAAGGAACTGACAACCGTCAAATGCGAGAATAAAGATACGTCGTGTTGTGAAAAGTAAGGGAAAGTAGTATCTTTTCAACACGACTTCCTTTATACGCATTGAATTGATACATTTGAATATATTTATATTGAAAGGTTGCTTTTATGTAAGCAATAACATTTCCGATAAGGGAGGTTCTTTATTATGAGCAACGAGAAAGGCTCTATCAGCGTTTTTAAGAAGTATTTG
>CAMAGG010000242.1 GCA_945833805.1 uncultured Clostridia bacterium | reverse complement strand
GCCGATATTATTCTACATATTATCAGCAGCGTCACTAGTTTTAGCAATATTATCGCTTTTCCTTGATCATGCCGCGACACAGGCTCGCCGAAAGGCATATATGGACAGCAAGCTTTTCAATAATGGCGGTTCCAGTCTATCAGAGTACATATCTGATATTGAATCAAAAGCCGATCAGGCGCTTGATGAGTATAAAGAAAGCGCCGAAAGCATTATTTCCAACATAAAAGATCAGTATGATCTATGAGGAGGGAAAGCCTTGAACTGCTGTATGTATCTGAGAAAATCACGCGCCGATTATGAAGCAGAAGCCCGCGGCGAAGGCGAAACACTAGCCAGACACCGCGCTACCCTGCTTGAATTCGCCAAGAAAAGAGATATAGAAGTATCTCAGATTTATGAGGAGATCGTTTCCGGCGAAACCATAGCCGCTCGCCCGGTAATGCAGAAGCTACTCGCCGAAGTCGGAGAAGGTAAGTGGGACGGCGTGCTGGTCATGGAAGTCGAGCGATTAGCCCGCGGCGATACAATGGATCAGGGTCTTGTGGCTCAGACCTTTAAATATTCCGAAACCCTAATCATCACGCCGCTTAAGACCTACGATCCGAACAACGAATTCGACGAGGAATATTTTGAGTTCGGTTTATTCATGTCGCGGCGCGAATACAAGACGATCCGCCGCCGGCTTCAGCGCGGAAGAGAAGCTGCCGCAAAAGAAGGTAAGCTTTTAAGCAGAGCGCCTTATGGATATCGGCGCAAAAAGCTCGAGAACGACAAAGGATATACAATGGAGATTGAGCCACAGGAAGCCGAAGTTGTCCGCATGATATTTAATTGGTATACCAACGGAACCGAGGTCAACGGAACCACCCGACGTCTAGGACTTCAATCTATCGCTCACCAACTGAATAAGATAGGGATCCCGGCGATCCGACACGACTACTGGCAGAAAGAAACAATCAAGACTATCATTAACAATCCAGCATACGCAGGATTGATACGTTGGGGATATCGCCGAGAAAAAAAGCAGATGTCACCCGATGGATTGTTGATCAGCCGACCAATAACAAATGACGACTGCATAATATCTGAAGGGCTTCATGAAGCAATAGTCCCGCGTGAACAATACGAACGAGCCCAGCAGATCCTCGATGAAATGCCTTCAGCTCCTATCGGCTATAAAAGCGCCATTAAAAACCCATTGTGCAGCGTTATTATCTGTGGCAAATGCGGCAGAAAAATGGTGTTTCGCAAAGGGTATAACGGAAAGCCTGATTACCTCGTCTGCCATTCCCGTTCATGCAGCCAAGTTGGTACGCCTTACCACTATGTCGAAGAACGGCTGATGGATATATTGAAAGGTTGGGCGGCTGAATACGAAGTAGAATCTAAAAGGACAGATATGCCGGAGCAGGATAATATAAGCGTTCTCGAAGCCTCAATACGAACCGCTGACAAGGATCTTGAAAAGCTTAAGCAGCAGCTAAGTAAAGCACGCGATCTGGTAGAGCAAGAGATCTACTCCGTGCAGGAATATAAAGAGCGCTCTCAGGAGCTGCGCGAGAAAATCGCGGATCTGACAGAAACCCGCGATAATTTAAATAATCAAATTGAAACAGCTCAGCTCCGAAAGAAAGCCAAAATAGAATTTGCTCCAAAAATCGAAAATCTGCTCAAAGTCTACTATGATCTCGAAACACCTGACGAAAAGAATAAACTGCTGAAAGAGATCCTTGAAAAGGTAATCTACGACAAGAAACTTAGCGGTCAGTATAAAAAATCCGATGTCACCAAGTTTGAATTAACCGCATATCCCCTGCTGCCGAAGCCCGACAGCAATTAATTATACGTGTATATGTCAACAGGTGTGTTTATGTTCATCAGCGCATTCTCCAGAAAGCGCGACCGGAAACTTCCTCTTTATCTCCCGGCAGAACAGATACAGAGAGCTGTCAACGTCAGCCATTCCGGGGAGATCCCTTGCGCGGGTGGAGTCGTCCAGCGCGTCTGCCAGCTCCTCAGTGTCAAGCACAACATTTGTATGCTCCGAGCCGAGAAATTCAGCCATCTTTACTATCCATGGAGCGTCCTCGTCAGGCTGGAAGCTGCTTGCCTTGAAGTTCTGATGATTGAATTTATAATCTATCGACCATGTGGACAGACGCTTGCCCTGCTGCGCAAATTCCTTTGCCGCAATTGCAGAAATAACGCTGCTGTCAAGCCCTCCGGAAAGGAAGCAGCAAAGCGGTACATCGCTGACAAGCTGCCGTTTAACTGCGTCGGTAATAAGCTCACGAACGTGCTCAGAGGTTTCGGTGAAGTTTTCGGTATGGGGCTTGGCTTTCAGCTCCCAGTATTTACTAACCGTAAACCCGCTTTCGGTAAGCATACCGCAATGAGCCGCCGGTATCTCCTTGATGTCCCTGAAAACACCGCTTCCTGTGCGTTTTGCCGGGCCGACCAGCATTATCTCAGCAATTCCGTCCTGTGTAACTATTGGTTTTACGGCAGGGTGCTTTAACAGCGCCTTTATTTCGCTGGCAAACACTATACCGTCCCTAGTCAGGCTATAAAACAACGGCTTTACGCCTATTCTGTCCCGCGCAAGGAACAAGCTTCGATTCCTGCTGTCCCATACCGCAAACGCGAATATTCCGTTGAACAGCTTTACGCAGTCCTCTCCGAACACCGCATAAGCTTTAAGCACTACCTCGGTGTCGGAATGACCGATGAACTCAACTCCCTTTCTTTCAAGCTCCCGGCGGATCTCCGCGGTATTGTACAGCTCTCCATTGTACACAAGTGTGTAGTTTTCGTAGCTCATCGGCTGAGCGCCGTTTTCCGGATCAATTACTATCAGCCGGCGATGCACAAAAAACGCGTTTTCATCGCAATATATCCCGGATGCGTCCGGACCTCTTGGCGCTAAAACCGCGCTCATCTGCTGCATTACACCGCTCATTCGGCGCATATCCTCTTCATAGCCGATCTGCCCTGCAATTCCGCACATATCAATATCTCCTTTCAGGTATTTCTCCTATATTGTATGCGTGGAAATTATTTCCGTGAATAATCTATCATCATCAGGTGAAACGCAGAAAAAATGGCAAAAAGATAACCTGAGAGTAATCCCCTCAGGTTACATCATTATTCAGTTGTAACTGACTTTGCAAGATTTCTCGGCTTATCCGGGTCAATTCCGCGAAGCACAGAGGTGTAATACGCGATAAGCTGCAATGCGCACACAGTCGGCAGCGGCACAAGCATATCATCAAGCTCCGTGTCAATCTCAAGCTTCATATCCACCGTATCCGCCGCGAAAACAGTTCCCTTTCT
>CAMAGG010000241.1 GCA_945833805.1 uncultured Clostridia bacterium | reverse complement strand
CTATGCAGCCTGCCGACCCGCCCGGCGGAAACGGACGCAGGCGCAGAACGATCAATCAGGAGCAGTTTGATGAGCCAGAAACAGCTTCAACAGAACAAACGTCAGCAGAATCAACAGAACCCGCAGAATCAGATATCCAGCAGGTCTGAACGCGGACGATCAGACGCTTTAAGCAGCATAGCTGAAAAAAGCTCTGTTGCGGAAATGCTCTCAGCGGCAGAGGCGTTTTATCTCGGATTTGTTGGAGCAAAAACTGTCGAAGCCGCGTCTTTTTTCGGCAATCAGGCGATGCTGAATATGTACGAACACAACTCCGCTCAGAAAAGCGGTGTGAAATATTCCGCTGATGTTCTCGGCGGTGGTGAGCGCTGCGTTTTTTCGGAGAATGCTCCGCAGAACGAATTTCCCGCTGAGGCTGCGTTCAGCCCGGAGAGCGTTCCGCAGTTTTCGCCGGAGGCGCCCGCTGTGGACATCGTGCAGGTGGGAGCGCTGGCTTCAGAATATCTGATATGAGGTGCTGCTGATGCGGCTTATTGAGTTGCTTAAAGAGGTCCTGGACAGCGGTAATATAAAATACTGTGAACAGAACGGTTATATACAGCTTACGCTGTGCAGCGGACTGCACAAATGGAATGTTTCCTTTTCCGAGGATAAAGAAAGCTTCCTGAAATATTATGCGCGGTATCCGTGGCATATTGACGAGGGCAGCCAAAGCAGGGTGCTTTCGGAGCTGAACAAGATGAATACCACACTGAGAGCAGGCTGTTTTATGATCTGTGACGGCTTTCCTATTTTCAGATACGGGGTTTATATATACGATGAATTTACCGCAAAGGAAAGCATCGCCGATCTGTTTCTCACCGCTGCGGCAAGAACAGACGCGTCATGGGAAGAGATCTATCAGGCTGTGTGCGGTATGGAGGTTTCCTGATGGGGTTTGAATATCTTAACGGGGATAAGCCGTTTTATTCGGAGAACGAGCTTGTTGACACGTTTTCTGAAATACTTGATCTGTACATATATTACCTGTATAAATACCATTCGTGGGTAGGTCCTGAGAACAATCTTCAGGGTATGCTCGGTGTAGTAGTAACACGCACTGAGTTTGAGAAAAACCTTACCCGTGCGTCTGATTCGCGTTGTATGATGGCTCTTACAGACGACGAGCGCGCCGAGCTGCTCAGACTGAGAGAATATTTTGTTGCCCGCTGTTTTAAGACTTCCGAAAACAACGGTAATTTTCCAGCATTAAGACTGGTCAGCGTATTTTCGCTTGATTGTTTTGAGCTTTTTTGTATTCTGACGTTATTTTGCTGTGAGATAAATCAGAAATATGAAAAGCTTTTTGCATATATTCAGGACGATATCGCCAAAAAGACTCCTACGGCTGAAACGATGATAAGGCTTTTCGGAGAGCCGCTTGACAGAGTTTCTGATTACTTTGTGTATTTCACGTCGGATTCCGTTATGGGGCGTTTTCTGGTAAGCTCTGACGGCTTTGGACTTGGCAGGGCGACGCTGAAGCTCACATCGCAGATAATGAATTACTTCACCGGCGGCGGAGAACCCGATTACGCCGTGGATTTCTGGGACTGCGGCTCGGAGCTGCACCCGCTTTATGCGTACAAGGATATTGCGTCCTGCGCTCTTGGCTCTGTAAAAGTTCCGGTCAGCGGAAAGACCTCTCTGGTGGTTTTCAGCGGAATGCGGGGCAGCGGACGCAGGTTTCAGGTCAAGCACTGCGCGGCGGCGCTTGGGGAAAACGTCCTGTTTGCGGATATTTCTGAGATCTTTCAGGGAGATGATGCTGAAAGCAGGCTTTCCTCCCTGATTTGTGAGAGAGTAATAAAAGGCTGCGCTGTCTGCCTGACAGGGCTTGAATATCTGCTTGACGAGGAGCGTCAGGACAGTCTTGTAAACTTCTCGTCTTTCCTCAGAAGAAATCAGAAGTGGCTTGGAAACAGGCTCTACATGACCTCCGAGAAAAAATGGACAGATCCCCGTCTGGGTGAAAATATCATAAAGCTGGATTTTGAAATTCTGGAAGCGGACGAAGCTTCGCGGCTTGCGCTCTGGAAGGCTTTCACCGCAGGAATGTCGCTTGACAGCGATATTTCTCCGGAGGAAATGGCTGCAAAATTCAGGTTTACCCCCGGTCAGATAAAGTCGGCGGCAGAGCGTGCCGCAGATCTGAACCTTATGTCCGGAGGAGCAGTGGTGTCAGCGGAAAATCTCCATGAATGCTGCTATGCACAGGTCGTTGCGGGACTGAATACCCTAGCTACTCCGATAAAGCCCGCATACAGCTGGGAAGATCTGGTGCTCCCTCAGCAGGAAATAAATCTTCTAAAGGAAGCCTGCACCCATGTAAAATACCGGCATCAGGTTTACGGAAGCTGGGGCATGGGGCGGCGCGCAGCCTATGGCAGAGGACTGTCCGTGCTGTTTTCCGGACCTCCCGGCACTGGAAAAACAATGGCGGCGCAGGTCATCACAAATCAGCTTCACATGCAGCTTTATAAAATACAGATCTCCCAGATCGTCAGCAAATACATCGGCGAGACCGAAAAAAATCTTCGTCAGGTGTTTACTGAAGCAAGGAACGCTAACTGCATTCTGTTCTTCGATGAGATGGACGCGCTGTTTGGAAAGCGTTCGGAGGTCAAGGATTCCCACGACAGAAATGCGAACATAGAAACCGCATATCTTCTCCAGCAGCTTGAGGAGTATGACGGTGTCGTTCTGATGGCGACAAACCTGCTCCAGAATATTGACGAGGCATTCATGCGCCGAATTAATTTTGTTATATCCTTTCCTTTTCCGGACGTTCCGACAAGAAAGCGTCTTTGGGAGAAAATGCTGGATACCGGTGCGCCGGTAGACGATTATATAGATTATGACTTCCTTGCTGAGAATTTCAAGATCGCGGGAGGAAATATAAAGAACTGCGCGGTACACGCGGCATTTCTTGCCGCCGCCGAGGGTGCTCCGATCTCCATGAGGCATCTTGTTTCCAGCGTTGTCACCGAGCAGCGAAAGAATAATATCGTGGTGCTTCGCGAGGACCTCAAAGAATACGCGGATTTGGTGTTCGGAGAGTAAAAATTCGATTTTGTGTATTTCAAGGTTGTTTATATTATTTTTGCGATTTTTATTGACAATTCTATGGCGTTATGTTATAATTTTTTTTAAACAGATATGCGATAGAATGATAGCACCTATGCTGTATTGTATAAATCTGACATCGGTAGAATTCCTTCAAAAAAAGGATAAGCTGTATCCGAAAAATGAAAACAAATCTCTCTGGCATTTTGCAAGGTGCGCGTTGTAAGGCTACATGGTAATTTTGCGCCGGG
>CAMAGG010000240.1 GCA_945833805.1 uncultured Clostridia bacterium | reverse complement strand
GCGTATTCCCTCGTACATACCGCCGATAAAGTCGAACTGACCGGGAGCGTCGATAATATTTATCTTGGTATCCTGCCATGTGGTAGTGGCAAGAGCGGAATTTATTGAAATCTTCCGGCGGATCTCCTCTGGGTCGAAGTCGCAGACGGTGCTGCCCTCGTTGGTGCTGCCCATGCGTTCAGTCAGTCCTGACTTAAACAGCATAGCCTCAGCCAATGCAGTTTTTCCGCTGCCGCCGTGACCGGCAAGTAATATGTTTCTGATTTTGTCAGCAGTGAATGCTTTCATTGAGTGACCTCCGAACTAAAG
Organism: uncultured Clostridia bacterium; assembly: GCA_945833805.1. GTDB lineage: Bacteria > Bacillota > Clostridia > Oscillospirales > Ruminococcaceae > CAG-115. The sequence continues at coordinate 3,089 of CAMAGG010000240.1, read as the reverse complement.
ATTTGCAGTAATAAGACAACGCTTAGAACTCCATAAATCTATTATATAGTAAAGTTGTATAAAAATCAACCGTTTTTGTGAAGTTTTTTAATATTCAATGTACAAATATCAAAGAGCGTTTTGTGCAAATCTAACAATAAAAGTCTAAAAAATGCGCTTGAATATGTCAATACGATAGTATATAATATATTCAGACTTTTTTCAAGGAGAACAATGATATGGAAGAAAATCTCCCCCTGATCTGCCCGGTATGCGGCGAAAAATCCGTACATTCTCCCCTGCTTCTCACAGACGGTAAGACGCTCCGCTGCCCAAAAAATCACAGCTTTGACATATCCGCAAAGGGGTACGTTAATCTGCTGCTCTCCCAGCACAAGAATGTTAAAGACCCCGGCGACAGCAAGGAAATGGTGGCGGCAAGGCGGCTGTTTCTGGACAGCGGAGCCTATTCAGGGCTTAGGACTGCGCTGTGCGAGTGCGCAGGAAAATACTCCGCTGAAATGGAAAAGCCGCTGCTGCTGGACTGCGGCTGCGGCGAGGGGTACTATACCGTGGGATTGTATGAAGCGATAAACCCCCGGAGCGGGCGGGTAATCGGCGTGGATATCTCCAAAAACGCATTGGCGGCGGCACATTCCCGTATAAACGCGGACGGAATAAAGCGGGATATCTTCTGCGCCGCGGCAAGCGTATTCCGGCTGCCGCTGGAGGATAAATGCGCGGACATGGCGGCGGTGATATTTGCTCCGTTCCAGCGTGAGGAGCTGCTGCGGGTGGTGAAGTCCGGTGGAATCGTCCTCACCGCAATTCCCGGAGAACGCCACCTGTACGGTCTGAAAGCTCTGATCTACGACCAGCCCCGGCTAAACGAGGTGAAGCCCTATGATATTCCCGGAATGGAGCTTCTGGAAAAGCGTGAGGTTCGAGAAACTCTGACTATCACAAATCAGGAGCTGCTGAACTCGCTGTTCACCATGACGCCATACTATTACAAGACCTCGCCGCAGGACAGCAGCAGGCTTTATAGCTATTTCGGCACTTCTGACCGCTTTGAAACGGAAATTGATTTTCAGGTGCTGTGTTACAGGGTCATATAATTACTGAGTTACCACATATAAATTGAATGGCTGCCGCAGGCAGCCATCGCAGCTTATAGAAAAAGAGATGTATCGTTTGAAAAAACGCTTTGCTCTTTTCAAATAAGAGAAAGTGCAGAGGGAAAGAAAAAAGAAGTGTGCTTCGCGCGGATCAAATATGGGGCGAAGCCCCATACCTCACTTCCTTTTGGTACAAAAGGAAGCGAAAATCATTCTGCGCTTCGCGCGATTTTATCGCTTTGCTCTAAGTTTTTTAAACAGACCTTATTCATTTCTTTTTCCGGGTGTAGACCGGCTCAGAACGGCGATGCTTCATTGCCTGAGCAGTTCTTTTTTCGGCGGCGGCGCGTTCTCTTTCCGCCATGATCTCATCAAGCCGCTGCTTGCTCTTTTCCGCCATGTCCAGCAGCATGAGCTTGTTGTTGAAACTGGGCTTGTCAAGAACCATATCGAACAGCGCGTTCATAAGCTGCTCTGCCTCCTGCTCCGAGCTTACAAGCCTGCGCTCCATAAGCTCCCGCGGAGTTATCGCAAGCTGACGAATATTATAGCACTCTCCGGTGTCAAGTATCTCACGGAGCGCCGCCGCAGAAGCCCTCAGCCGCTGCACGTCCTGAGTTTCCGAGTCGGTCTTTTTAGCGCGACTGTCCGCAATTTCACACTGTATCAGCTTCCGCAGATCATCTGCTCCAAGCGCGTCCAACAGCCGTTTTAGCTCGCTGCGCTCCTCCGGAATGTCCTTGTCGTGGTAAAATACCAGCCAGCTTATCTCCTCGGAAAGAGCCGCCGGGAACTCCAGCCTGCGCATGATCCTTTCCGCAAGCAGACGGCTGCGCTCGCCATGTCCCTTGAAATGCCCCTGTCCGTGGGGATCTATTGAGCAACAGTCCGGCTTTCCGAGGTCGTGAAACAGCATTGCGAAGCGGATCGGCAGCTCCGGTACTGCATAGCCCACGGATTTGCAGATATGCGTCCAGACGGTGAAATCGTGATGAACGCTGTGCTGCTCGAAATCAATGCACGGCTCGATCTCCGGCAGCAGGAATTTAAGAATATCCGCGTACTGCTCAAGCACGCGCCCCGCATACTTTCCCATAACTATCCTGGAAAGCTCGCTGAAAAGCTTGTCCTTTTCCGCGTATTCAAAGCAGCTCACATTAGAGCGTATCGCTTCCCTAGTCTTGTCCTCAATTATATATTCGCCCTCGGCGCAGTAGCGTATCGCTTCCAGTATTCTTGACGGATCAGAGGAGAAGCAGCGGGACATATCATACCAAGTTTCGGTCACGGACTTTCCGTTTTCCTTTGTGGTGCGGCTCTGCATTTCTCCGATGGCAATTACTCTTGCAGGCAGCCGGGAAACTCCGGTTCTCCGTCTTGGGATATCCCCGATATCCGGATCATCAGTGAGTTCCTCCTCCCGCTCTTTCCTTTCCTCCTCCGCTGCCGCGTTAGGGTCTGGGCGCAGCGACGCTCTTCCGCCAAAAGGATCTATAAGTCCCGCGCGGGGGCTGTATGCCATTGCATTCATCGTAAATCCCCGGCGAAACAGGTCGGTTTCAAGATCCTCGGCGTACATTACGCGGTTTCCGACAACCTCCCGGCGGTAAGGCGACACCTGTATGATCATTCCGACAACGGTCACCAGCACCTCGCCACGCTTCATGAACTCATCAGAAATGCGGTAGTCCCGAAAAGCAAATAATATATCGTTGATCCCGGCATTTGTCACAATATCATAGTCCTGCGGGTTGTTTCCGATAAGCAGCTCTCTAACGCACTCGCCGACAATATACGCGTCATATCCGGAATTCTCCAGCACCTCGATAGCCTGCGTCACCTGTTCGGGAAGAATAATCATCAAATCACCCCTGAATTTCTGCGAATTATCTTACGGTCACCTCTAAAAACCTCTTGTGAGCCAAAATGTGTAGTGTACACCATCTTCGTCGTCAAACCTCCTCGTAAGGCATACAGCCTTACTTCGTCGGC
>CAMAGG010000239.1 GCA_945833805.1 uncultured Clostridia bacterium | reverse complement strand
AAAGACGAGGTGAAGATATGCGGATAGCGATATGTGATGATGACAGAAATGACGCGAATAAGATCCGTTTTGCTTTGCTGGACGTTGAAAACAGGCTGGAAATAGACATCTTTGAAAGCGGGCAGGATTTCCTTGACAGCATAAAGGTCGGCAGGCAATACGACCTTGTATTCATGGATATCTATATGGGCGATGAAAACGGAATGGAAATAGTACGGGCTATGCAGGCAATTTCGCCCGATACTCAGGTAATATTCAGCACCATCAGCGTTGACCATGCTGTGGAGGCTTTTGAGGTAAACGCTACCGGTTATCTTGTAAAGCCATATTCCGAAGCCGATATTGTGAAGGTGTTCGCAAGGGCAAGCATTCGCCGTGAGCGGACTAATGATATGGTACTTATTCAGTCGGGAAGCGACAGGAAGATATTCCGCAACGATGATGTGCTGACGATAGAAAGCGACCGTCATTATACGAAGATAGCCGTAAAGGACGGAACAGTAAGCCGTTTTCATTTAGGCTTTTCCGAAATTCTGCCGCTCTTTAAGGGATTCATAGAAATAAGCCGCGGACTTGCGGTCAATATGTCGTGCATAGATATGATAAAAGGGTCTGTGGTTACTATGTGCGACGGCAAAAGCTACAATATCGCCAGAGGCAAGAAAGAAGACGTGGTTAAGCGCTATACGGACTTTGTGCTGAATAAGAATTGATTATAGTTTAGAAACAAAAACAGCAAGGAGAAGAAAAATGAACATACATTTCATGTTGGATGTGTTTTTAGATAACCTGCTAAACAGCGTCAACCTAGCGTTGATGATGGTAGAATGTGCCGTCTTGCAGCATATTATTTTTCTGGAACATAATACCCCAAAACAAAATAGGGTAACGCGGATAATCTTTGCGGTATATATTGCCATTCAAGCGGTAGTGTCGGTATTGTTCGGCTTTTTTGGTGAAAACCTCGTTCTGCAGTTAATCAGTCTTATCTCGTCAAGCCTTATTTTCGTTGTGATAATATACAGATCGATAACCGGCAGAAAAAAGGCAAAATGGCTCGGTTTATTCACAATTCTGCCGATGATGGGATATTTTGACGCTGTGGCACATCTGCTTGAGATACCGCTCCTGATAGGCGTTATCTCCGAAAAGGACGGAAATCTGATTTATTCAATCGTTTGGTTTATTCTGCTTGCCGTGATTGTTGCTTTGTGCTATAAAAAGCCGAAATTCATACGGGTGCTTGAACGGGATATTGAAAACCGCTCGTTAAGTGTATGGGAAGAAATGCTTTTGTGGACGGTTGGGCTGTGGCTGTTTATATTTGATATTTCATTTTCGTCACTGTTTCCGGATGTCGACAATTATTTGATGGTGTATCTTTACGTTTCCAACTTTTTTACCGCATTCGCTATCGTTTTGCTTGTCGTGGATTCCAACTACCGCAATTATTATTATACCACCAACATGAAACTCCAGAAATCGCTTATCACAACAATGGCGGACCTTGTGGAAAACCGCGACGAAAACACAGGCGGTCACATTCAGCGCACCGCGAAATATGTTGAAATAATAGCCAAGCGGCTGCAAAGCGAAAACAAGTTTACCAATATTCTCACCGACAAATACATCGAGAACATGGTAGTCGCCGCGCCGCTGCATGATGTCGGGAAGATACACATTCCCGACGCGGTGCTGAACAAGCCCGGAAAGCTTGACGACAACGAATTTGCCATGATGAAGTCCCATGCCGCGGCAGGAGGCAAGATAATCGACCGCGTGGAAGAAAGCGTTGGCGATATTGAGTACCTGCGTATTGCAAAGGAGATGGCGGAGTACCACCACGAACGAATGGACGGCAAGGGCTATCCCCACGGAATATCGGGAGAGGAAATTCCGCTTTGCGCAAGGATACTTGCCGTGGCGGACGTGTTCGACGCGCTTGCCTCAAAGCGCTGCTACAAAGAACCTATGCCGCTGGACAAGGCATTTGCAATAATCAAAGAGGAAACCGGCCCGCACTTTGATGTACACGTTGCGCAGGCATTCCTTGACAGCCGTGCTGAAATTGAAAAAATCATAAATGAGGAGTCTTATAACCATGCTAACGAACAATGCGGGTAGTGGGTGAACATAATATGAATAAGATAAGGCTCAATGAGCCGAGCCGAACACTTTGAGAATTAGGAGGACAATATGAAGAAGCTATTAAGGAAACTTACCGCAGTAGTTTCGGCGGCTGCGGTGGCAATCGCCGGGGTGAACTTCGGCGGTATCGGCGGGCTTAATCTGACCGCGCGTGCGGAAGCCGCGGGCACGTTGAACATTTCCGCGGGCAGTATCGTTATTACCGCGACAGGCTATACTGTTGGCGGCGGAGCTGAAACAGCACATACGGGTGATTATGCTATCACAGGTTCAACTGAAACCAATACAATTACTGTTGCAGCAGATGTTTCCGCAAATATCACACTTAATAATGTGACTATTGATGTTTCGAGAACAAGAGATGCTTGTGCATTCAAAATTGAGAATGACAGCAAAGGAGATGTCACAATAACACTTGCCGACGGCTCTGTAAACACACTGAAAAGCGGCTATAATTGCGCAGGCTTGCAGAAGAACGGCGATTGTGCGGGTATAGGCAAGCTCACCATTCAGGGCGGCACGGGCAAGCTTATCGCAACCGGCGGTTCTGAAGGCGCAGGCATAGGCGGCAGTAATGGATGTTCCGCTTCAAACATTGAAATAACCGGCGGCACTGTTACCGCAACCGGCGGTATGTATGGCGGCGCAGGCATAGGCGGTGGCTATAAAGGCAACGGTTCGAACATAACCATAAGCGGCGGCACTGTTACCGCAAACGGTCAAGGAGGCGGCGCAGGCATAGGCGGCGGCGCAAGAGCTCAGGGTAGTGGTGGCAATGGAAGTAAAATAACCATAAGCGGCGGCATTGTTACCGCAAACGGCGATTGTGGCGGCGCAGGAATTGGCGGCGGTAACATTTATGGCAATGGAACAGACATAACCATAACCGGCGGCGTTGTTACCGCAAACGGCAGCAGAGCCTCCGATGGAGAGAATAGCAAAGGCATAGGCGCGGGAGGAGGACTGTATAATTATGGCAGCACTTCAAATATCGTTATAACAGGCGGCTCGGTTAATTCTTCAATTAGAGCTACCCCCACCCTCGCAGACGGCACAACAAAGGTTTATCTCTATAAAATTGACGGAGCAAGCTCTATCGAAATTGACGGAGAAATATACCCCACAACTCATATCGACGAAACTTCGATTTATCCCTATCTTTCGGTAGGCTTCCACACTGTTAAGATAGGCGGAACGGAAAAGGTAATTTATATAGCCGATGGTGGCACAAAAACCGACCCTGTCGCATCGTATACAGCAGGCGCAT
>CAMAGG010000238.1 GCA_945833805.1 uncultured Clostridia bacterium | reverse complement strand
AGACATCTGATGATTACATAAGATACAGAGCAGTTCTCCTATGCGATAAGATCACAAGGGACGAGGACAATGACGCTGACGACAAATACGGCAGGGCAATATCCATTTTTGAAACCGTCAGAGATGTTATTGCACCGGAATATTCCGGCGCTTTCGCTGAAATGCAGGCATACAGCTATGTCCAGTACGGCGATATCACAGGAGATCCCGATTATTATTTAAAAGCGGCGGATCGGTATGAGAATCTGCTCGACAACGGAGCGTACAACTATACTTTACTTCAGAATTACTATAATATTCTGTATTCCAGATTAAAGGATTATTCAAGGTGCATTTCACTGCTGGACATCATGCAAGAAACAGATCCCGCTGACTATTGGGTGTGGATGAACTATTCCTATGTTTATATTTCACAGGAGCTTGAAAAGGATCCGGATATCAGGGACTTTTCCGAGGGTTATAGCTGCTACAAGAAAGCAGTTGAGCTGTATGACCAGTATAAGAAGAACGGGGTCACAGACCCGAACATGGACACGCTTTCTGGCACGATAGATCAGCTTATCTCGCGTAATATGCTGATTGCGGAAGGGGAATGATCGATATAATGGAATTTGAAATAACAACCGGTTTTCTGATGTTCTGGGGAGGACTTGCCGGCGCGGGTCTGACGTTTATTATCGCAGTCGTCTACCTGATATTGTCGGCGAGAAAGGCACGCAGGCTTCTGAAAGAAATGGACAAGGAAACCTTCTGAGCGCAATGGGTTTTCTTCTCGCTTAGGACAATTCACCGTTATCAGTTGACAATCCGGGATAAAATGGATATAATATAAGCAAGTGTGTATATTTATGCTGGCAGCGCAGAAGCTATGCGCGGATATCCGTTACATATCCGCAGGGCGGCTGCGCAGCCGGCGCGGTAAAGACCCGGCATTACATCTGATAGCGATGTATTTATGAAAAGGTGAGAAAATGAACAAGTATTACAAAAAGCTTGAACTGGACAAAATTCTTGAGCTGCTGGCGGAGCAGACATACAGCGATACCTGTCGTGAAAAGGCGCTGAAAATAAAGCCCTCCTTTGACGAGGAGGAGATCCGGCTTGAGCTTCAGAAAACCAACGACGCATTCAATCTGTCCGCGAAATTCGGAACTCCGAGATTTCGCAGGATAAAGGATATCTCAATGTCCCTGAGGCGCTGCAAAAATGGCTCTGCGCTGTCCTTCAGAGAGCTTCTGGACGTGGCGGAGATACTCCGGGAAACCGCAATGCTCTGCGACTGGTTCAGTCAGTGCGAGAGTATGGAGAATTCCCTTTCGGAATACTTCCGGGAGCTTTTCCCGATAAAGCAGCTTGAGCAGCGCATTTCTGAGAGCATTCTTTCCGAGGAGGAAATGTCCGACGCGGCAAGCCCGGAGCTGGCTTCCATAAGAAAACGTATCGTCCGTCAGGGAATGAATATCCGTGAGCAGCTGGACAAGTTGATCAAAAGCCGCAGCACCCAGAAATTCTTACAGGAAGCGATCGTCACCATGCGTGACGGAAGATATGTTGTTCCGGTGAGAAGCGAGTACAAGAACGAGGTAGCTGGACTTGTCCATGACACCTCCGCTACCGGGCAGACCTTCTTCATTGAGCCGATGAGCGTTGTCGAGGCTAACAATGAGATAAGGGTGCTGAGATCCCGGGAGCAGGCGGAGATCGAAAGAATAACACAGGAGCTGTCCGGGCTGGTCGGCGAGAATGCCGACAGCATTGCCAACAATTTCCGGGTGGCTGAGATACTGGAGCTTTATTTCGCAAAGGCAAATCTCGGCGCGAAAATGCGCGGAGCTGCCGCAAAAATCGTGTCAGAACCTAAGGTGGTGCTGCATCAGGCGCGCCACCCGCTGATAGACCCAAATTCTGTCGTTCCTATCTCAGTGGAGATAGGCGGCGCTTATTCCAGCCTGATAATCACCGGCCCTAACACCGGCGGTAAGACCGTTGCGATAAAGACGATAGGACTGCTCACGCTGATGACCATGTGCGGTCTGATGATACCCGCCGGGGACGACTCTGAGATCGGCATTTTCGGCGGGATCTACGTTGATATCGGCGACGAACAGAGCATTGAGCAGAGCCTGTCCACCTTCTCCTCTCACATGGTGAATGTGGTGAGGATCCTCGGCATGGCGGACGAGCGCAGCCTTGTGCTTATAGACGAGCTGGGAAGCGGAACAGACCCTGTTGAGGGCGCGGCGCTTGCCGTGTCCATTCTCTCGACTCTCAAGGAGCAGGGAGCAAAGGTCGCCGCGACTACTCATTATCAGGAAGTGAAAATGTTCGCGCTCCAGACCGATGGAGTGGAGAACGCTTCCTGCGAGTTTGACGTGAATACGCTGAAGCCGACATATCGTCTTATCGTGGGAGTTCCGGGAAAATCCAACGCATTCGCGATATCCCAGCGGCTTGGAATGCCAGATGATGTTATCGAGCGGGCAAAGGAGCTTGTCAGCACCGAAAACAAGCGGTTCGAGCAGGTGGTAGACGCGCTGGAAAGATCCCGGCAGGAGCTTGAGGCGCTCAAGGAAAGCACGGCGATATCCGAACGCAACGCAAAGCTCACCGAAAGCGAACTGAAGCAGAAGCTGTCCGAGCTGGAGCAGCAGAAGGAAAAGGAACTGGAAACCGCACGGCAGCGTGCTCTGTCCATTGTGGAGGAAACGCGGTTCCGTTCAAATCAGCTTCTTAATGAGCTGGAAGAACTGAAAAAGGCGAAGGACAAGGAAGCGCTGCGGCAGGGACTGAGCGCAGCCAAGAGCCGCGCCAACAGTACCCTGAATAAAATGCAGGACGAAGCAAACCCGATCATTGAGCGCCGCTCTGAGAACTACATTCTGCCGCGTCCGCTCAAAGCCGGGGATACGGTAATGCTGGCGGACACCAAGAAAGAGGGCGTGCTGATGACCGTGCCGAATATGTCCGGGGTATGCTATGTTCAGGTCGGAATGATGAAGATAAAAACCAATCAGAAAAATCTCCGGCTTATTGACAACAAAAAGAAGCAGCAGCCCCAGAAAACCGGCGGCAGTGTGAAAAAACAGGTTACCTCCAACATGAACCGCCGCGGCGGCATGGAACTGGATATCCGCGGCATGATGTCCGACGAGGGCGTGCTTGAGGTGGAGCGCTTCATTGACGGCGCGCAGCTGAGCGGTATCTCGCAGGTGGTGATAATCCATGGCAAGGGGACTGGTGCGCTTAGAGCAGCGGTACAGCAGTCGCTGAAAACAAATCCGGCGGTAAAGAGCTATCGTCAGGGTGCTTACGGCGAGGGCGAAGCCGGAGTAACTGTGGTGGAGCTGAAATAAAAGATCCGGGCTGCTGAAAAATTACATTTGACCCGCCGGGCAGATTGTCTTAAAAAGATGAGGACAATTGCCCGGCGGAATTGTCTTTGGCATTCTTTCATTCAGTTGATGTAGTCCTTTTATGGTTTTTACCGTCAAATAAACCCAACTGGTATTGTGCAATATG
>CAMAGG010000237.1 GCA_945833805.1 uncultured Clostridia bacterium | reverse complement strand
GTTCTTTGCGGTGAATATAGTGATAACTACCAGCGCAGCCACCTGCACCGGCAGCAGCCACGGGCAGGTGAACAGAATAATTACCGAAACACCCATCAGCGCCGCCGCATTGTTAACCAGCTTGAATACTGCGCCAAGCACACCCACGATACCGCCGCTGTACCAGCTCATACCCTCCTGCGCCTTTTGCAGTGCGTCAAGCGCTTCGGGGTCTTCGGTATGTTCGAAGTCCATTTGCATGGTGTGGTCGGCAAGCTGAATGTCGATATGCTCGCTGAACCACTCCGCCTGAACCGATTCAAGCTGGTTTGCGGTATTCCGCAGAATGCCTGTCAGCAACTGTACTCCGATATATATCCCCGCATAAATAACGGTATTCGTGAGATGCTGTGAGATATCGCCGCCGCTTATTGCCAGAACCAGCTCGTCAATGATGAACTTAGCCATTATCGCATTCTGCATCTTATCCGCGAACTCCGCGATAAAACTTATGAGGTACACAAGGAACACTGACGGTCTTTCTTTCCATGCGGTCCTGAACACAAATTTCAGCGTTTCGCAGGTCACGCCCTTTTGTTTCTGATCAGACATTTGCCGCCTCCTCTCCGTCAACATAATACTGCGCCTGCAACCGAAACATCTCCGCATAGGCGCCGTTTTTTTTCATAAGGCTGTCATGAGTGCCGTACTCGCACAGCTCGCCGTCCTTGAACATTGCAACGTTTCTGCAGAACTGGGTTGAGCTTAGCCTGTGGCTGATGTACACGGCGGTTTTCTCGCCTATCAGCTTATCAAAATCGTTGTACAGCCTGCTTTCGGCGATTGCGTCAAGGGCTGCTGTTGGCTCGTCAAGCACTACCACCGGTGCGTTTTTGTACAGCGCCCTTGCCAGCGCCAGCTTTTGTTTTTCGCCGCCGGAGAGGTCAACGCCGTCGTCGTGAATTACTTTAAGTATCTCGGTATCTACGCCGTTGGGCAGCTCCCCTAGCTTCTCCCCGAATCCCGCTGCATTAAGACATTCCTCCGCCCGCTTTTTATCCGTTTTTTCCGGGGACTGCATCGAAACATTCTCCGCCAGCGGGAACGCGAACAGCTCTACATCTTGGAATACCGGCGAAAACACGCGGTAGTAGCTGCGCTTGTCGAACTCCCGGATATTCACACCGTTCAGCAGTATCTCGCCCTCGGTCGGCTCATACAGCCGCAGCAGCAGCTTTATAAACGTGGATTTCCCGGCGCCGTTAAGTCCCACCACCGCAAGCCTCTCCCCAGCGTTCAGCTTAAGCGACAGGTTTTTCAGAGCGTAATTTTCGGCTTTGGGGTACTTGAACGAAACGTTGCGGAACTCGAATTCGTAGCTGTCAGATTCCGGAACAGGCTTGCCGCTTTGCTCTTTATCGCCGCCATCGAAGTCCAGAAAGCTGCGGAAATCGTCCACCTGCCGGCTTTTCTGGAGAAGTTCGCTCACGCCGTTAAGAAGCTGGTTTATGTACTGGAACAGCGTTGCCGCGCTGGCTAGATACAGGCTGAAATTACCTATCGAAAGCCCGTCGTATACCACCGACCAAATCAGCCAGCCGTATATTACACAATGCGAGAGAGCAAGCATTGCGCTGGCAAATACCGAAGCCCAGAACCAGAGAAGAGCATTCTTCTTTTGTGCGTTGTAACGTTCCTTTTTCAGCTCCCGATATTTCTCAACCATCCATTTCCGCAAATTGAAAAGTCTGATGTCTTTTGCGGGAGCAAAATCGGTTATCTGCCAGCGCATATAGTTGTCCTTGCGCCACCACGGTGCAAGAGGGTCCCATATCTTCTCCTTGGAGTACTTGTTAAATCTGTCACCGATAATACAAGTTACCGCCGAAATGGCTATCATGACAACAATTATCCATATATTCAGCGTTCCGAGGATAACTATTCCCGTCACTGCAACCGCCGCAGAGCATAGATAATTTACAATACTCCGCATCATTCCCTCAACGCCCGCGTCATTGCTGTTGCAGGCGTTGTTTGCTTTCTGGTAGCAGTCCATGAGGTCAGAGTTTTCAAGGTGCTGGAAGTCAATGCTCATCACCTTTGCGTTTTTCTCGCCCATCAGCCCGAAGCGCACTGCAATGAACCGCCACCACACCTCGCCGTAATAATAGGTGTTCAGCATGGTAGAGGTGAGCTGAATGACCGTGAATATCCCCATGAGCCACAAAAGCGCTTCCCAGCCTGCTTCGCCGGTTATCATGTCGATAACGAGCTTAGATATGAACGTCCACAGATAGTTCATCAGCGGGGCGCAGATAACGCCTATCGGAATGAGTATCATCAGCCGCTTTGAATTGTGTCGCATTGCCGAGATCGTCCAGCAGATATTGCTCCACAGACCGTACTCGCGGTGAAGCGGATTTTTCTTCTCGTCATTCTTCTGCTTTTTCATTGCCGCTCTCCTTTTTGTAGGTGTCATTTATGAAATAACGCTTATGCCTGCAATCGCTGTTATAGTTGAAACTGTTTGGCGGGATCATGAAGTACCGTGCGGCGGTGAGGAATGCCACCAGCTCGCAGCGGGCAAGGAACTGATATATCCGTTCGCTGCTTTCGCCATCGTTAAGGGTCGCCTCCCAGATAAACCTGATATCGCAGAAGTCGGTAATTATCTCCTTTGCGTTTTCGGGTGAGATCCCCAGTTCGTGTACAAGTGTGTCCCTTTTGAAGAACATGGTGCCGTCCCTTCCCGCAAGAAAATAAAGCGCTTTCAGCGCATTCGGTTTTGCAAGTACGCTGAACAGTTTCACATATTGCTCATCGTATTTCAGCACCTTATCGTAGCCGCACTTCGGTTCGGGGAACAGGAAAAAATATTGCAGATCTGCATTGTTTCGAGCTTCCATAAAGCCCTCGAAGAAATCCATACGGCTGTGTATATCGTACTGGCAGTCAAGTATATCCGGCGTCAGCGGATCATACCTCGGGCAGCCGCCTTTTGCCATAAGAAGTGCCCTGCAAATGTTGAAAATCTCGGTGAACTGCTTATCCGCGGGAGTTGCTTTTATATGCTCAATTGCCCTGTCGTATATGGATATGTTCTCGTTCTTCCGTCCGAACAGCTCGTCTATCGAAACTCCCAGCCGCTCGGCAATCTTCGGCAGAAGCGCCGCGTCCGGGAAGCTGTTCATCTCCCACTTTGAAACCGCCTGCGCGGATACTCCCGCTGCGTCGGCAAGCTGTTCCTGCGTTATTCCTTTTTCCTTGCGTATCCTGCGAAGATTTGCGTTGAATGTGTTTTCCATTTCCTGCGCCCTCCCTGTGTTTTTCTATATTATAGCACAAGTTTAAGTTGAATTCAACGGATTTGTAGTTTACAAAATCAATAAGGGGTTTAAGATCAATCGCTATTCAACTGTGCATTGATAATACAATTAACAACCAACGGAAAGTTTCGCCTCAATAGTAAATGCTGTTGCCGTGAGTATTCTCCGGGTTTTGATTGACATAACTGATTTGTTGTGATATAATAGAGTAATCGA
>CAMAGG010000236.1 GCA_945833805.1 uncultured Clostridia bacterium | reverse complement strand
TTGAAAAGCTACTGGAACGCTTGACCGAAGGCGATACTGTCGTTGTGGAATCTCTGTCAAGATTAGGCAGAAGCACCAAAGACCTCATTTGGCTTATGGAAACATTCAACACAAAGGGCGTGAACCTCGTTTCGCTGAACGAATCCATCGACACCACAACCAGCACGGGTAAGCTGCTTTTCACGCTGATATCCGCATTGGCACAATTCGAGCGCGATGTCCTAGCAGACAGAACGCGTGAGGGGCTTGCCGCCGCTCGTGCCAGGGGAAGAAAAGGCGGACGGCGTCCTATAGACAAGGAAGCCGTCCGCAAGGCAGTGAAGCTTTACAAGACAAAGCAGTACATCGTAAGCGAGATTACGGAACTGACGGGGGTTCGAAAAACTACTCTTTACAAGAATCTGCACGAATAGCAGATTTGGAATAAGCTTGCCGCTCGGCAGGCTTATTTTTTCAAAAATATACTTTGATAAGTTATCCGAAATTGTATCGGAAATGTACTTGAAAAAACAGGTTATCACTGATATAATTACTTTAATGGGGGTGAAGCTATGTTTGCTATGTTAATAGAAGATGTTTTTGAGATAGAAGGCAGAGGTATTGTTCTTTCTGGTCACTATGATTCCGAACGGTACAGGTTATGCGTAAACTCTTGCCTTTACGATATGATGGGGAACGAGTATGTCGTGTCGGGCTTTGCAATGGTGCGGCGTATAGCTAGCGCCTATGCAGACCCAAAGAATCATCCTTTGGATATCCTTATAAAAGACTTAAAGGATCATGACAAAAGTTTTTTTGTCGGCAAACTTCTGACAACGCAGTATGAATTTCAGATGCTTTATCCCGAAGATCCGCTTTACCCTAACCTTGTTGACAGCGTGTATCGCAAGGAATCAACAACTGCAAGAAGTTACGCACTTCTTAACTACGAGTTGCTAACAGAAAACGAGGTGCGGGTAAAGGGCCTTGCGCAGAATGGTAAAATAGTCCGCATGATGTACCGTGGGTGGATGATTCCACCCGAACAATACGAAATCCTCTATGATCATCTTGCAGCAATGGGCGTTTACCTTGTCAATACACCTGAACAATATAAGCACTGTCATTGCCTGCCTGAGTGGTATAACTCGCTTTCAGATATAACTCCCGAAAGCGTATGGACAAGCGACCTTTCGGATAAAGCACTACAGCAGGCGCTCCAGAACTTCGGTGATAGTCCTGTTATTGTCAAGGACTATGTAAAGAGCAGAAAGCACGAGTGGTATGACGCTTGCTATATCAGAAGTGCTTCCGATACAGACAACGCATTGCGCATAATACATAATTTCATCGAACGACAAGGCGACTCACTGACGGGAGGAATTGTTCTTCGAAAGTTTGAGTCGCTTGTTGAAGTCGGATATCACCCCGAGAGCGGTATGCCTATATCCGAGGAATACCGTGTGTTCTTTTTTTCGGGTCAGTTGATGTGCGTTTCAGAATATTGGTGCGAAGCGGGACAGAAAAAGGCAACTCTCAGCAGGGAAGAAACCGCTTGGATAAAATCTCTTCCCGAACGGATAGACAGCATTTTCTTTACTGCCGATATAGCGCGTAAGGCTGACGGAAGTCTTTGCGTAATGGAGCTTGGTGATGGGCAGGTTTCGGGTTTGCAGGGATTAAACGAAGATTTCTTCTATAGGAGATTATATGACATCTATGCGTCAATTACCGACATCTGCTCTTTTAAGGAGCTTGATGGTGCGATTGTTGCAGAGAACACTACCGAATTCAAGCTGCCGAATGGTTCGATAACTGTTACTGACAGTGATGGAGTAATCATTCCGTTCTCGGTTGAACGCCGGGAAAGTGCCCCCGTGTATAAATATATGGATGAGAGCGGCGAACGGCTGTTAAAGGAATTTTCGACAAATGACCTCTACGAATTATATTTTGAACTTCCACCCGCAAAGGACAAAATGTATTCTGTGGTATTCAGCGGCGGTTCGCTGCCCGGTTACGATGGTGATGAATACACATTCAGCATATCCGGAGTATTCGGAGATTACGCCGTCGGATTTGCTGCGTTCGATACGGAGTCCGACCTGTACCACGGACTTGACTTCAAGGAATACGAGGTTTGGATTAACGAAAACAAAACAGGTTATGAAGTGCGACCTCTTTTGGATAAACCGGTGCAGGCGAGGTTCTATCTTGCTTTCGTTGAAACCGGCGGTTTTCCCAAGGGCGCTATTGATGCGGTTGAGTTTTGGGTGAACTGATAGCTGTCAGCCGCTCTTGCTTTCAAACACAGAATAATTGTAATCTGTCCTAAAAAGGGGTAGAAATAACACCGATAATGTGTTATAATAATATAAAGTCGTAAATCGGGCTTCGGCTCATAATAAAGGAGAACAGTTATGGCAGTTGATACAAAAAAAGAACAGGAGCGCGAGGAACTCCACCGTGCAATATGGGCTATAGCCGACGACCTGCGCGGCGCAGTCGACGGCTGGGACTTCAAAAACTACGTCCTCGGCACTATGTTTTACAGGTATATTTCCGAGAACCTGACCAACTACATAAATCAGGGTGAGATTGAAGCAGGCAACACTGACTTCGACTATGCCAGAATGTCCGACGAGGAGGCAGAAGAAGCCCGTGCCGGTCTGGTGCAGGAAAAAGGCTTCTTCATTCTGCCCAGTGAGCTTTTCTGCAATGTAAAGGCTCGTGCCGAAACTGATAAGGAATGGGCTAAAGAACACCTCAACGAAACGCTTGAAAAGGTGTTCAGGGACATTGAGGAATCCGCAAAGGGCAGCGAAAGTGAGGCTGATTTTGCCAGTCTGTTCGACGACTACGATGTAAACAGCAACAAGCTGGGTGCAACCGTCGCAAAGCGCAACGAGAAGCTAACACTGCTGCTCAAGGGAATTGCTGACATGAACCTCGGCAGCGTAAAAGAACACGACATCGACGCATTCGGCGACGCTTACGAATACCTCATGACAATGTACGCAAGCAACGCAGGCAAATCGGGTGGCGAGTTTTTCACGCCTGCTGATGTTTCGGAGCTGCTGACCCGTCTGGGAACTGTCGGAAAAACGACAATTAACAAGGTGTACGACCCCGCCTGCGGTTCGGGTTCGCTGCTGCTGAAAGCCGAAAAAGTGCTTGGCAAAGACGCAATAACCAACGGCTTTTTCGGGCAGGAAATAAACATCACGACCTATAACCTGTGCCGCATAAATATGTTCCTGCATGATGTCGGCTTTGACAAGTTCAACATAGCCTGCGAGGATACGCTTATTTCTCCGCAGCACTGGGATGATGAGCCGTTTGAGCTTATCGTGTCAAATCCGCCCTATTCGATAAAGTGGGCGGGCAAATCAAACCCTCTGCTGATAAATGACCCACGCTATTCCCCTGCAGGTGTACTTGCGCCCGAAAGCAAGGCGGACATGGCGTTTATCATGCACTCGCTTTCGTGGCTTGCTTCAAACGGAACGGCGGCGATAGGAGGTTTCCCCGGAATAATGTACCGCGGGGGCGCACAGCAGAAAATACGCAAGTATCTTGTTGACAACAACTTTATCGACTGTAT
>CAMAGG010000235.1 GCA_945833805.1 uncultured Clostridia bacterium | reverse complement strand
TTTGTATATTAGCAGAGGGTTACTTGTTTACGACGCAGGGTGGTTTGGCGGATACTAATGATCTGCGCCTTATTCATTTTTTTCAGGAACAAGAGCTTTCAAAAAAAGAAACCAAAAAAATTTAAAAAAAACTGTAACACTTTGCAATCTGATGTGTATAAATAAAAGAAGGCGGAAAATGCCAGCGTTCGATTCGGGAATACGTTACGAATTGAATTTGCACGGCAGCTTATGAACAAAAACGAGTAATTGAAAAAGAGGTCATATATATGAATAAACCAGATATCGAGAAATTGCTTGAGTTTATCAGCGACTCACAGGAGATCATCACCGATGACGGACTAGCAGACATGATAAGGCAATATGACAATCAGGCGAGCGATGAACTGGACGCTGAAGAACTGGATCTTATATCAGCCGCAAACGGCAAAGATGATATTAACAGGATCTTATTCAAAAACAGGAAGGAGCCAAAATAAATGCTTGTAAGAAGAGTAAACGGCAGCTCCCTGGAGCTGTATGAAAATGGCACTGAACTGATACTTGGGATCACCGAAACCGTGGTAAACGGGGATCTTCTGATGAAGCTCAGGGGAATTTTGCGGAATGATCTTGTATATGAGTTCGATGATGAACTGTCTGCGGCGGTATCGGTCGGGAAAAATGTTGTTCTGGACTTCAGCGATGTAAGATACATTGCCAGCGCTGCGCTTAAAACACTGCTCAGAATGCAGCAGAAGATAGATATATCCAATTCCGGTCAGGAGATGAGAATATCGAATGCTTCAGATGAGGTGATGAAGGTTTTTTCTGAATCAGGACTGATAAATCTGCTCCAGTTTGAAGGAAGGGAGTAAAGCTCTTATGGAAAATATTGAATTTTATACAGGAAACGAAGCCTATGCTTTTTTATCATTCTGCAAAAAAGACACAGAGAGGATCTCCGAAGTGATAAAATGCGCGATGGAATCAGGCGTCAGGATTTGGGCTGATGAAAACTGCGCCGTGCTTAACGCTGAATCCTCTGAACGTATGCGCTCGAGCGCAGTCTGTGTATTTTTCATTTCCAGGGCGGCAACCTGTTCTCATGGCTGGAGGAGCGCATTAACACACGCCATTGAAACAAAAAAGCGTATTGTAATGGTGTTCATTGAAAAAGCGGAGCTGACAATTTGCCAGAAACTTCAGGCGGCAAGAGCAAAAGTGATCACCGCATATAACTGTGGCAATGCAGGGGAGCTCAGCAGGTCAGTTTTTTCTGAGCCTGATTTTGAGGGGTGTACAGATAAGTCGAGAAAAGCAGAAAAGATCTTGTATTACTCTCTGATCAGACAATCGACCGGTGAAGAAATTGTTATCAGGGGCAACGAGTATTCCTTAGGCAGATCGGAAACTATGACCGATTATACTATCAGCGGCAATGCCGCGATCAGCCGACTTCATGCTGTGATAAAGGTTGAGGGTCAGCAGTGTGCGATCATTGATCAGAACTCATCAAACCGTACCATGCTCGGAAATAAAGAGCTTACTCCGCTTGTTGAATACATTATCAAAGACGGCGATATTATCACACTGGCAGATGAGCAATTCCTGTTCAGGGCTGTAAAAAGTTAGAAAACATAATAACGGAATGTGCATTTCATTTCCTGTCATTGTGATGAATGGAGAAAACAATGTTTTGTTATAATTGTGGAACAAAATTACCTGATGAGGCTTTATTCTGCGCTAATTGCGGCACACGTCTGAAGCCTGAGAACCGTACTGCGGGAAACACTGAAAAGACTTCTCTGCCTGCGCCGCAGACGCCGCCCTCCGAGAGCGCAACGGTGATACTCCCGAAGCCTGCGCCGCAGATAACTCCCTCTGAAAGCGCAGCAACACTGCCTGAAAACTCAAATGTAAGCGGTAATGATCACAAAATAACAAAGAGGGCGAAAAAAGATAAGACAACAACTGTCCAAAGTTCTGAAATCACCCGCCGTCAGGAAGAAAAAGCGTCCCCTGCTGCTCCGGATCTTGGGAATGCCAATGTCGGAAGGGTAACTCACCGCCGGCGCACAGTTAAGCCGTGGAAGATAATTGTTATTTCCCTTATCTGCCTGCTGATAGCAGGAGCCGCAGTCTATGGGCTGCATTATTTTCAGAAAGACGGTCAGTATTATTCTATGGCTCAGGAGTACTATGCCAATGAAGAGTATGATAAGGCGCTGGAATATTATGATATGCTACTTGCATCTGATAACACGAACGAAGAAGCTTATATCGGAATGGCTGACGTTTATATTGCACAGGAAAGGCAGGACGACGCGGCTGAAATACTGCTGACCGGCTATCGGAAAACCCTCAGCAGGAAAATATGGGACAAGCTCAGCGAACTGTTCTAGAGGAGAAATCATCAATGAAAGATAATGAGACCTATCAGATATACGAGGTGCTTGGACGGGGAAGCGGCGGCACGGTATACAAAGCCTATCACCGAAGACTGAATAAGTATGTGGTTTTAAAACAGATAAACAGCGGTATTGAACAGCAGGTTTCAAACCGTACAGAGGTAGATCTGATAAAAGGGCTGAAGCATTCATATATTCCGCAGGTGTATGATTTTATCGAGATGGACGGCGAAACCTACACTGTTATGGATTATATTGACGGCGCGGATTTTATGAAACTTGTCAATTCAGGTGTGAAATTTACCTATAAGCAGATAATAAAATACGCAATGCAGTTATGCGAAGCTGTAATTTATCTGCATAAGCAAAAGCCGGCCGTGATACACAGCGATATCAAGCCGGGTAATGTTATGCTTACTTCTGACGATGATATCTGCCTTATTGATTTCAATGTTTCGCTGCTGATCAACGGTGAAAAAGCCCACGCTCTGGGAGGAACTCCGGGATTTGCGCCGCCTGAGCAGCTTGGCATACCTATATCCGCGATCAGAAAAGGACTGCAAGATCCTTTGCCCATCGGGACAGGCGATATATACATTGATGAACGCTCAGATATTTACAGCATAGGCGCGACTCTGTACTTCATGCTGACGGGAGTTATCCCGGATATTCATTACAGGGTAACGCCGATAGAAGAGCTTCTTCCGGGTATTTCCGACGGGCTGGTACATATAATCGGCAAGTCTATGGAGCTTAATCCCTCCAGACGTTATCAGTCTGTACGGGAAATGTATACGGCAATAAAAAACATAAACAAGCTCGACAGAAGATATGTCGCATTAAAGATCCGCCGTGAAGTGGTCACTGCTGTCTGTGCGGCGCTTATTGTTTATGGCCTTTTCGTCAGTCAGGATGGCAGGAATCGGCTTATCCGCGAGCGGGAAGAAAAATACAGCGGATATGTTGAAATGATGACCGAATACCTTGATGACGAGATGTATGATAATGTCGCAGAAATAGCTGAAAAGGCGGAGCAGCTTGACAGTACCAGAGCGGAGTCGTATTTTTTCAGGCAAAAGGCTCTTTACCGTCAGGGACAATACGAAAAGTGTATGGTTTTTGCCGAAGAAAATATTGATTCGGAAATCCTTAAAAACGACTTCAACACCAATAAGATGATTTCCGAGATGTATTTCCTCAGCGCGGAGAGCGCCTTTGAAACGGAAAACTATCCGGAAGCGCTGGAGCTTTTCCAAAAGGCTCTGATATTTGATAACACGTTTTCTAACGCTTATCGCGACCTTGCCATATCCTACGCAAGGACTGATGATATTGACGCGGCAGAAGAAATCCTGAAAAAAGCCGAAGCCCGGAATGTAGAAGGCGATCAGCTTGAAATAATGCGCGCAGAAATAAACTGGAAAAACAAAAAGTATGATCTT
>CAMAGG010000234.1 GCA_945833805.1 uncultured Clostridia bacterium | reverse complement strand
GCGGCATCTTCTTATAGACTTTGTCTATAAGAAGATTTGATATTAGTATTATTTACGGTCACCTCTAAAAACCACCGGCTAATGCCTTAGCACCTCATCTGCTTGCATCTGAGGCACTATGGTTTTTAGAGTTGCCCTTACTTGTCCGGGGTAATTTTCCAGATGTCCCGCGCATAGTCTGCTATGGTGCGGTCGGAACTGAACTTGCCGGCATTGCACATATTTATCCAACATTTGCGTGTAAATTCATTACGGTGGTCGCGATAGTCGGCGTTGGCTTTGAGCTTCGCTTCAACGTAGCTTTCAAGGTCGCCGAGCAGATAATAATGATCGGGAACGTGCCAGCTTGCGCCGTCAAGAAGCGCGTAATACAGCTCTCTGAACGAGCCGTTTCCTCCGTCGGAGAAAGTCCCGTCGATCAGCGTGTCGAGTACTCTTGCTATCTTCTTGTTCTCTGCATAGAGCTTCCTCGGATCGTATTCCGGCATGATCTTCTCAAGCTCCTCTACCCGTGCGCCGAAGATGTAGTTGTTCTCCATTCCGGCTTCTTCGACAATTTCAACGTTCGCACCGTCGTATGTACCAAGCGTTACCGTGCCGTTGAGCATGAATTTCATATTGCCTGTGCCGCTTGCCTCTGTTCCGGCGGTTGAGATCTGTTCGGAGATGTCGGCGGAAGTTACAAGCTTTTCAGCGTAGGATACGTTGTAGTTCTGAACAAATACAACGTTGATGAGCCCCTTTACCTCCGGGTCGGAGTTTACAAGCGCGGCGATCTCGTTGATGTACTTTATTATCGCCTTTGCGCGGGCATAGCCGGGCGCGGACTTTGCGCCGAAAATAAAGGTAGTGGGGTAGAAGTTTTTGACGCTTCCGTCCTTTATTCCGAAATAAATATACATGATCGAGAATGCGTTCAGAAGCTGGCGCTTGTATTCGTGCAGGCGCTTTATCTGGATATCGAAAATGCTGTCGGGATCTACTGCGGCACGCTCGTGCTCGGCGATATATTCCGCGAGAGCCGCCTTTTTCGCCGCTTTGATCCTGCTGAAGCGCTCAAGCTGAGCCGGGTCGTCAGCGTATTTCTCAAGCGTCTTGAGCTGGGAGAGGTCGGTGATCCAGCCCTCTCCGCCGAGAAGCTCGGTTATCTGGGCGGAAAGCTCCGGGTTGCAGAGGGCTATCCAGCGGCGGGGGGTTATGCCGTTTGTCTTGTTCTGGAAGCGCTCAGGGTAAAGCTCGTACCATTCCGGCAGGGCGCTGTGCTTCAGTATTTCGGTGTGTATCTGGGCAACTCCGTTGGTGTAGCTGGAGCAGCAGATCGCCATTTTCGCCATGTGTACCACTCCGCCGGATACCGGCTTCATCTGGGCGATTTTATCCTTGGGCATATTGCGGCGGTACATATCCGCGATGAAATATTCGTTGATGCGGAGTATAACGGCATAAACCTCCGGAAGAAGCTCCTCCATGAGGTCTGTTCCCCACTTTTCGAGAGCCTCCGACATGATAGTGTGGTTGGTGTAGTTGAAGGTCTTCTGAGATATCTCCACAGCCTTGTCAAAGGGAATCTCATAATCTGCGGTAAGCACCCG
Organism: uncultured Clostridia bacterium; assembly: GCA_945833805.1. Classification (GTDB taxonomy): domain Bacteria; phylum Bacillota; class Clostridia; order Oscillospirales; family Ruminococcaceae; genus CAG-115. Next base: position 2,278 of record CAMAGG010000234.1, on the reverse strand, counting down.
GATAAGCTCCGGAATGGAGATAGTCGGGTGGGTGTCGTTGAGCTGAATGGTGTTGTATTCCGCGAAATCCTCGATTTTTCTGCCGGCTCTGAGGTGCTTTCTGATGAGGTCGTGAATTGAAGCGGCGCTGAAGAAATACTCCTGCTTCAGCCGGAGCAGCTTTCCGGGACGGGCGTCGTCGTTGGGGTAGAGTGTGCGGGAGATGTTCTCCGCTTCTATCTGCTCCCGGCATGCCGCCATGTAGTCCTGACGGTTGAACGCGTCAAAGTCAAATTCATGTATCGGCTCTGCCTGCCACAGGCGGAGGGTTCCGGCAAAATCGTTCTTGTAGCCAAAGATAGGCATATCATAGGGCACTGCCATAACATCACCGGTGGAGAAATGCACCTTTACCGCGTCTGCGGAAACCCGTTTGCTCCACGGGTCGCCGAATTTCGTCCAGTCGTCAGCCTCTTCTTTCTGGAAGCCGTCAACGATAGACTGCTTGAAAAGTCCGTACTTGTAGCGGATACCATAGCCGGTGAGCGGGAGCTTCATTGAAGCCGCGCTGTCGAGGAAGCAGGCGGCAAGTCTGCCAAGACCGCCGTTTCCCAGCGCCGCGTCCTCTATTTCCTCAAGATCGCAGAGGGAGGCTCCGGCGGAGTTCAGTATCTGCTCCGCTTCATCGTGGATACCGAGGCAGAGCAGGTTATTGTATACCGCGCGTCCTACGAGGAATTCCGCAGAGAGGTAGCTTGCGGAACGTCCCTTTGGCGCGGAGCTTTCCATGATCGGAGCAGCCTGCTTCATCACTGCGCGGGACAGCGCGTCGTGGAGCTGGGGAGCGGTGGGCTTTTCGTTTCCGCAAAGCTCTGACAGGTATTCGTCGAAGTCTTTTTTCAGAGTGGACTTGTCTATCATATTTTATCTCCTTTGGGAATATTTAAATTGCTGTGATTATTATAGCACAAAATTACGGCAAAATCAATAACCTGCTTGCAAAAATGGGTAATTAATGGTAGAATATATTTATAAATAAGAATATTATGGAGGAAATTACATGGCTGACGCTTCCGTTTTATCCAGATTTACCGGCTGTCTGCTGGGCGGGGCGCTGGGGGACGCGCTGGGGTATCCGGTGGAATTCATGAATACCGGGGAGATACGGAGCAGTTTCGGAAGAAACGGCATAGAAGAGCCGCCTATCGACAGGGAGCTGCGCTGTTCGCTGATATCCGACGACACCCAGATGACTCTTTTCACCGCGGAGGGGATCATGTGGGCGGATAAGCTGGGGGGAAAGCATGAGCTTTCCAGCTACACCACATATGTTTTCTATGCGTATCAGCGGTGGCTGTATACCCAGACAAAAACGATCGCGAGCCGGGAATATTCCGATATTCTCGACAAAAACGCTGAAAATGCCTCACGGCTGCTGCGGGAGAAGCAGCTTTTCGCCCAGAGAGCGCCGGGGGCGACCTGCCTTTCCGCGCTCAGAAAGGCGGCTGGGCATAATTACGGAAAATTCACCCGCAGGATAAACGACAGCAAGGGCTGCGGCGGCGTAATGCGGGTAGCCCCGGCGGGGCTGTATTTCTGCCGGGACAGCGAGCGGGCATTCCGCATGGCGGCTGAATTTGCTGCGATAACCCACACCAACCCGACAGGATATCTTGCCGCAGGGGCGCTTGGGGCGATAATTGCGAAGCTGGTCTGCGGCTCGGATATCGAGGAGGCGGTGGACGTTGCCGTGTTCATTCTCCGGGGATATGACGGCTGTACCGAAGTCTGCCGCGCGTTGGACGCGGCGAGAAACCTTGAAGCCTCGGATATTCCGCCGCTGGAGGCTGTGAAGCGGCTCGGAGAGGGCTGGATCGCCGAGGAGGCGCTGGCGGTGGGAGTGTACTGCGCGCTGTGTCACTGCGATAATCCGGCGAATGCCCTCAGGCTTGCGGTGAACCATGACGGCGACAGCGACAGCACCGGCTCAATTTGCGGAAATATTATCGGCACTTACTGCGGTGTGGAAAAGCTTCCTAAAAAGTGGCTCAGGAGGCTTCAGCTCTGCGATGTGATCCAGGAAACTGCGGAGCTTCTGTTCGACTGCGCCGCCGCAGAATAGCAAACTGTATTTCTTTTCTTCAATTCCACAGACTATTGTGTAAAACGTAAAATATTTTTAAATTATATATAAGTTTTGGGCAAAATGCACATAATCAAGTTTTGAAATTCTACATGAAATTTTGCCTCGTTTTGGCCTAAAATCCAAAAAACGCCTTGAGGAATGCTTGAAATAACC
>CAMAGG010000233.1 GCA_945833805.1 uncultured Clostridia bacterium | reverse complement strand
AGCGGCAATAAGGTATGCGTTGCGGTAAGAGGCGCAGACGGCAAGTGCGTGACGTTTTCCAACGTCGTGACGGTAGCATGATGACCGCCCTTGAACGCTTCAAGACTATTGCCGGAATTACCGACGATACGCAGGACGGGCTTATTTCCGTTCTGCTGTCGGACGCGGCGGACGCTGTGTGCGACTATATCGGGCGGGACAGCGTGCCGGAACGCCTTGTTTCGGTGCAGGTTCAGCTTGCGGTGATCGCCTACAATAAGCGCGGTGCGGAGGGCGAAAGCTCACGCAGCGAGGGCGGTATCTCCCAGAGCTTTGACGGACTGCCGCCGGAGCTGCTAGCTCGGCTGAAAAACTATCCCAGAAAGGCGGGGGTGCTTTATACGGCTGATGAATAAGCGCTTGCAGGAGCTTCCGCTTTACCGTCCGGTGGAGGAGAAAAGCGCCTATATCGGAACAGATGTAAAATATCTCAGCTCCGGCACTCTCACCGCAGAAGTGCAGCCGGTTTCAGACGCGGCGACCGCTGAATTATACGGCGTGAATGTCAGCCGCTCGGTGCTGCTTCTCTGTGCGCCGGGGGCGGCTGTTATGGAGTGCTGCCGGGTGGAGATAAACGGCGATATGTACGAGGTAAAAGGCGTTACCAGATACGGAAACTACACGAAAGCGGGTGCTGAAAAGGTATGACAGTACAGCAGCTTATTGCTAAAATGAAAGCTATCCGGGACGACAGCGACAGGGTAGTTGAGCGCGGACTGCTCAAAGCCGGAGAAAAGACCCGCAGCCGCGCGGTTATTCTTTGTCCGGTGGAAACAGGCGAGCTGCGCAACAGCATTAAGGCGCAGAAAACCGCGCCGCTGACCGTTTCCGTCGGCACAAACAAGGAATACGCGATATTCGTTGAGTACGGCACAGGCACGGCAGGCGACCCCGCTGTCGATCACACCGGCAAGGAAAGCTGGCGCTGGCAGGACGAGCAGGGCAACTGGCACACCTCCCACGGAAGCCCCCCCAAGCCTTTCCTCCGCCCGGCGGTGAGGGAGCAGGAGGCATACGACACGGTAGCGCAGGAGATACGGAGGGCGCTTAATGATTGACGTTTACACGCTGATACCGCCGATGATAGAGGATATCGTCCGGGTAGAGCCGCAGTTCCCGGACACGGTGGCGAAGTTCCCGGACACGGTGGCGAAGTTCCCGCTGGGCATTCTCACTCCGCTGGACGGCGGCTCCGGGGACATTATTTCCGGCGAGGAGCGCTACGCGCTGGTGATGTTCCAGCTTGACGTGTACGACACGGAATTACAGCGCTGCTCTGAAGCTGCACTTGCGATATCCCGGCGGCTTATATCAAGAGGATTTGTCAGGAATTCCGGTGGAGCTATCCGGGAAAACCGACTGCACCGCCGGACTATGACTTTCTCGGCAAAGATAGATGAACACACAGGCTTAATTTACAGGAGGTAAATAATGGAATACATTACCAAAGACACGCACCTTGATTTCTCGACAGACGGCGGCACTACCTACAAGGAGTTATACGGCATGAATGGCTACCCGGATATGGGCGGCGAGCCGGAACAGAAAGATGTCAGCAATATGCGCGACAGCAACAAGCGCTATATTGCCGGGCTGACCGACACCGGAAATCTCGGCTTTGACTTCTACTACAATAAGGACAAGGACGCTGAAACCACTGTTGATACAATAACCCTCATCAACAACTCGTTTTCGGAGCTGAAGAAGCAGGAGGGAAAACTGATCGACTGGAAGCTGACCTACCCGGACGGCTCTAACTACACTTGGAAGGGCAAGCCCACAGCGTATATCACAGCGGGCAAGGTCGGCGACCCTATCGCGTTCAAGCTTTCTGTTACGGTAGAAAGCAAGTTGAATTATTCTGACGGAACGACCTGACAGGAGGTAAATTATGACAGGAGCAACATTGAAAATCACCCCGGAAAAGAGCGTTGAGCTGCGCTACACCGCCCGCCGCGCGGAGAAGCTGGAGAACGAGCTGGGCGGCAGCCTTATCGAGGGACTTGCGAAGTGCGACCGCGCAGGCGTTGCGGTAAAGTTTATCGCCCACGGCGCGGATATTCCGCAGGCAGAGGCTTATGACCTTTTCGATGAGTTCATCGAGAACGGCGGCAGCCTTAACGACCTTGCGGAAGTCATCGTCACCGCCCTCGAAAACGGCGGCTTTATCGCGAAAACGGCGCTCAAAACTGCAAAAAAAATCCAGAATCAGCTCCAGAACCGTGCAGCGCAGCGGAGCTGATTTCCCGGCTGAAACAGTCGGCGGTGGAACTCGGCGCTTACACGGTGGAGTTCTGCGACTTGACGCCGGCGGAGATACTCGATATCATCAAATCAGCGGCGAAACGGCGGGATATCCTCGCCGTTTTCTGCTGGCATAATGCGTATCTGACCGGGCTTGCGGTTAATTCACCCCGGCACTTCCCAAAGCGCCCGGAGGAGCATTTCAAATTCCTCGGCGCGGACGTCCCGGACTGGAAGCGGCACAAAGCGAAAATGGCGCAGTTTGCGGCGCAGCATAACAGTAAATTCAAGGGGGGAAACAGTTGACAGCAGAACAGCTTGAAATCATAATCACGGCGCAGAACCGGGAGTTCAACAGTGCGATAAACGGCGTAATAAACCGTCTTGACGACATGGGGGAACGCACCCGGCAATACGGGGATTCCGCGACCAGCGTATTCAAGAAAGTGGCTCAGGCGGCTTCCGCGCTGGGTATCGGAAAAATTATCAGCGACAGCATAATGTCCGGCGGCGAGCTTGAACAGAATCTCGGGGGCGTGGAGGTAGTATTCCGGCAGCACGCGGAATCCATGAAGAACACGGCAAAGAACGCATTCAAGGATATGGGATTGTCGGAATCCGGCTACCTCGCTGCTGCGAACAAAATGGGCGCACTGCTGAAAGGCTCCGGCTACGATATCGCAAGCGCGGCTGAAACGTCGCAGCAGGTCATGCAGAGAGCCTCGGACGTGGCTTCTATTATGGGCATTGATGTGGCTTCGGCTATGGAAGCAGTCACCGGCGCGGCAAAGGGCAATTTCACTATGATGGACAATCTGGGAGTTGCAATAAACGATACGACCCTCCAGATATATGCGCAGGAAAAGGGCTTGGGCAAGCTGGAAACCACGCAGCAGAAGGTTTCTGCGGCTATGCAGATGTTCCTTGAAAAGACCGAATACGCGGCGGGGAATTACGCAAAGGAAAACGACACCTTCTCCGGCTCGCTCACTACGTTCAAGGCGGAACTGGAGAACCTCTCCGCTGAACTCGGCACGCAGCTTCTCCCCACAGCTACTTCCTTGCTTTCAATGGCTCGCAGCGGTCTGGAGGCGGTTTCGCCGCTGGTTGTATCTCTCGGCGAGGGAATAAATCAGGTCGCCACGTTTCTGACAAACCTATCGCCCACCGCAAAGACCATGCTGACTATCTCGCTGCTGTCGGCTGTGGCAATTCCGGCGGTGACAAAGGCGCAGCTTCTCTATAACGCTGCGAACGCGAAGTGGAAAGACCTGCTGAATATCCTCATTCCTAAAGAAATAACACGTGCGAACGTGCTGAAAGCGACTGTCGGCTGGCTTGCGATAATCGCGGGAATGCTGGCGCTTGTCGCTGATATCGGCGCGACCGCAAGGGAGATGAACTCCGGCGAGGAAATGCAGGACACTGCCGACGGCGCGGACAAGGCTTCGGCAAGCGTTGACGGTCTGGCGGACAGCTACGCAGGACTTGGCGACAGCGCGGACTCCGCGAAGAAGTCCATGCTGGATATTGATACGCTGAATGTGTTCGGGGGTTCTGAAAGCAGCACTGGGATAATGGACTTCTCCGCTGCAATTGACGGAGCGAAC
>CAMAGG010000232.1 GCA_945833805.1 uncultured Clostridia bacterium | reverse complement strand
CAGCCGCAAAGGCGCAGGCCTGCCGTGTGCAGCCGGGGGTGTTGTCCTTCGGGTAGAAATACAATACTACCTTTTTGCCACGGAAATCCGACAGAGAAACTTTGTTTCCGTCCTTGTCGGTGAGGGTGAAATCCGGCGCGGTTATTTTTTCTTCCAGCATATCAGTTATACCTCTCTTCGATGATTTTTCTTATTGTGTTTTCAACCTCGGTGACCTCCGCCAGAAATTCCGACGCGGAAACTCTGACAGCGCCGTTTCCGAGAATGATTATCTGTTCAACATTGTCCGAGGTCGCAACCCGGACGCGGTGCTTTCTGCCAAGCTCGTGGGCGGTCTTTTCGATATACATATCGGCGGTTTCGGCTTCTTTTGTATACACTACGGTAATTCCCATTTCGGTTTCGATCTCACGGTGATTTCCCTTGACCCGGTACGCGTCAAACACGAGAATTAAATTACACCGCTTGAAGCCCTGATAATTGCACATAATATTGATGAGCCGCGACCGCGCAAGCTCCAGATTTTCCTTTGCGAGCTTGTTCAGCTCGTCCCACGCGAAAATGATGTTGTAACCGTCCACAAGCAGATATTCAGGTCCCTGCGGTGGCAGCGGAAGCCTGGGGATTTTCGGCGGTGCTTTCTCGGTTCGCATTGCGGAGCGTTCGTTACGCTTTATCTTTCCGTAGGTGCGCTCAAAAATCTCCATTAGCTCCTTGTCTGCGGCGGCGCGCTGCTTGTAGCTGTTTACAAGCTGCGGAGTGACGACCGGCTCGGTTTCTTCCCGCTCGTTTTCCCCGAATCTCAGCCCACTGTCAATGTGCATTCTCGCCGGAGCTTCATTCCACGGAACAAGAACCCCCGCGCCGTGGGAGCAGAAAACGCTGTCCGCAGAGTTTTCCGTGTCCGCATCGCAGTCGTAGCCGATCTGCGCGATAACCTCGTCGGCATTGTGGCAGGGGAAATACCCCTTTGGAATGCAGCTAAGGCGCCCCTTTCCGCGGGTGTAGCCTATAACCTCGCTCTGATATCCGCGAAGCTCTGAAACCGGCGCGCTTCCGGCGAATATAGTTTCCTCGCCGATCGTTTCCGGCGGGGTTATTTCACCGCTCATGCGCTGGAGATCGGTCATGGCTCTGCCGGTGCATTCCTGGGGCACAGTCAGCCGGAATTCATACCACGGCTCAAGCAGCACAGACCTTGCCGACCGAAGTCCCTGCCTTACCGCGCGATAGGTAGCCTGCCGGAAGTCGCCGCCCTCGGTATGCTTGATGTGCGCTTTCCCGGCGACAACGGTTATCTTCATGTCGGTTATCGGAGAGCCGGTCAGAACTCCCAGATGAATCTTTTCCTCAAGGTGCGTGAGTATCAGCCGCTGCCAGTTGATGTCAAGGTCGTCCTTACGGCAGTCAGAGGAGAAATGCAGCCCCGTGCCGCGTTCCGCCGGTTCAAGCAGCAGGTGAACCTCGGCATAATGGCGAAGCGGCTCATAATGCCCGACACCCTCCACCGGAGCTTCAATGGTTTCCTTGTAGGCTATGCTTCCCTCGTCAAATTCTACGTCAAGCCCAAAGCGCTCCTTTATGACGGTTTTTAGCACCTCAAGCTGGATATCTCCCATTAGCTGGACGTGTATCTCCTTTAACTGCTCATTCCAGACGATACGCAGCATAGGATCTTCGTCAGAGAGCGTTCTCAGCTTTTCCAGCGCCGACGGAATATCGGCTTTCAGCGGCAGAATTATTCGGTAGGTCAGCACCGGCTCCAGCAGGGGGGCGGTGCAGCTTTTTTCAGTTCCAAGCCCCTCGCCGGCGTTCCCCGCAGACAACCCGGTAACGGCGCAGAGAGTTCCCGCAGGAGCTTCTTCAACCGCAGTGAATTTTAACCCGGAGTAGATCCTTATCTGGTTTACTTTTTCCTGTTTTCCTCCGCATTCAAGGAGCGTTTTGACTTTCAGCGAGCCGCCGGTTATTTTCATATGCGTGAGTCTTGCACCGGAGTCATCGGCGGTAATTTTGTAGATCACCGCGCCGAATTCCGGCTGTATTTCCGGCTGAACAGTGTATTTCTCCAGCAGCTTCAGCAGTTCATCTACTCCCTTGAGCTTCAGCGCAGAACCGAATACCACAGGAAAGACTTCCCGCCGTGATATTGCCGTGGAAATATTTTCCTCAGGAATAGTTCCGCATTCAAGAAAGCTGTTCATCATATCCTCTGAGCATTCCGCAAGCTCCTCAAGAAGTTCACCGCGCTCCCTCGAAGCCGTAAAATCAATGCAGCCCGGCGAAAGCTTACGCTTCAGCTCGTTCAACAGTGAATCAGCCCCCAGAAAGGAAATATCCATCTTGTTGACGAAGATAAAGGTCGGGATATCGTACCGTTTAAGCAGCCGCCACAGTGTTTCGGTGTGGCTCTGAACACCGTCCGTCCCGCTAATTACAAGCACCGCATAGTCCAGCACCCGCAGCGCTCTCTCGGTTTCAGCGGAGAAGTCAACGTGACCCGGAGTGTCCAGAAGTGTAAATTCATTACCTCCGTAATGCAGCACCGCCTGCTTGGAGAATATGGTAATTCCGCGGCTGCGCTCGATCGGGTCAGTGTCAAGGAATGCGTCGCCATGGTCAACTCTTCCCAGCTTCCGCAGTTCTCCGGCGGCATAGAGCATACCCTCCGAAAGAGTAGTCTTTCCGGAGTCAACGTGTGCGGTCATTCCGATAACAAGTCGCTTCATAACATCATTCCCTGAAAATTTAATGCGCCGCAGAAAAAACGCGCCGATCAGGCAGTTCCGGAGAGCAATTACCATCATGGTTTTGCTATGCGGGAAAAACTGCTGTAATGGCAGCGCCCTGAGCTGTGCGGCGCACATAAATTATAGTCTGTTGATAATGACCGTTGCCGAGGCATATTGCTTGCAGTGAGCAACGGACAGGTTGAAAACGTATTTCTCCCTTTCTTCGAGCATTTTCGCGCGCCCGGTCGTAATAATAAAAGGCGAGCCGAGTCTGTCCCGGAGAATTGAGATCTCCTGCGGGCGGATAATGCGGAAGCCTGTACCGATCGCTTTCGCGAACGCGATCTTTGCGCAGTAATTCTCGGCGATAAGCTCAGTTGAAAGCTTATGCGACACAAGAAAGCGTATTTCATCGGCGGAAAAATACTTCGCTAAGAACTTTGGATTTCTTGCGGCACGACGAATTCTTTTAAGTTCAATGATATTCGTGCCTACCCGTAAAAAAACATTAGCAGCCATTCTTTCTGAGCTTTACACGGAGCGTGTTGGGCAGCTCCTGTGTAATTGCCTCCCTCATTTTTTCGTTCGGATTGAAGATAAGTTTTACCTTTCCATATCCGCTGTGGTTCACGATAAGGTAGTATGCGTCAGTTTCTGAGCCTGTATATGCGTGTACAGTTGCGTCAACATTTACATCATGGTCAGAGGGATAGGGAGCAAATTCTTCCGCAGTGGAGATATCAACTGTGATCATGCGCTTGCGCTTGCGCCTTCCAACGATCTTGTCGATGTCCATTTCGTTGTTGGTTATAATATATTCATATTCTACATTGAAGTTACCCAGCAACCATACGCCGCCTCCGAGTATCAGTACTGCAAAGATGACCATTGTAAACATTCCCATCATTGCAAGATACATGAAGAATGAAGCAATGATCAGCGCCGCTACTGAGATCAGTATTTTTTTTGCTGTATCAGTGCCACTGCGCCGTTTTTCTACAAGCTGTTCTGCTATATTATCCATTATTACTCCTTAATAATTAATCATTCCTGCAGTGAAGTCCGCATAATCAATATTTAAATTCTACCACAAATGATATGAAAAATCAATAGGTTTTTTATCTATTTCGCATAATTTTCAGACGAAAAGTCAGAAGTTTTTATAA
>CAMAGG010000231.1 GCA_945833805.1 uncultured Clostridia bacterium | reverse complement strand
TTGCAAAAAAATAAAAAAATTTCGCATAACGGGTATTTCTTACTTGACATAACAAAAAAATTGTCTTATAATAGAAGTGTTAATGTTTATGACATAACCGCGGAAAAATCCGTCGGTCTGTCAGAATAGTGTGTTCCTGACGGGACGCATAATTTACAGGAGGCAATTCAATGAGAGTCTATAACTTCAGCGCAGGTCCCGCTGTGCTGCCCGAAGAAGTTCTTCAGGAAGCAGCAGACGAAATGCTTGATTACAAGGGAACAGGCATGTCGGTAATGGAGATGTCCCACCGCTCCAAGGCATATGACGCTATCATCAAGGATGCTGAAAAGGATATCCGCGAGCTGATGAACATTCCCGACAACTATAAGGTAATGTTCCTTCAGGGCGGCGCTTCCCAGCAGTTTGCGGCAGTTCCCATGAACCTGATGAAGAACAAGAAAGCAGCTTACATAATCACCGGTCAGTGGGCAAAGAAAGCTTATCAGGAGGCAAAGATGTACGGCGACGCGGTTGCTGTGGCTTCCTCCGCAGACAAGACCTTCTCCTATATCCCTGACTGCTCCGACCTCGACATTCCCGAGGACGCTGACTATGTTTATATCTGCGAGAACAACACCATTTACGGCACAAAGTTCAAGACCCTGCCCAACACAAAGGGTCACACTCTGGTTGCCGATGTATCCTCCTGCTTCCTGTCAGAGCCGGTCGATGTAACAAAGTACGGCGTTATCTACGGCGGCGTTCAGAAGAACGTTGGTCCTGCCGGCGTTGTTATCGTTATCGCCCGCGAGGATCTCATCACCGATGATGTTCTCCCCGGAACTCCCACCATGCTCAAGTGGAAGACTCAGGCTGACAACGACTCTCTTTACAATACACCCCCCTGCTACGGCATTTATATCTGTGGCAAGGTATTCAAGTGGATCAAGAAGATGGGCGGACTTGAGGCAATGAAGGCTCACAATGAGAAGAAGGCAAAGATCCTGTACGACTTCCTCGACAGCAGCAAGCTGTTCAAGGGTACTGTTGAGCCGAAGGATCGCTCTCTCATGAACGTTCCGTTCGTAACCGGAAACGAGGAGCTTGACGCTAAGTTCGTCAAGGAAGCAACCGCGGCTGGCTTTGTGAATCTCAAGGGTCACAGAACCGTAGGCGGCATGAGAGCTTCTATCTACAACGCTATGCCTATCGAGGGCGTTGAGAAGCTGGTTGAGTTCATGAAGAAGTTCGAGGCTGAGAATGGCTGATAATAAAAGATTTGAAGTAGTTCACCAAGAGTCAACGGCAATGACTTCCACGTAAATTTTCGTGGATAAAATGACGGGTGTGAACTATCTGTGGCACGCAGAGGGCTATGGCGCAGGACTTACCGTGCTTCTTGACAAGGACGGCATGCCTGTGGTAACGCCCTATCAAATCAAGTGAAAGGATAACTGTTATGTATAATATTCAAACGCTGAATAAAATTGCGGCTTGCGGCACGGATTTGCTCGACAAGAGCAAGTACGCTGTAAGCGATGACGCGGCAAACCCCGACGCGATCCTCGTTCGTTCTGCTTCTATGCACGAGATGGAGCTAGGCTCTAATCTTCTCGCAATTGCAAGAGCCGGCGCTGGTGTAAACAATATCCCGATCGACAAGTGCAGCGAAAAGGGTATCGTTGTATTCAACACCCCCGGCGCTAACGCAAACGCAGTTAAGGAGCTGGTTATCGCTGGTCTGCTGCTGTCCTCCAGAAAGATCCCCGCTTCCATGGAGTGGATCAAGACACTCAAGGGCAAGGGCGACGAGGTCGGAAAGCTGGTTGAGAAAGGCAAGAGCCAGTTCGTAGGTCCTGAAATTATGGGCAAGAAGCTGGGCGTTATCGGTCTTGGCGCTATCGGTATTCTGGTCGCTAATGCAGCCGCTGAGCTTGGCATGGAGGTTTACGGCGCTGACCCGTTCCTGTCCGTTGAGAATGCGCTCAAGCTGTCCGGCAAGGTTCATTATGTTAAGAGCAACAAGGAGATCTTTGAGAAGTGCGACTACATCACCCTGCACGTTCCTGCGCTTCCTGATACAAAGGGCATGATCAATGAGGAGGCTATCGCTTCCATGAAGAAGACCGTTCGCCTGCTGAACTTCTCCAGAGATTCTCTTGTGGACGAAAAGGCTATTCTTAACGCGTTGGCAAACGGCGGCATGGCTTGCTATGTAACCGACTTCGCAACCGATGCTCTCATCGGAGTTGACGGCGTTATCGCTCTGCCGCACCTCGGCGCTTCCACACCTGAGAGCGAGGACAACTGCGCGGTTATGGCGGTCAAGGAGATCGTTGACTACATCGAAAACGGCAATATCAAGAACTCTGTAAACCTGCCGAACGTTGAAATGTCTATCACCGGCAACGCAAAGATCTGCGTTATCCACAAGAACTCCGAGGGTCTGCTGAACAACATCACCGCTCCGGTTTCCGCTGCTGGTATGAACATCGAGAACATGGTGAGCAAGTCCAAGAAAGACTACGCTTATACCTGCCTTGACGTAAAGGGCGATGTTTCCGGCATTGAGGCCTCTCTCAAGGCTGTCGCAGGGGTTGTTGCAGTAAGAGTTATCAAGTGATCTGAGAATAAAGCAAACAGCTTATTGCAGGCTCAATTAAGATTACAAAGCCGCTTATGTCGCAATACGTCAAAAGCGGCTTTACTCATGCAGATAAGTTTTTTGTTATTTCAGAAAAAATATTTTTTCTTTCAAAAAACTATTGACAAACGGAATTGCTTGTGTTATAATATATCAGTAAGTTTAAAAGTAGAGCCACCACACTCTCACCCGCCGGCGTTAATTCTGTCAGGCGCGGTATGTTTAATGTGAACAAGCCGCAAGGTATTTCAGTTAAGCGTGAGCAGTGTGTTACTCACGCTTATTTTATTTCACAGCTATGATTTTCAGAAAGGCGGTGCTTTGATATCGGCACAAAAGAACAGCTCATCAATGAGGAGATCCGTGAAAAGGAAGTAAGAGTCATCGGTCCGGACGGCGAACAGCTCGGAATTATGGCTACTGCGGATGCACTGACAAAGGCTGTCGAGGCAGACCTTGATCTGGTGCTCATCGCTCCTACGGCTAATCCTCCGGTATGCCGGATAATGGATTTCGGCAAGTATCGTTTTGAGCAGACCAAGAGGGAAAAGGAAGCCCGGAAGAACCAGAAGCAGGCTGAGGTAAAGGAAATCAAGATGTCGCTCAACATCGACACCAACGATTTCAATATCAAGGTAAAGAACTGCATCAAGTTCCTCCAGAACGGCGACAAGGTTAAGGTCACCATTCGCTTCAGACGTGCAAGAGAAATGTCGCACATGAACCTCAGCGAAGAATTGATGAAGAAATTCCTCGATGCCGTTTCGGAGTACGGCGGTTCTGAAAAGCCGTCAAAGCTTGAGGGCAAGAATTACGCTATCGTACTCAGCCCCAAGAAGTAAGATGAGCGCGGATCGCGCTGAACCTGAATGGTACAGCGGCATGATCATCGGCGCACTTTAATGAAAATCTCAAGGAGGACAACAAAATGCCTAAGATCAAAACTCACAGCGGAGCGAAGAAGCGCTTCAAGCTGACAAAGAACGGTAAGGTAAAGATGGGTCACACCAACAGACGTCACATTCTTACCAAGAAGTCCACAAAGCGTAAGAGAGGCTTAAGAACCGGCGCATACGCAGACGTTACCAACGTAGCAGCTGTTAAGAGCCTTATTCCGTACAAATAATCAATGATTTGCGGAATAAGTCCGCAACGAAAGCTGACAAAATAACAGGAGGTAATGTAATATGGCACGCGTAAAGGGCGCACTCGCAACTCGCAAGAGAAGAAATAGAACATTAAAGCTGGCAAAGGGCTACTGGGGCGGCAAGAGCAGACTTTTCAAGACC
>CAMAGG010000230.1 GCA_945833805.1 uncultured Clostridia bacterium | reverse complement strand
ACAAATCAAGAGGAGAGATCAACATGGTATCAAAGAAAGTAATAGTAATAAATGAACAGGGACTTCACATGCGCCCGGCGGGAATTCTTTCAAAGGCGGTAAAGGCTCACCCGGACTGCGAAATAACGCTCAACGCGAACGGAAAGACCGTAAAGGCTAACAGTCCGATGACAATAATGGCAGCCGGCATAAAGAAAGGCGCCGAGGTGGAGATAATATGCTCCGGCGCGGAGGAACAGTCAGTGCTTGACGAGATCGCAGCGCTGTTCGCAGAAGGCTTCGGGGAATAAGAATCTACGCTGTATGGAGTGATCATCATGGTAAAATACACCGGAAAAGGCGTTTACGGGGCGGTGGCGATCGGCAGGATCTCCGTGTTCAGAAAGCCGGACGCGCAGGTAAAGCGTATCCACATTGAGGATACCCCCGCCGAAAAAGCAAGGGTCGCCGCCGCAAAGGAAGCGGCTGCCGGACAGTTGCAGGCGCTTTACAACAAGGCTCTGAAAGAGGTCGGCGAAACCAACGCCCAGATATTTGAGATCCATATAATGATGCTGGAGGACGAGGATTACAACGAATCAATCGAAAACATCATCGAAAGCCAGAGCGTCAATGCAGAATACGCGGTGGCGGTGACCTCGGACAATTTCGCAGAAATGTTCTCCTCAATGGAGGACACATATATGCAGGCAAGAGCCGCCGATGTCCGGGATATCTCCAACAGACTTATCGCAAACCTGACCGGAACGGCTTCATCGGTGACAGGCTCCGGAGAAAAGATGATAGTGTGCGCCGACGACCTAGCCCCAAGCGAAACCGTATCGCTGGACAAGGATAAGGTACTTGCCTTTGTGACCGCGCACGGTTCGTCTAATTCGCATACCGCAATACTTGCAAGGAATATGAATATCCCCGCGGTGATCGGCGCGGGAGATGAGTTCCTTACGAATATCAAAGACGGAGATGAGGCTATCGTTGACGGTTACACCGGAGAGATATTTATTGACCCCGATGAACAGACAAGATCTGCTCTTGTTTCAAAGCAGAGGGCAGATGAGGAAAAGAAACGGCTTCTTCAAGAGCTGAGAGGCAAGGATAATGTGACCCTCGACGGCAGGAAAATAAACATCTACGCCAACATAGGAAGCGTTGACAACATCGGAGCGGCACTTTTGAACGACGCAGGAGGAATAGGGCTGTTCCGCAGTGAATTCCTATATCTCGAAAACTCCGATTATCCCACTGAGGAGCAGCAGTTTTCCGTATACAAGCGGGTCCTGGAGAGTATGTCCGGAAAAAAGGTCGTCATCAGAACTCTTGACATCGGCGCGGACAAGCAGGTGGATTACTTCAACCTGAAAAAAGAGGAAAATCCGGCGCTCGGCTACCGGGCGATAAGGATATGCCTGACAAGACCGGATATCTTCAAAACCCAGCTCCGAGCGCTTTTTAGAGCGTCTGTCTATGGCAGTCTGGGGATAATGTTTCCAATGATAACCAGCGTTTCTGAGCTTGAACGTATCCTCGCGATATGCGATGAGGTAAAGACTGAGCTTAAAGAGCAGGGCGTAAGCGTCCCGGACAGCACGGAGATCGGAATAATGATCGAAACTCCCGCCGCAGCGATCATAAGCGACAGGCTTGCGCCAATGGTTGACTTTTTCAGCGTAGGCACCAACGACCTCACCCAATACACCCTTGCCTGCGACAGACAAAACCCCGACGTCGAGCAGTTCTGCGACACACATCACGAGGCAATTCTCCGGCTGATCGAGATGAGCGCGGAAAACGCCCACAAAAACGGCGCATGGATAGGTATATGCGGTGAGCTTGCGGCAGACACAACGCTTACTGAAACATTCCTGCGCATGGGTATCGACGAGCTTTCAGTTTCGCCGTCCTTTGTTCTTAAAGTGAGAGAAGCAGTCAGGAATTTAGATTTATCCAAATAAACGGCAGAGAGGATCGAAACCTGCCTTTCCTCTTATTTCAGCAATTCAATGAATAATGAACAAAAAACAGAGATAGACCGGAATCTGCTTGAATCAGCGCTGCCGCACAAAATCCAAGTGAAAGAAAGTCTATCTCTCATGAGTATAATACCGCAGGAAATCCAGTTTCGGCAATTTTTTACAGCACCCTTTAGCGTGTTTCCGATAAAGCAGTTTCCAACCCGCCGAGCAAATCATCTGTGAAAAAGATGAGAGTACGGCGAGGCGTAATTGCCCAAGGCGGCACGCCTTAGCTGGTATCCGATAAAGAAGTATTCGACCAAGACGAATAAGCGGCTAAATGCAATGAGCGACACTCCGAAAACGGGGTGTCGCTCGTTTTTTTCAGAGAACCACTCACTCAAATATGAGAACCGACACGGTGAATATCCCGTTTTCCGAAACGAATGAGCAATTTCCTCCGTATCTTTCCACGATATGATTGACGGAACTGATACCGATTCCGTTTCCCTTGTGCTTTGAAGATAGGAACACGCCGTCCTCGTTTGTATGCGGTTCGATTTTGTAGTTGTTCTTTACGATAAGGGAGAGCTTTGCCGGTTTCGCTGTTTCCTGCGTATACTCACCGATTGCAGTAATAAAGCGGTCTTTGTCAACGAGCTTGCAGGCTTCAACAGCATTTTCGAGGATATTTCCGAACATAACGGCGAGGTCGGGCTTGTCAATAAAGCAGCTTTCCGGCAAATTTAATTTCACCGTCATATCTATTCCGTAACTCAATGCAATATCGGAGTAATAAACGAGAACTGCATTCGCGGTATCGTTAAGGCAGTATGTAAGCGGTTGGTCGTGCAGCACGGGCGCAGGATAGGATTCGATAAGCTTGTCAATTAGTGAAAAATCACCCGTCTGCCTGACTTGGTTCAGCAGAACGATATGGTGCCGCAGGTCGTGCCGTGTTCTTCGCATATCCTCCATACGCTGTTCGATAATATCATACTGCATTTTCTGTAATTCCAGCTCATGGTTGTCCGCCTGCAGCCGCGCGTTTTTGTCATACATAGCCGAAAGCTGCACCACAGTGCGGTATATAAGCACCGAACCCATATCTATCAGCAGCAGATAACCTGTGCTAAACGGGTCGAGCGCGTTCTGGAGAGCGGATTTTCCCGAGGTATAGAAATGCTGGGTCCAGATAAGATAAAAGACGCTCGGAATAAGCCACATATATCTCCATATCAGCCTTGACGGAGCGTTGCTTTCCGGCTCCCTGCTATCATTCGTAATGCCGCGGAAAATAAGGAAATACACCGCCGTCAGCATTACGGCAAGAACGGGAATCATAAAAAGCGAGTATGTAAAATGGTATCGGAGCAATGCCTCCTGCGGGAAAAAGAGCCCCTCAACGCACTTTGAGGTAACGACAACGAGGTTTCCCAAATCCATTAGCACAAGAACGGTAAATACCAGCTTTCCGAACCGCTCTTTTATCGCAAGGAAGATGAACCCGATATATATCGCGGCGATTATGATGTCAAAAACAGGATTCTGTACCTGCGGAGAAAAGAATCGAAATGTATTCAGCGTGACCTGTGAAACTGTTGCGGCGGCAAGCAGGAGCGATGTCACCCCAACGCTGAACCTAAAGCGCTTTCTGAACGAGAACAGAACAAGCAGCATATATGGAAAGGAATTCAGGAATGCGTACAGCATAGCCTCCCATACGGTAAAATCAGTATCCATTTATTTCCTATCCTTTACAATTAGTCTGAACGATTTTATAATATCACAGAAATTTCGTTGTGTCAACCTTAATTCGACAGTTTATTCGGCTAAGTACATTTCGTGCATTAAAGCCAACAATTGGTGCATAAATTCACACAAGCGCCAAATTTTATGTTATAATACTATTCAAAGAAAGACGAGGTGAAGATATGCGGATAGCGATATGTGATGATGACAGAAATGACGC
>CAMAGG010000229.1 GCA_945833805.1 uncultured Clostridia bacterium | reverse complement strand
GCCGAGGGGCGGAATTATTCCGGTGACGATCGAAATGAAAGTAGCCAGCATATCAATTCCGGTCATGCCGAATATGGAATTAAGCCCCGGAACAAATACAAGAATAAGCGATATGACAGCGGGCGCAAGAACTCCAACGACCGCAGACCTTCCTGCCGAGGACATACCGATGAACGGATTTCCGGAGGACAGGTTTATAAATGTGAACAAAGTAGTGCAGAAGCCGAACGACAGCAACGCGCAGCTTCTTGCAAAGTCAACATTTGAGCCGTTGTACATGAACATATACGACGCAATGGAAACCCCGCCGCACAGCACTCCGACGATCGCCGCGAGAATTATAAAGCGGTAGTTTATCCTGCGGCTTGTGATAAATTCGGACGGGGGCATCCTGCCGTTCATATCGGTGCGGTTTGACAGCCCGGCAAGCGCAGCCATTGGAAGTATAAACATAGTCAGCACAGCGATTATCGCCGGATTAAGCATAAGCTGTGCGTCGCCGAAAAGGTTCAGCATATTCAGCAGGATCAGCGCAAGATATCCGGATATCATAACTGCGCAGGCGCGCTTGATGTTCCGGTGGACCTGACGCGCGGAAGCTATCATTCCCGCGATAGCGGAGAAATTATCGTCGTGCATGATGACATCTGCGGCTTCAAATGCGCTTCCGGTGGTGTTTTCTGAAATAGTTATGCCTATATCCGCCTTTTCCATAGCCTCCGCGTCCGCGGCACGGGTTCCGGTCATTGCAACGATCTCGCCTTTCTTGCGAAGCTGTTCGATTATGTACAGCTTCTGCTCAGGCGTCACCTTAGCGTATACATCCGCGTCAAGCTCAAGCTCAGAGCCGTATTTCACGGACTGAGAAATACTCTTTCCGGTGACTACCTTTCCGGAAAGTCCTATCATTCGTCCGGTAGCCGCTGCGGATTCCGCATTGTCCTCGGTGAACATGACCACTCTGACTCCCGCGCGCTGACAGGTTTTCACAGCAGCGGGGACAGACTCTCTAAGCGGAGAGGAGAAAGCCGCAAATCCCACAAAGGTGTAGGAAAATCCCGCAGTTTCATCGCAGTCCTTCTGCTCTGCGTCAGCGCAGGCGACAGCCATTACCTGCCAGCCGTGGGAATAATACTCCTTTTTCATTTTCTGGGCAACGTATAGTTCCTCACCGTGAAATCTGCACAGTGGCAGTATCTGCTCAGGAGTCCCCTTTATACAGTACAAACGGGAACCGCCGACCTCCCACAGAGCGCCGCTCATGAAGTCGTTGCTGTCCGGAATACGCTCAATAAAATGGTATTTCTGGTAAACATCGGTTATCTTCTCGTCAAAGAACGCCGCCCTCACCATAAGCGCGCGTTCTGCCTCATCTGTTGTTTCCGGGTCGCAGGCAAGCGCCGCTATCTTGAACATCAGCTCCTCGCTGGGAGTGTAGATCGTCTGCACCTCAAGACGGCTCTTTGAGATCGCGCCCTCCTTTTCAACGCAGAGAACGGACATGGAGTTCAGCTTTTCAATGTCGGAGAGGGATTTAACCAGTGCGCTCTTTGCCGACATCTCTGATGCGCAGCGGGTGTAGTATATTCTGATTATCGTGTCAAGACCGGTCGGCAGGAAACACAGACCGAGGGTAATTCCACGCATTGCAGACTCAATGACCTCGTTGCCGTATATCATCCACGCGATCATGGAAATAAGCGCAAGTACGGCAGCAGTCGCAGAGCAAAGCGGAAGCAGCTTCTGCACGATACGCTCCATTGTGGTATAGTAACGGTGCTTCGGCGGAACTTCGCCGATCTTGTGATAGTATTTTGTGTCCACTCCGGTGGCGCTTACCTTGCAGACAGCAACTCCGGTGAGTATCTTTGTTCCGCTGTAAACAAAGGTAGGCTTAAGCTCAGATTTTGATATGCCTCCGGCATACTTTGCCGCCGGCTTGTTTGATCCTGTGAAGATACTCTCGTCAACGGTAAGATCCCGGCACTCCTGAATGAGCGCGTCCGCCGGAACGCATTCTCCCGCCTGAACTACGATAATATCCTCCGGGACGATACATTCCTTGTCGATAAGTTCAAGCTTTCCATGACGGATCACGCGGAATTTCATCATTGTTGATTCCCGGATATCCGAAAGTTTCTGGTCTGAGCTTCTGCCTATCCACACGCTTAAAATGCAGTAGGCGGCGTCCATCAGGATTATCATTATTCCGGTAATGATACCGCTGCTGAAAAAACTGAGGATTCCGGCAATGAACATCAGCAGCACCGCCGGGGAAAAGATCACTTTTCCGGGATTAAAGCACTCCTGCGGCTTTTCTCTTTTTGTATATACGTTAAGACCGTACAGTTCAGTGTTTTTATCCACTTCCTTGTCAGTCAGTCCGAAATAATCTTCTTTGAAATTAAAAAACTGCGCCATTTGCACACGTCCTTTATATTTTTAATAAAATTGTATGTAATTCGCATACCTATACATATTATATTTTCGCATATTTTTACAAAAAAATCAAGTACTTTTTATAGTTTTAAGAAATTTTTCAAAGAAAAAAGCGCCCCGTATCTCTGGGGCGCTCTTGTGTTATACCGACTGAGCCGTATAAAGCTTGTAATAATCGCCTTTCTTCGCCATAAGTTCGTCATGCGTTCCAGCTTCGGTAATTCCCTTGTTGGAAACATACATTATCCTGTCACAGCTACGGATAGTAGAAAGGCGGTGCGCGATAATGAACGAGGTTCTTCCTTTAAGCAGGTGGTTCAGACCGTTCTGGAGATAACGCTCGGTCTTTGCGTCAATTGAGGAGGTCGCCTCGTCAAGGACAAGTATCTTCGGGTTGGAAACGATCGTTCTAGCGAACGCGATAAGCTGCTTCTGACCCTGAGAAAGTCCCGCGCCGCGCTCATTTACCTCGGTCTGGTAGCCGTTTGGAAGCGACATGATATAGCTGTCTATTCCCACTATCCTGCACGCGCTGCGTATCTCCTCATCAGTTGCGTCCAGCTTTCCGTATGCGATGTTGTCCCGGATAGTTCCGCTGAAAATAAAGCTATCCTGAAGCATTATTCCCATCTGGGAGCGCAGGGACTTCAGCGTTACCTTTGAAATGTCGCTGTCGTCAATATCCACCTCGCCGCCGGAGAGGTTATAAAACCGCGAAATGAGATTTACGATAGTGGTTTTTCCCGCACCGGTAGGACCTACAAGCGCAACGCTCTCCCCTGCCTTAACGTCAAAGGAAAGATGCTCAAGAATGTTGATACCCGGCTCATAAGCAAATGTGACATCTCTGAAATGCACATCACCCTTGATCTCCGGCATCTTCTCGGCGCCTGGAATGTCGTCAACAGTCACAGGCTCGTCCATCATCTCGAATATACGTTCGAGGTTTGCAACTGCGTTGATGAACGTGTTCATCAGATTGGAGAGGTTCATGAGCGGCTGCCAGAAACGCGCGGAATAATCGGTCATGGCGATGATAGTGCCGAATGACACAATTCCTCCCATTCCGAGAAGTCCGACCGCGAAGATCGCCGCACGTACAATGATCGAAACAACATCAGTGCTAGGCCATACGAGGTTGGAAAAAGAAACTGCCTTCATCCATGACTTCTTGTACTTCTTAGCCAGCTTGTCGTTTATTTCAGCGTTTTCCTCCTCGCGGGTGAACATCTGGGAGATCTTCACGCCAACAATACTTTCGTGAAGATATGCGTTAAGGTTGGAGCTTTTGTTGTTCACCTGCTGCCAAGCCTTGCGCTGACCGTTTTTTATAACCAGCATGATAAATGCGTACACCGGAAGTCCCGCCATTGTGATAAGGGCAAGCTGCCAGTTCACAAAGAACATGAATATCGTAATGAATATCAGGTTTATGATCTCCAGAATGAAGTTCACCAGGCCATTTGTCATGAGGTCTGATATCGCGTTGATATAGTTGATTATTC
>CAMAGG010000228.1 GCA_945833805.1 uncultured Clostridia bacterium | reverse complement strand
ATATAATTACTTTGCGAATAAAATGGCTATTGGCATCAACGCAGCCGTAAAAATTTCCGGAGGTCGATAATATGAGCAATATTACCACAACCCAATCAACAAATGTTTCATCAGCGAAAAAAGGAAAAAGAACAACGAAGCTCAAATACCGTATCCTGCGCCTTTCTCTGATCAGCGTTTCTGTGTGTATTACAGCGCTTATGATAGTAATGAGCTTCTTCATTTCATCTGCGTATATCACCAGCTACAATAATCAGACGAAAGCTCTGGCGGAGTCCTATGGAGAGGTCATTTCAAATACCATAAACGCTCTTACACTTGAGATCCAGTCGGCGGGCGCAAACCCGAATGTTATCGACCAGACGATCCCTCTTGTAAAGCGTCAGGAAAATCTTGCCGACCTTGCAGCTTCCGCTCTGTTCAAGGATTACTCTATCGCTTATGAAGACGGATCTACATACAATAATACCAACATATCCGACCGTGATTACTTCCGGAAGGCTTATGACGATAATCAGGTTGCTATTTCTGCTCCGGTCATCAGAAAAACCGACGGCAGCATTACCACAATGATGGCTGCCCCTGTGACATACGCCGGTACAAAATATGTGATTTACGGCGGTCTTGATTCTACCATGTTTTCCAACGGTCTTGACAGAATAGATATGGGCGAGGGAAGCAATATCGTTGTTCTCGACAAGAACGGACAGGTTATCGCCGCAAGCGACACCAGTCTTGTTATGAACATGGCTAACTACCTTGAGAGCGAAAACTCCGGTGAAAAGGCGCTGGCAGAAGCAATGCTCAGCGGAAACACAGGCACGACATACTACTCAACCGGCAAGAATACACTGATGACATACTATATGCCGATAGAAGGCACAGACGGTTGGGTGATCGCGGCAAGCGGCAACTACGATCAGGTTTTAACAAGCGTGCTTATTGATCTTGGTATCGGTCTTGCGGTCAGCCTGCTGCTCATGTCCATCGGAACTGTGATCTCAATACGGGTGGCTAATAATATTTCCAACCCAATAGTTAAGACTGCGGATCGTCTTAAACTTCTCGCCGAGGGCGACGTTTCCACTCCGTTCAATGTCAACGCGCCGAGAGATGAAACATTGATCCTGGAGCAGTCGCTTTACAGCACATTAGAAACACTCCGCACCTATATCAGCGATATCAGAGATGTTCTTGAAACGCTGGCAGAAGGCGACCTTACCGTTTCCTCCGATGTTCAGTATCAGGCGGATTTCGTCACTATCGGTACATCTCTGAATCAGATCTCCTCCGCGCTTAACTCTGCAATGACCGCTGTAAAGAACAGCGTAGGCAATATTCAGTCCGGCGCAGGTCAGGTAGCAGAGGGCGCGTCGAGCCTTTCCGAAACTGCGATCAAGGAAGCCGAGGCAGTTGACAGGATCTCCACACTGATAAACGAAATTCACGAAAAAGCAGACAACACCGCAGTTGTTTCCAGCAATGTTGCCACTCTGGCACAGGAGGCAAACGACAATGCACAGGCAGGCGGCGAGCTGATGAAGGAGCTGCTTGAAGCGGTCGAGAACATCAAGGAGAAGTCAGCGTCAATCAAGAATATAATCAAGACCATTGAGGATATCGCATTCCAGACAAACATTCTTGCGCTCAACGCGTCTATTGAAGCCGCAAGAGCCGGTGAAGCCGGAAAGGGATTCGCAGTAGTTGCCGACGAGGTAGGAAACCTTGCAGCTAAGAGCGCGGAAGCCGCTCAGAACACCACTAGCCTTATTAACGCTTCGCTTAATGCGGTAGAAAAAGGCACACAGCTTGCTGACGACGCTCACACCGCAATGAACAGCATTGTAAACGGAATAAGCAAGATCTCCGCACAAATGCAGGATATTACCACTGCCGCAGCCGAACAGCAGTCGGCGGTCAACGACATTACCGAGGGGATTTCTTACATCGAATCCGGAATGCACTCCACCACGGCAACGGCAGAGGAAAGCGCAGCTTCCAGCGAGGAGCTTTCAGCGCTTGCCACATCGCTTGCAACGGAAGTTGAAAAGTTCATCACCGAATAACGATTATAATAAAAGAGCAGGGATTTCACTTCCCTGCTCTTTTTTATTCATCATATTCTTCATCATCGGGCGCAAACTGCTCCGGAATGTCTACATAACCGTCAAAATAGAATGCCTCCCGATTTGCCTGAATATAGTCGCACATCGCTTTCTCCAGCAAGGAATCACTGCCATAGAACTCATCGTCAAGGTCATCAAATTCCGCATTATGGCGATCAGCTTCCCGCCACCTTTCCTCCCGGTCAAAGGACGGGCTGCCGCCCATACGCCGAACCGCTTCCGAAAGGATCTCCTCATACTGCGAACAGTTTATCTCCCTCAGCCCCTCAAGAGCAAGCTGCCATACAATTCCTGTGGAGTTGAAGAAAAACTGATCGTGTCCGCCGTTTTCCACCTCGGAAATATACCACTGGATAGCCCAGACATAACGCTGAGGCTCGGTAAACCTCTCAAGCGCTTCGTACATCTCAGTTTCACCGTCATAAATGCTGACAGACCACCACAGTGGGGTTATTATTTCCTGTATATATCCGTTGTCTATCTGCTCGTCCCCTACCCTGTAATGTCTGGAAACCATATCACTGTTCATGCTTTTCCTCCCGCAAGTTGCTCAAGCTGATTGTATATCAGATACATTTTCTGCACTGAATTCTCCAGAAAATAGTAGTGCTTGATATATGGTACAAGCAGCACCAGAAACAGCACCGTAAGAATGTACAGTCCCACTCCCCCGACAGTCAGCGCCATAAACAGTGAGATCAGGAAGAACACGGCAAATCCCAGCGTCACAAGCAGGTGAATAAGCCGCTCGTGGGAAAAAAAGCCTATCCTGACATGAAGCCGCGAAAGCTCCACAGCGTATTCTTCCTGAGAATGCTCCGCTTCAAGGAACTGCCGGAGATGCTCAAGATACTCTCTTATCTGCTTAGTCATTATCAAACGCCTCCAAAGCAAGGGAGGCTTCCTCCCAGACCTGCATTGCCTGCTCCTGACGGCTGCGCAGTTCTTCAATTTCATTTGAAATCTCCATTGCTTTCTGATAGTCTGTCAGCCCGGAAAGCTCGTTAGTTTTCTGCTCGATAAGCCCGTCAAGCTCCTCTATCTCCGCTTCAGCGCGGGTCACCTTTGTGTTCAGTTTTCGCTTCTCGCTCTCGCGCTCCTTTTTCAACTTGTAGTCGTTCACCTTTTCGGTCTTTTCGGGCTTGTCCTCCGGATTTGCGTGGACGGAATTTTCCGCCGCAAGCGCGTATGCGTCGTATGAGCCGAGATACTCCTTAACTCCTTCAGACGTGAGATAATATATCCTGTCGGCAAGCTTGTTTATAAGATAACGATCGTGTGAAATAATGAAAAGAGTGCCGTCATAATTCATCAGCGCGTTTTCAAGTGCCTCGCAGCTGGAAATATCAAGGTGGTTGGTCGGCTCGTCAAGAAGCAGCATATTTGCTCCGGACAGCATGAGTTTCAATATCGCAATTCTTGCCCTCTCACCGCCGGAAAGCTCAGAAATGTGCTTGAACACATCATCTCCCCGGAACAGAAACGACCCCAGCGCGGTGCGCACCTGAGTTTCGGTCATGCGCGGGTACGCGTCCCAAAGCTCGTCAATGGCGGTCTTGCTTTCAGTCAGACCCTCCTGCGCCTGATCGAAATAGCCGTACTGGACGCGGCTTCCATAGGTGAAGCTGCCGCTGTCGGGAGTGTACTGCTCGGTAAATACCTTAAAAAGCGAGGTTTTACCGCAGCCGTTTCCGCCGATGAGAAATACCCTCTCACCTTTTTTTATGTCGATATTCACATTCCGGAAAAGCCGCTTTCCGTCAAAGCTGAGGGAAATCCCCTGAGCTGAAAAAACGTCGTTTCCGCAGCCGTCATTGCACTT
>CAMAGG010000227.1 GCA_945833805.1 uncultured Clostridia bacterium | reverse complement strand
AGAATCTGACGGCTTCTCGCCACCCTGAAAAGGTGACTTTTTCAACAAGCTGACCAGTCCCGGAGCGGGACTGGCGTTTTTGCTATGTAGAGAATTTTTCTTTGTCGCATGAAACTGACCGCAAAAAACCGAAAAATCTCGTGCACTGTTACCGCGGTTTTGTGGCTCTTTCCCATAGATTTTTTTGCAATAGACAACGTTTGGTCACGCGAACTGGCGCGGCAAAACATTCGATTTGAGTTTGGCGCTTGAATGCGGGGTTTCGCCCCTGACGCGCCAAACCGTGTAAATCCCCTGTGCCGTTACAGCGGTTATGAAGTACACACCTTTTATATGTTCTTTGACGTCTTTTAGGCGCCAGAAATCATACCTGAGAAATAATATCGTGAATAGTAATGAATCCGGTTTTCATTTCCGGGAGAGCCGATCCTTTATGCGATAAAAAATCCCTCTGCGGGTATTGCAAAATCATTCGATTTGTGATATACTATATAGGATAATGGGTATTTTATTTCTGAAAATACTTTCTTAATTAAATTGTTACAGGAGAAGCCATGATACAGTACGATGAAACAAGACTTGCGATGGAGGCGCTCACACCGCAGATCGAAGAATTAAAGGGCGCGCTTAATCTTGAGGGAATAAAGATTAAGCTGGACGAGCTGGAAATGAAATCCACCGAGCCGTCTTTCTGGAACGACCCGGAAAAAGCGCAGGCTATCCAGCAGCAGATGGGTCAGTACAAGAACACCATTGAGAGCTTCAATAAGCTGAAAACCAATCACGAGGATGTTCTCGCCATGATAGAGCTTGCCGAGGAGGAGAACGACGAGAGTGCAGTGGACGAGGTAAAGGAGCTTGCCGAAACGGTAAAGACCGAGTACGAGGAGCAGAAGCTCGCGACGCTGCTTACAGGAGAATACGACAGCTCCAACGCGATCCTGACCTTCCACGCCGGAGCAGGCGGAACCGAAGCGCAGGACTGGGTTTCAATGCTTGTCAGAATGTATATGAAGTGGTCCGACCGCCACGGTTTCAAGACGGAAGTGCTGGATATGCTGGACGGAGAAGAAGCGGGTATCAAGAGCGCGTCTATTCACATTCAGGGCTATAATGCCTACGGATTTCTGAAGTCGGAGAACGGCGTACACAGACTGGTACGGGTATCTCCGTTTGACGCGGCAGGCCGCAGACATACCAGCTTCGCAAGCGTGGAGGTAATGCCGGAGATCGAAAAGGACGTTTCCGTTGAGATCCGTGACGAGGATATCGAAATGGAAGTGTACAGAGCCAGCGGCGCCGGCGGTCAGCACATCAACAAGACCTCCTCGGCAGTCCGCCTTATCCATAAGCCCACCGGAATTGTTGTTGCCTGCCAGACCCAGCGTTCTCAGGTGCAGAACCGCGAATTCTGTATGAAAATGCTCATGTCAAAGCTGGTTGAGATCAAGGAGCGGGAGCACCTCGAAAAGATCAGTGATATCAAGGGTGAGCAGCTCAAAATCGAGTGGGGAAGCCAGATCCGCTCCTATGTTTTCATGCCATATACCCTTGCAAAAGACACCAGAACAGGCTTTGAGAGCGGCAACATTCAGGCGGTAATGGACGGCGATATTGACGGCTTCATCAATGCTTATCTCAAGGCAAAGAGCCTCGGTGAGATATAATGTCGCTTTCCAAGAACGATATTATCATCCTTGAAATAACCGCCCTCACTAACGAGGGCAGCGGAGTGGGGCATTTAAGCGATAATTCCGGAGAGCGGGGAATGGCGGTATTTGTGCCGTTCACCGCTGTCGGGGACATTATTTCCTGCCGAATTGTAAAGGTGCTGAAAAGCTATGCCTACGGCAGGGTGGAGAATATCATCACTCCCTCCGCCGACCGTATCGAAAATGACTGCCCGGTTTACGGCAGGTGCGGAGGCTGCTGCTTCCGGCATATATCCTATGAAGCGGAGCTGAGGGCTAAAGAGGGCTTTGTGCGGGACGCGTTCAGCCGTATTGGCAGGCTGTCCACGGAGCTGCTTCCGATCCGCGGAAGCGAGAGCTGCGACGGCTACCGGAACAAGCTGCAAATGCCTGTCGCAAAGCAGGACGGCAGAACTGTATGCGGCTTCTTTTCTGAGCGCAGCCACAGGGTAATTCCTACGGAAAGCTGCGCCTTGCAGCCGGAATTATTCGCGGAGATAATCAAGTTCGTCACCGAACAGGCGGACAGGCTTCGCATTTCTGTATACAACGAGGAAAAGCACGAGGGAGTGCTGCGGCATATTTATCTGCGCCGCGGGCATTACAGCGGAGAGGTGTGTCTGTGCCTTGTCGCCCGGAGAAAAGTCCCGGAGTTCAACAAGCTTGCGAACAGCGTCACAGAGCGGTTTCCGCAGATAACCGGGGTCGTGCTGAACATCAACCGTGATAAGACCAACGTAATTCTTGGCGAGGAGGAGATCATTATCTTCGGAAAGCCGACTATCTCCGATACGATGTGCGGAGTGTCGGTGGAGATCTCCCCGAAGTCTTTTTATCAGGTGAATACTCCTGCGGCGGAGGCACTCTATCGTCAGGCGGAGGAATTTGCCGAGCCGGAGGGGAAAACGCTGCTTGACCTTTACTGCGGAGCGGGTACTATCGGGCTTTCTATGGCTAAATCCGCAAAGCGGATCATCGGAGCTGAGATAGTTCCGGAGGCGGTGGAGAACGCAAAGGCAAACGCGCTTCGCAATTTCATAAACAATGCGGAATTTATATGTGCAGACGCAGGAGAATGCGCCAAGAAGCTGGAGCATTCCGGGGAAAAGCCGGACGTGATAATCCTTGATCCGCCGCGGAAGGGCTGCGATGAGGGAACTCTGACCGCCTGTGCAGCGATGTCACCGGAGAGAATCGTGATGATATCCTGCAATCCGGCGACTGCGGCGAGGGACTGCAAGCGGCTTTCGGAGCTGGGTTACATCGTAAACAGGGTGCGCCCGTTTGATCTGTTTCCCCGGACAAGCCACGTTGAGTGCGTGGTTTCGATGTCAAGGAAAGAGGGGTAAATCGGGAAAGATTTTGTGTAAGGGAGCAAAGAATATGGAAATTACAACAGAAAGATTAATTCTGCGACCGTGGAAGGACTCCGACGCAGAAAGCCTTTATGAATACGCAAAAGACCCGGCTATTGGACCGATTGCAGGCTGGCCTGTACACACGAGCGTCGAAAACAGTCTTGAGATAATCAGGGGAGTATTATCAGAAGATGAAACGTATGCCGTTTGCTTAAAGGGTGATAATCGTGCAATTGGAAGCATTGGTTTGATTCCTCCCGCACAGTCTCATACCAAAGCGAGCAACACAGAAATTGAAATCGGATATTGGATTGGTGTCCCTTTTTGGGGAAACGGATACATTCCCGAAGCTATAAGAGCTATACAGAAGCACGCTTTTGAAGATTTAGGATACAATGCAATGTGGTGTGGCTATTATAACGGAAACGAAAAATCCAAACGATGTCAGGAAAAGTGTGGTTTTCGCTACCATCATACCGAAGGAAATAAACCCTGTCCGCTAATGGGAGATGTACGAACCGAGCACTTTACTTATCTTACAAAGGAACAGTGGCTTACATGCAAATAGATTCAAGCCATGTGGAGTGCGTGGTATTAATGTCGCGTATCTCCGGTGACACGAATGACCGGTGAACGGTATAGTATTTTGCTGTGATCTTGTACCGGAACCACCTGACGAGTAAGTCTGGAGAGAATCTAATGAAACGAAAAATTTATTATCTGGCTCAGAAATATCTAACCGGAGAAAAGATAAAATCAGTGCTATTGCTTGTGTTTATCGTTGCTTTTCTTGCTTTGGGAAAGATAACCATGGAATACAACTGGATGGAGCTGCTTGATTTAGGTGTTTTAGTTTCATTTGCGATCGTTTTTTTATGCGATGGCATTGCCAGATTGCTTCTCGATAGGATAGAAAA
>CAMAGG010000226.1 GCA_945833805.1 uncultured Clostridia bacterium | reverse complement strand
TATGCGCCATTAGCTCAGCTGGATAGAGCAACCGCCTTCTAAGCGGTAGGTCGAAGGTTCGAATCCTTCATGGCGTGCCATGCATGGTGGGTATGGCTTAGTTGGTTAAAGCGTCGGATTGTGGTCCCGAAGATCGTGGGTTCGACTCCCACTACCCACCCCAGATAACAAAAGGCATAGGTTGTACCTGTGCCTTTTTCATTAAGTTTTCAATTTATTCTGGGATATAGCCAAGCGGTAAGGCAAGGGACTTTGACTCCCTCATGCGTGCGTTCAAATCGCACTATCCCAACCAGTCGAGTGCCTCGACACGCATTTTCGCGCGTTGAGGCGCTTTTGTTTTTCAGTTTTTCTCCCGCGTTAAAAATCTATTTCGTAAACCATAGACATCTATGTCAGACAAAAAAGATATTATGCCCGCAAACGGCTTGACAAAGCCACCTGCGGGCATATATCTTGCCCAACTCAGAAATACTAAAAGCGCAGCCAAACAGAAGCAACGCCGGGGAGCGAGATATACGGTGAAGAGCACCGGAGCAATTCGTTGCTTTTCATACTTCACCGGTATTCTCCAGCGGATAAACCCCGGAAGTTTGAGGTGATCTCCCCCAGTGGGGGAGACGTGTCAACGCGACGGCTTCGCCTGAATATCTCCGGTCGCTCAAATAAACAAGTTTATCTTGCAGTCCGCCATCAGCAGCTTTACCAACTCCATCTCTCTTTCGTCCAGTCCGTGTGTTCTTTTCATGTGCAATACCTCACTTTCTTGTGGGTATTATTGGCATTTACACGGTTCGGTATACAGCCTCCAGAACATCTCAATTTTTTTGAGGAAAATGCGTAAAGGGATATTGACAATATCAGATACCGGCTGGTAATTCAACGATCCGACGACTGTAACCTATGAAAATCCGTCCGGAGCTGCATGGCTATCTGTCATCAGAATAATCAAAGGGCAAGCTAAGGCGTGCCGCCTTGGGCAATTCCGCCTCGCCGATTCTTCATCTAAGTGCCAGATGATTTGATCGGCGGGGCGAAAACTGCTCTATCGGCAACACACTAATGCGGCTTGCCCTTTTTTCTGTGAATAACTGCGCGAGATCTGAAAAACGGAACGATCAGGATTTCTTGTTCTTCTTCATCTTTGCCTTAGCGCGGTCAACGTGCGCTCTGAGCGCCGCCGCTTTAAGCTCGCGGTAATACTGCGAGTCACGATCCGATGAGCCCAGCTCATGCTCCATAAGCAGTTGATTTATGACGGAATCATATTCGACCAACGTATTATCGTGAACCGAAAAGTCTGCTGTTATCGCGTTCATCTTAGCGTCCGCTTCTTTAGATAATTTCTCATATTCAGCATTACCGGGATTAGCCTTTTTTTGTTCATACATTCTATCTGCGTAAGCTTTTGCTTTTCTGTAATCATCTTGTTTCTGTTCCATAACATCCGCGAAAGGGGTCACCATTTTATTTGCCTGTGCCCTCTCCTTTGCGAGCTTCATCCTTACGCTGGGGCTGGCTTGATCCATTTGCCTGTCTATCGAGCCGCCTTGTCTGGTTTTAACTTTATTTCCGTTGACATCTCTGGTTTTTCTTTCGCCCAGGAAGCCCGGAGCATAGGTGTCATATAGCTTGCTCATGGTGGCATACTGAAAACGGGTATCAAAAGTCTGCTTTGTTACTCCGGCGTGCGGCGCGAAGCAATCCTTTATCGTCTTTAAACGGGAGTATCGATCGTCCCTAATTTTGAAAAGATCTTCTTTAGAGGAGTCCCTGTCTGCAGAAAAGAGCATTCTGGTATTATCATAGGATTCACCCACGCTGGCATGGGTGAATTCATGCAGATTTGTGCCGACGTTATCGTTATGTGCTCCTTCTTTGCTGTCTGCAAGCCCATGTACCATATAACGGTAATTGTCCGGATCCATGTCTTCACCGAATACTCGCGCCGAGTCGGACTTTCCTAAGGCGTAATCTGTCTTATCCTGGTCTGCCATGACGTTTGCCGTGATCATTGACATCGCATTTGAGAAGTTGCCTTTTCCTTGCACCGCCTTGCCGAGGTCCTTCAATACTTCATGCCCCTCTGCCTGATTAGTACGTCCATACTCGTCGCCCTGAGCAGCCATCTGGTTCTTCATGCGATAGATGTTTGCCATGCCTTTCTCCTGCTGACCCTGATCCATCGAAAGCTGGTACAGAAGCTTTTCGGCATTGGCAGTTCTTCCGACGTGCTTTGCCTCCTTGCCGCGGCTGTTTTTGTCGATGTACTGCATAGCCGCTTCCATCAGAGCCGCTCTGTCCTCATCGGAGCCGTTGGATTTGTTGAAGTTCTTCATCAGCTTCTTGAGATTTTTGTAATCCTTATCCATTTTGTAAGAAGTCTTGCCGAAATTCATGCTGTCTAAATCGAGAAGACCTTTCGGAGCGGGCTTTTTCTTACCCCAAAGCTGTACCTGACCCTCAGGTGCGGACATAACTCCGCCGCCGGACACCGCTCCCTGCTGGACTGTATGTACAAGCTCGTGCGCCGCAATGGTGGGGTTCATGCCGTCTTTTCCAAGATATACATCGCCGCCCTTCGTGAACGCCCTAGCATTATAGCTTTTTGCGGCACGGTCTGCCGCGTCATCGGTGTGAACCTTGACGTTGGAGAAGTCCACTCCCAGGCGGCTGCCCAAAGCGGATTTTATCTCATCAAGCCTGTTGCAGGAGGCGCCCACCTCTGCTGATACTCTGTCGGCTTCATTCTCCATCTCCTGATTACTATTAACTATACTGTTCATCAGGGAATTTGGCATATTCTGCTCAAATGATAAGCCCTTATCCTCTTTATTTCTCGATTTGATATTATGTTTTGGAGTTTTGTATGAGTACATAATTCATTCCTCCATATTATCGCTTCATGGCAGGGACAAACCCATGATCTGGGAAATCCACAGCGCCCTTGAATGAAAATCCAAACCTACATATTATTATAAATGGCTTATATATTCACTGTCAATAAACATGTCGCAAAACGACGTTAAAACGGCTCAAATCAACACAAAGCAAGCCGCACACCTCGCCCTTTCCGTATGTTCTGAGGATAATGTGCAGAACATACGGTACAAGCGTCGATGTGCGGCATTTGATATATGTGATGAAATCAGAATTTCACAAAATGCCTCAACGGGGCATTGTTTTACAGCTAGCCAAAAGCGAAATGTCCGCTCAGAATTTCCCTTTCTTCTCCGGAAGCTTCCCAAAATACAGCGTCATAGCCTTTTCAGCGTCGCTGCTGTTTTTGGTGAATTTAATATCCGAGATATCAAACAGAATGCACCCGCAATGACCTTTGAAAGTCGGAAAACATATCACCTTCAGATATGTATCTATCTCCGGGCTGTAATCAATTGTCTCCAGCATTTCGCCAAAAAGCGTCGCGCGCTCGTAGCTGCGCAGCCACTTGGAATCCATGTTGCTGAAAAGACTGCTGAAGGAGCTTCCGATAAGCCGCTCAATCGGTATCTTTTCAAGCTTCGCCAGCGCTGCATTGCCATATCTGAATATCCAGTCCACAGCGCGGCTTTCCTCATTGAATATCATCTCGATATCCGTAAACGCAAACGGAAGATTATCAAAGGCGCTGTAATACTTGCGGTATTCCTCCTCAGTTGCGGGGATACCGTCCCCGTCAAAGCTGCTGATAATGTTTTTCTGCTTTGAGCGCAGCTGACTGATTATTTCTTTTTTCTTTCGTATCGTGTATTCAAGAGATTCGCCGTTGCTGAGATTGATCTTGTCGGTAATATCATGTATTGCCATTACAGATACAATACACCCGCGGTGTACCTTTATGAAACCATCTCCCAGTTTTTCTTCAAGCTCTCCGAGAGTGGATCTTGTTTCGTATATTTTCCCTCCGGAAACGTGTATCTCGGCATTCTTCCCTATCAACTGGACATAAAGGATAGTGCTGATACCAAGCACTATTTTT
>CAMAGG010000225.1 GCA_945833805.1 uncultured Clostridia bacterium | reverse complement strand
AATACAATCCGTCCACATTGTCGTCAGTCACAACGCACACATGGCGGGACTTTATCGCCGCTGATATGTATTCTCCGGCGTTATCCAGAAGCCCGCTGCCTACAAAAATATCGTAGCTGCGGCTGGCATTTACATGAACTTTATTCATAGGAATTATCCTTTCTTTTAAAATATACCCATTTATTATAGCGCATTTTTGAGAAAAAGTCAACCGGGGTCATCTGGTTACATATTATTCCAAATACTCCGCGCAGGAAAAATTGTGTAAAAGCCCTTTACACAAAATAAAAAACGTGATATAATAGTATTTAAAGCGATGTATACTGCTATATGGTGTGTACAGCTAATCAAAACTCAGGAGGAACACAGGACTATGGGTATGACGATGACACAGAAGATACTTGCTAAGCACGCAGGTCTTGACAGTGTTGTTGAGGGACAGCTCATCAGGGCTAAGCTGGATATGGTTCTTGGAAACGATATCACCAGCCCGGTGGCTATCAACGAATTTGAGAAAAGCGGCTTTGACAGTGTATTTGATCGCACAAAGATATCCCTTGTAATGGATCACTTCACCCCTAACAAGGACATCAAGGCGGCAAAGCAGTGTCAGCAGTGCCGTAATTTCGCAGATAAATACGACATTCTGAATTACTACGATGTTGGAACGGTGGGCATTGAACACGCGCTCCTTCCGGAAAAGGGTCTTGTTGTTCCGTCTGACTGCGTTATCGGCGCGGACAGCCATACCTGCACCTACGGCGCTCTGGGAGCATTCTCCACCGGAGTAGGCTCCACCGACATGGCTGCCGGAATGGCTACCGGAGAAGCTTGGTTCAAGGTACCCTCTGCTATCAAATTCAATCTCACCGGGAAGCTCGGAAAGTGGGTTTCCGGCAAGGACGTTATCCTGCACATTATCGGCATGATCGGCGTTGACGGAGCACTTTACCAGTCAATGGAGTTCACCGGCGAGGGACTTAAGAGCCTTTCTATGGACGACAGGCTCTGCATGGCTAATATGGCTATTGAAGCCGGCGCAAAGAACGGTATTTTCGAGGTGGACGAGGTTACTCTCGATTATGTAAAGGGCAGAACTGACCGCAAATTTGAGGTCATGAAGGCTGACCCGGACGCACATTATAACCGTGTTATAGACATTGATCTGTCCACGATCCGCCCGACAGTCGCTTTCCCGCACCTGCCGGAGAACACCAAGACTATCGACGAGGTAGGAGAGATCAAGATAGATCAGGTAGTTATCGGCTCCTGCACCAACGGTCGTTATTCCGACCTTGAAACCGCTGCAAAGGTGGTAAAGGGCAAGAAAGTCGCAAAGGGCGTCCGCGCAATTGTTATCCCCGCAACTCAGCAGATCTATCTTGACGCGCTGAAGAACGGACTTCTTGAAATATTCATTGAAGCAGGAATGGTGGTTTCCGCACCTACCTGCGGTCCCTGCCTCGGCGGTCATATGGGGATTCTCGCTCCCGGAGAGAGGGCGGTTTCCACCACGAACCGCAATTTTGTCGGCAGAATGGGCGACACCACCTCCGAGGTTTACCTTGCAAGCCCGGCTATCGCCGCTGCAAGCGCGCTGACAGGCTACATCTCGGACGTTCAGGACTAAGGAGGACACACAATGAAAGCACACGGCATCGTACATAAGTACGGAGATAACGTAGATACAGACGTAATAATTCCCGCAAGATACCTCAACACAGCGGATCACAAGGAGCTTGCCTCCCACTGCATGGAGGATATCGACAAGGACTTCGTGAACAAGGTAAAGCCGGGAGATATCATGGTTGCAAACATGAATTTCGGCTGCGGAAGCTCCCGCGAGCACGCACCTATCGCTATCAAGGAGAGCGGCATTGCCTGCGTTATTGCTTCTACCTTTGCAAGAATTTTCTACCGCAACGCTATCAACATAGGACTTCCTATTCTGGAATGCGATGCGGCTGCAAAGGATATAGACGCCGGCAACGAGGTTGACATTGACTTCGATACCGGTATTATCACTAATGTTACAAAGGGAAAGACCTATCAGGCGCAGCCTTTCCCGGATTTCATCAAGGAAATTATCAACAAGGGCGGACTGTTAAAGTCGCTCAAGGGCTGATTTTAACCGAGGGGGCGGTTCTGTGATAATCAACATTCAGAACGTTCAGCGAACCTCGCAGCTTTCTCCGGCTGTTCTGGCGGAAACTGCCGCCGGCGGCGGATATACGTCGCATCTGGATACATACTATTTCCGGGACTGCATGAAACAGGCGCTCGCCACCGCCGTTGTCACTGTTGACAAGGCGGCAAAGGGAGTCTGCGTGTGCAAAAGCTCCATGATACCGGACAGCTGCGAGATAGATGTTATCTGCATTGACAAGGATTTCCAACGAATAGGTCTTGGCAGAAAGCTGCTTGCGCATTCCCTCAGGAATATGCGCTCCATGAAAATCAAAACTGCTTTCCTGTGGGTGAACGAGAACAACTCAGACGCGATCAGCTTCTTTACTGAGTTCGGATTTGTTCAGGATGGGAAACAGCGTAGTTCTCATAACGGTAAGCCGGGCGAGGAACTGCGCATGAAAATCGACATTTATTAAGAGAGGTTATTCTTGAAATGGAAAAGAATATCGCAGTTATCAAGGGCGACGGGATTGGTCCGGAAATTGTCACCGAGGCAATGAAGGTGTTGGACAAGGTCGCTGAAAAGTACGGTCATAAATTCAATTATGAGCAGCTTCTGATGGGTGGGTGCTCCATTGATGCTAACGGAGTTCCGCTCACCGATGAAACTATCGAGCGCTGCAAGGCTTCCGACGCGGTTCTCATGGGTTCTATCGGCGGAGATACAACAAAGTCACCGTGGTACAAGCTGCCCGCAAATCTCAGACCGGAAGCTGGTCTGCTGAAGATCCGCAAGTCGCTTGGCCTGTTTGCAAATCTTCGTCCCTGCCTGCTGTTCAGCGAGCTTTCAAGCGCGTGTCCGCTAAAAAAGGAAATCAGCGACAAGGGCTTTGATATGCTGATCATGCGCGAACTTACCGGAGGTCTGTACTTCGGCGAGCGCCATACCGAGGAGGTTAATGGAGTTATGAACGCGGTAGACACCCTGAAATACGATGAAAAGGAGATCCGCCGCATCGCGATCAAGGCATTTGACGTTGCCATGAAGCGCCGTAAAAAGGTAACGAGCGTTGACAAGGCAAACGTCCTTGACAGCTCCAGACTGTGGAGAAAAGTCGTTGAGGAGGTTGCAAAGGATTATCCGGAGGTAACTCTGGAGCACATGCTGGTTGATAACTCCGCAATGCAGCTTGTGAAAGACCCGGCTCAGTTTGACGTAATGGTTACAGAAAATATGTTCGGAGATATCCTGTCGGACGAGGCTTCTATGATCACCGGCTCTATCGGTATGCTGCCCTCCGCAAGCATGAACGAAACAAAGTTCGGTTTATACGAACCCTCCGGCGGCTCTGCGCCTGATATTGCGGGTCAGAATAAGGCTAACCCCATTGCAACGATCCTTTCGGCTGCAATGATGCTGCGCTATTCCTTTGACATGAACGATGAAGCTGACGCTGTTGAGAACGCAGTCCGTCAGACGATAAAGGACGGTTTCAGAACAGGGGATATCATGTCCGAGGGCATGACGCTGCTTTCCTGCTCCGAAATGGGAAGCAAGATCGCGGAATACATCTGATTAATACCTGAAAGCCGTGCGCAATACACGGCTTAAGGCTTTTTCACTAAAAAAAATCCACAATGCGGTCGTTTCATGTCTATTACATTGAAATAACGAAAAGTGGTTGAAATTGTATTAAATTCAGGTTATAATTATTTTACGGAATTTGAAAGGAGCTTATAAATGTACAACGATATTGTTGATACTATCGGTTTTCTGAATAAGTATGACAGTGAAGTTGCTGACGCAATGGGTCTTGAGCTCAAGCGTCAGAAGCGCAATCTGGAGCTTATCGCCA
>CAMAGG010000224.1 GCA_945833805.1 uncultured Clostridia bacterium | reverse complement strand
TGTTGAAAATCACGAAAAGCCGGAATTGTTCCGTATGGAGGGCGCTTCCGTCATAACACGCATTGATGTCAGCGGAAACGATATATATGTTCTTGGAATAAGCGATGAATGCGTCGGGCTAGCCGGTGAATATACCGATGAATTTGGGATATACAGCTACGGCGGAGAAAAGCTGCTGAAAATTGATCTGTCAACGGGGGAAACAACGACAAGCAAAGTTCCTTTCCCGATAACCTATTCAATGTACGGTGGTGAGTGCGTTGTATATGCGGCGGATAAGGACGGGTATTATTTTGCTGATTTCGGTAATTCGGGGAAGAAATATCATAATATTCCGCAGCTTTATGGCTTTGATATGTATGCGCGGGACAAATATCTGTTTTCTTCCGGTTCGGGAATCAATATCGGAATGCTTTGCGCCGGAACGACGGACCCGGACGCCGGTATCTCACAAGTGCTTGACGGATATTACATTGACGGCGATATACGTTCTGTCGGAGGTTACACCTTTTTCGCGGCATATAATTCCGATACCGGAGAGAAAATTCTCTGCCGGATAAAGAATTCATCATACATAAAAAAGAACAACAAAATTAGGCTCATTTCAACGGAATACAGCTTTGACGAACCTTTTGGCTGTGGGTATACCATTGACTATCAGAGCCTGTCCGCGGACAGCTTTGCGCTTGCTGTGCTTTCGCAGGACAGCAGCTATGACATGAGCATTGTTAACTCTTACGAGAGCTTTTCCTCTAATATTCGCGACAAAGGCAGCTTCTACCCGCTTAATGATATACCTAATGTTCGGGAATACCTTGACAAGTGCTTTCCGTACATAAAGGAATCGGCAACCGACGAAAACGGCGATATCTGGATGCTGCCTGTATCGGTGAATATGCCGATGATCTCATATAATCAAAAGACCTGCTCCGAAATCGGAATTGACTTCACCGATAAAATGACCATAGAAGAATTTGTGAATGCGTGTGAAAAGGCGTATAATTCGGAGTACAGAAATGGATATGATGTACAGCCATACCGACTTACTCAAAATCTGCTTATTCAGTACATGGCAAACCATGAAACATTTGATACGGCGCTGTTCCGCAGCTTTGCGGAATTTGCCGAAAAGAAGATCAATATATCAGACATATCAGCCTATCCATTGTATATGCCTTTGAACAATGACGCGCAAAATCATTTATATGAAGCCGACGGTGAAAAACGGTTTCTGTTTTCCTGCCAGTGGGACAACAGCATGGCATTATGGCTGTCTCAGTTTGAAGATTTCAGGTTTGCAGCTGTTCCGTCAATTGATCCCAACAACAAAAATTCAGCGGAATGTGTATTTATAACGATAAATCCTGCTTCGGGAAACCTTGAAGCGGCGCTCGATTATATTTCCTCTCTTGCGGAGTATCTGAGCGGCAGTCAGAACACATTCATGTTTTCGGATAGAGCTTCCTATACAATGACCGATGGGCTTGAAAGCCTTTACGAACTGTACGCAGATGCGGAGATTGGTTTTAATGTGAGCGAAGAAATATGCTTTGATATTTATAAACAATTTCACCAAGGAGAAATCACCCTTGATGATTTCATAACCGAAGCCGACCGCAAGCTTTCCGCCTACATGAAAGAGTGACCCATGAAAGCAAAAAAACATCTCAAATGGAACACCAAATGCAAGTTCTGCCTGCTTCCCAGCCTTATCGGAACGGCGATATTCTTTGTAATTCCGTATATTCGCGTGCTGTACTATTCGGTTATTGATAACCAGTTCCGGCGGAATTTTGTGTGGCTGGACAACTACATTGATACGCTTACCAACGAGTATTTCCTGTTAGCGCTTAAAAACTCGCTGCTGCTTATCGTGATATGCGTTCCGGTGCTGATAATTCTGGCGCTGGTGATTTCTCTGGCGTTATCCTACGGAATAAAGTGGATACGCAAAACCAGGTTCGCATTCGTACTGCCTATGGTAATTCCGACAGCGAGCGTAGCGCTGATTTGGCGCAGTGTATTCGCTGAAAATACAACTGTTCTGCCGATTTACCTGCTGTTCATCTGGAAGAATATCGGTATCTGCATAGTGCTGCTGACCGCCGCTTTCACCTCGATTGAGAAATCGATCTGCGAGGCGGCACGGCTGGATGGTGCAAACAGCCTTGTTCTGCACACTCGTATTACTGTTCCGATGATAGCGCCGACGGTGTTCTTTACAGTACTTCTTTCAATAGTCAACAGCTTCAGGATATTCAAGGAAAGCTACCTGTATTACGGCACGAATTACCCACCCGACCACAGCTACACGCTGCAATACTACATGAACAACAACTTTCTGAAACTGGACTACCAAAGCCTTGCAACCTCGGCGGTGCTGACCTCGATACTTGTGTTCGGGATAGTTATGGTGGGAATGGCTATACAGCGGAGGTACAACCGATGAAAAAGCTCAATGCTGTTATCTTCACACTGCTGGCGGCGGTGTTCATTCTGCCGGTAATTGCGACGGTGGCGCTGTCATTTATGGTGGGCGGAATGCCCTCGATGCAAGGCTACGCCGACCTGCTTTTCGACTGCTTCGTATTCTATCCGCAGTTTTGGAACTCGGTAATTTACGCCGCAGTAATTACGATAGTTCAGCTTGCTGTGATAATTCCCTGTGCATTTGGGTTTTCGCAGGCACAATTCAAGGGCAAGGGCGCGCTGTTCGTGTCCTATATCGTGCTTATGATGATGCCGCTTCAAGTCACGATACTGCCGAATTACATCGGGCTTCGCGATATAGGGCTTATAGACACGCCGCTTGCAATAATACTCCCAGCGATATTCAGCCCCTTCGGCGTTGTGGTAATGCACCAGTACATGAAAAATATCGACAGCAGCATTATTGAAGCCGCCCGGTTGGAAACAAACTCTGTGGTTCGGATAATTATAACGGGTGTTGTTCCACAGATACGGGTGTGCATTTTCGCGGTAGTACTGTTCGTTTTCGCCGATTGCTGGAACATGGTGGAGCAGCCCATGCTGTTTCTGAAAGACGACAGTCTGAAAACGCTGTCGGTGTTCATTGCAAATGCCGGAGATTTTTCCGGCAGGGTGCTGTTTCCGGCGGCGGTATTGTTCCTTATTCCCGTGATGATTTTGTATATGTTTTTCAACGAGTATTTAGAGAAAGGGCTGACGTTGGGTGAGCTGTCATGAAGAGAATTTTGATCGCATTTACGGTGGTTTTCTTTTCGGGAATGTTAGTGCTCACATTCACCGCCAGAAGCATACACAACGCGTCTCTTCCGCACATTTCGGTAAGTCGCGTTACAATGTCAGA
Organism: uncultured Clostridia bacterium; assembly: GCA_945833805.1. Lineage (GTDB taxonomy): Bacteria > Bacillota > Clostridia > Oscillospirales > Ruminococcaceae > CAG-115. The sequence continues at coordinate 669 of CAMAGG010000224.1, read as the reverse complement.
GTTTCCGTTTGAATATATTGACGAAAGTGGCAATACCCAAACAGGTACGGCGCAAAAACCCGCCGTAACGGTCGAGCAATACGAAAATGGAGTGTATATTCTGTACCGCGCCGAGGTCAACGGCGAGCTCCGCGACTTTATCCGCCGCGCGGAAATGATCCCCGGGCAGGAATACGGCGGCTTTGTGGAGGTAGTTTCGGGGCTCACATTCAGCGACAGAATAGTGGTTGACTCGGACAGGGAACTGTGCGAGGGAGAAGTAATGGTATTATAGTTAACCGTTTTGAACTTGACCATTGTCGCCTTATTGTTGGTAGTTATTTCTAAAGAAACATAAATAATGAAACATAAAAAACCTCGGAAGCAGTGCATTTGTGCAAGGATTCAGAGAGGTTTATCGTCTTTTAAGCCACTTGTCGAATTATCGGTTGTCCCTTGTTCCGTTTGGTGTGTTCAACATCAGAAGGCTTCCACGGTATATCCAAATTGTGCAGAGCCGCCAGCTTTGTCTGAATATTTGCTCCTGTTCCCATTTTAGAGGTAGAAGCGAGGACGATACGCTTTGTGCCTGAACGCAGCTGTGCATACATCTCGTTTCGCTGTTTCTGTGTTTCTGCATCGCCTGCGGTACAGATTTCGCTTTCGGGAATACCACGACGGGCAAGTTCT
>CAMAGG010000223.1 GCA_945833805.1 uncultured Clostridia bacterium | reverse complement strand
GGGCGTAGTCGTTCGTTGTTCCCTCTTCCGACTGCTGATGGTCGTTCGTGCCGTAAACGTAAAGCCTTCCGTCATATTCCACTGCGGTGGGATCTGCGCAGAATATGTTCGGCGAGATGGGATTTGCGTTCATCTCGTTCTTATAAACGTTACCGCTTACGCTGTCGATAATTATGCCGCTGTTCAGACTGTTCATAATATCCTCCTCTGATACCGCGCCGCTTTCATTCGTTTCGGCATCCGGAGCGCCGGAAACGTCCGCGGTTCCGGAGATGCCGGAAGCGTCGGGCTCGGAGCTCCTGATGCTTGTTTCGCCGCCACTCGAGCAGCCCACCGTCATAAACAGGGTCGCCGCGCACAAAATAGCCGCTGATTTACTTGTGATCTTCATCGTTAAAACCTCCGTTTTGTTTCTCGTGCCCAAAGACACCTTTAAGTTTATTATACCGATAAACAACACAAAGTCAACAGTCGATATCCGTTTTGTCCACCTTTTAATCATAATATGCACCTTTTCGGTTGGCATAACTGCGTGAATAAGTTATAATATATACGAAAGCTTGTTTCCGGCATACTCTGTAGCCGAACGCGTCAAAAATCCTTACCCGTCAGCGGCAAAATTTACCGCAGAACAGGGGTTGAGCGGCTGCGGGAACGGGCTTTTTATGAACGCGTGAAAGGACGAACGAAATGTCAAGAAAAAAATTGCCGTAATAACCGCAAGAGCCGACGACCGCACCCAGAAGGATATCATATGCGGAATAGCCGAGGCGGTATTTGCCGCGGATACGGACGTGGTGGTGTTTTCAAACATTTATAATCACTGGATAAGGGAAGAATTTCTCAATTTTGAAAATGTCATATACGATTTTTTTGATCCGAGCGGCTTTGACGGAGTTATTGTCACTGCGGAAGTGTTTCTGGACATTTCCATACTTTCGCCGGTGTATGAAAGGGTAAGGAAATCCGGTATCCCTGCCGTTGTTATCAGCGGGGATATCGAGGGCTTCCAAAGCGTCTACTCGGACGACGTAATCGATATGGAGCGGCTTTGCGAGCATCTGATAACGGTTCACAAATTCAGGGATATAGATATCTTGACGGGACCTAAGGACAATATTTTTTTCTTACAGACGGCTAGAGGGCTGTAAAAGGGCGTTTGCAAAGCATGGGATACCGTTCGACAAAAACAAGGTTTTTTTCGGCTCGTTCTGGTATGATTCGGGGGAGCGGCTGGCAGAGAGCTATCTCATGAAAGAGCTCCCCGTGCCGCAGGCTGTGATATGCGCCAACGATTGTATGGCATACGCGCTGTGCGACGCGCTTTCGGCGGCAGGAGTGCATATTCCCGAGGCGGTTACGGTCACGGGCTACGATTGTACTGGTGAAAGAATATATCATTATCCGGTTCTGACCACATATCTCGGCGACAGGCGAAACGTAGGAATAAGGGCGGTAAACCGTCTGCTTTCCTCCAATCATCCCCTTGGCAATGCCGACAGGTTTATTTCCGGCAGCACCTGCGCGCGCGGAATCAACCCGTCGCAGCTCTGCGGCGAAATGGTTGCCGAGCGCATTGACAAGCAGCAAGCGGTAGTCGGCAGCGTCGCGCAGTTTTCAAGTGACATCGCGTTATGCAGGACGCTTGCGGAATATTTGACGGTGCTGAGCAACTATTTTTACCTGCTCCACGGGGCAAGCAACGGAGCTTGAGAGGTTCGCTGTCAAATAACGTATTCTGCTTTGAGTCAAATGAAAAACCGGCTGTTTTATGAACGTCAAGTATTACGTTCAGCCCGTATTTCTCGCACCATTCTATACACTCGCTGATAGAAACATAGCCGAACGGAAGCGGCTCACCGGACTCTGTTTCAATACATTCAAAGTCTATCGGCAGCCTAACATGATCTGCACCCATATCCGCAATTTTCCTGATATCTTCCTCGCTGATGAACGATTTGTAGTGCTCAACAGAGTGACTGCACTGAGAGAGCCAGCCGCCCAGGTTGACCCCGTGCATATAACCGGTAAATGATTTCATAATTATCTTCCTTTCTGTACATAGCCGTTGCCTTCTTTACATAAATTGTACATCATCTGGCATTCTAAAACAATGTAATATGCTGCAAATTGACTGACATATTATTCTTTGAATCAACTATGAGCATAAAAGTTCCCCCACCGTATAAAGCGATGGGGGAAATATGATTACAGGTCTTTTCCGTTAGTGGATATGACGTTTTTTATGAACTCTGCAGAATCCTTTATAACACGACGCTGCGCTGCATAATCCACATACACAAGACCGAAGCGCTCGCTGTAGCCCTTTGCCCACTCAAAGTTGTCGGTGAGCGACCAGACATAATATCCGTCGATTTCAGTTCCGGAATCAGCGGCGCGTTTCAGCTCGCTGAGGTAACGGTGCAGATAATCCGTGCGGTTAGGATCGTGGACCTTTCCGTCAAGGGAAACCGAATCATGGCACGCCATTCCGTTTTCGGTTATGATTATCGGCTTGCCGTAGCGCTCAAACATAAAGCGGGGTCCCCAGTACAGTGCCTGCGGAGTTATCGGCCAGCCGATGGACGTACGGGGAGTTCCCGGCGTTTCTCCGATAAGTCCCTGTGCCGATATATATTTGCCCTGATAGATGTTAAACCCGATGAAATCTATCGGCTGAGATATCAGTTCCATGTCATCGTCTGTTATCTCCGGCTTGAAATGTGATTCATAATTGTACACCCATTCAGGGTATTTTCCTGTTATGACCGGGTCGAACCAGTATGCGTCAGAGAAAGCAAACGCGTTGTAGTCGCTTTCAAAGTAGTTTTTCCTTGCCGCTTCGATATCTTCGTTTTTTTCAGTCGCCGGAACAGCAGGGCAGGAGGCTCCGGTGAAGCCTATTCTGCACGGTTCGCCACGGCGCAGTTCTTTGACAGCCAGTCCGTGCGCTTTCAGCACATTGTGACCTATCCGCAGAAGCTCCTATTTCGGCAGCTTGTAACCGGGCGCGTGTTCGCCGTTGTAATATCCGCAGCCGACAAATACCTGCGGTTCATTGAAGGTGATGAAATCATGCACGCGGTCACCGAAGCGCTCTCTGATAAGCCTTGCATATTCTGCAAACCACTCCGGACTGTCAGGGTTCAGCCAGCCGCCCCTGATATGCAGCGCATACGGAAGGTCCCAGTGATACAGCGTCATGCAGGGCTTTATTCCACGCTTGACAAGCCCGTTTATCAGTCGGTCGTAGAATGCTATTCCCTTTTCGTTCACTGCACCGATGCCTCCGGGTATCACCCTTGCCCAGCTTACCGAAAAGCGGTAGCTTTTAATTTCCAGTGCAGCCATTGCGTCAAGGTCTTCCTCCAGACGGTGATAGTGGTCGCAGGCAATGTCGCCGTTGTGACCGCCGTATACTGTCCTGGGAATATGCGAAAAACTGTCCCAGATGTTACTTCCTTTTATCCAACCGTACCAGAATGCGGCATTTCGCATCATCAGAATTGTTTCCATAGATGTGCTATAGCTAATCCAATAAATACTGTCGAATTATACAAAAATATGAACAATAGCGTCGTAAATGGTAATTTCAATAAGAGCAAAGCAACGATAACGCGCGTTTTGTGCATAAAAGCAATAAAGGTATATGTGATGTTTTGTTGTTTATTGACACTTAGAAGAATGCTTGAATCAAATATACCATATTACTATGATAGTTTTTGTGCAGTATAACGTAACTTATCGTTATAACGTACAAAATCATGAACACCCTGATAATTTTTCCTTTGCAAAACAAAACATACCGGGAGCGGATAAAAAACTGCTCCCGGTATTGGTATTGTGTTTAATACGCGGTATTCATGCGGAGTGCTTCGCCATAAGCTCCTTTACTTCGTCAACCGAGAGAGAACAGCATTTAGCAATCTTTTCTATGTCGGTTTCGCCGTATGCTATTAGCTGGCGGGCAGTTGTTATACAGGTTTTCTTTTCAGTTTTAA
>CAMAGG010000222.1 GCA_945833805.1 uncultured Clostridia bacterium | reverse complement strand
CGAGAGGGTCTTTTCCAGCACATAATGTACCGCGTTTCCTACCTCGGAGTTAGCGCTGTTCAGCGACCTGCGCTCCTTTATTTTCAGACCGTTCTTGCAGAAATACTCGAACCTGCATTTGTTCAGCCCTTCAAGACGGGTCGCGGAAATCTGCTTTTTCCGAAAAAGCCGTGCGGCTGTGTCCGGAGTGAGCCTGTGGCGATAGGCTGACGGGCGGTCTGTTACAAGTTTTTTCAGCTTTTCGGCATATTCTCTGTCCCCGGAAAGCTCAAGCGCCCTTTGAAGCGTGCTTCTCCTCGCATTTTCCTTAGTCCCGAAAAGCGAAGCGTAACGCGAGCGCAGCGCAGTTTTAGTCCGGCAGTAGAATCTGTCCCCGAATTTGTCCAGATCTCCGGCATATTCCTCATGAATATCTCCGAAAATACCCAGCAGTCCGGTCACGGCTTCGGAGGGCGACAGGGAAGAGCAGGCGGTATTCAGAAGCGGATAGGTCAGATACAGACGCTGTGTCGGAAGCGTCAAAGCCCGGTATACCTGATATCTGCTGAAATGGTACATTTCCTCCTGCTTCATTGCTATTTTCAGATCGCCGTCGCTCAGAAGCTCCGCCTCGTATTCCGAAAACAGCCCGAAGCTGGAGCTTTCGTCCGGGAATTTGCCATAGCAGGCTCCTGCGATAAATGCAGCCTTTATTCCCTCGGCGCGGGTGCGCCCGGTGTCGCCGACAAGTACGCTGTCGGTGATCTGCGGCGGCTTTGCAAGGGTTGTTTCGGCGCATATATCCCGGAAAAGCGAGTAGTATTCTCCGGGAGTTATCTCTACCTCGTTCAGCGCTGAATGGATCGCTTCAAATATCTGCACCAGAATGCCCCAGAGAGTAGAGCAGCTTTCATCGGCGGAAAGCACAGCCTGCTCAATTCCTGCTTCGTCAAACAGAAAACGGCACAGCCGTTCTGTAAGCCATGATCCGGTGCAGCCGCCGTCCTTTGCGGCAGTTTTTATCTCCCTGCGAAGCTCCAGAACTGGAACTGCCGCGCAAACTCTCACTCTTTCGGCGCAGACCGCCTGAGCGCTGTCGTCACTGCTCATGTTATCGGTGACAAACGGCTCCTCAAACTGATTGCCTTTAAGCTGCCAGCGGAAAATATAACCGTCAAAGCTGTCGATCTCCGCAAAGGTAAGCGCCCGGAATGACGGCTTTTTCTCTCGACAGTCAAATTTCACCCTCAGGAAGCTGTTTCTGACATAGCTCAGTATGTTTTGCTCCGACGGATCGTCAAGCACCTTGAGCAGCGAAAGAACGAGGTTTGTCAGCGGCGCATTAAGAATTACCTCCGGAATGTCGCAGAACATAGGTATCTCATACTTTGCGAATGCGCTTTCAGCAGGAGATCTGTATTCTCCGGTGTCAGAGCAGAGAACAGCTATTTCGTTGTACCGAAGCCCCTCCTCGCTTACCAGACGCTTTATCTCTGCCGCGATAAAGTCCATTTCGCCGTAAACATCGTCTGCCTTGATTATCCTGACGCTGCTCATGTCTGTTGTAACGTCAGTGGCATAGCCGTATATAAGCTCGGAAGCCCTGACTATACCCTCAGCCATGCCGCGTGATTTTTCGCAGACAGGCGCTGGAATGCTGTCGCCGCCGGACAGTCTGTCTATATCCGCCAGAACAGTGCGAAAGAGATCACGGCTGTCGTTCTTGTCGCATACGAATGCAAAGCAGGCAAGCTCCGCTTTTTCTGCGGCGCTTTTCATAAGCATGAGTTGACTGCCGGAAAATGAGTTAAATCCGTCCACGAAAACGCTTTGCCCCTTGAAGTAGGAATGACGGCAGGCAAGATCAGCCGCCCGCATGGTTATATCGAGCTTGTCAGTGTAGCTCTGGGACAGCATCTGGTCGTATTCAAGATAGAGAGCATAGATATCCCGTAGCTTTGCCAGAAGCGCTGGATTTTCAAGGGAGCAGTCCTCTGAATTGATCTTTTTTCCGAGCGTTTCACAGTCGATCCCGGCTGTCTTGAACAGGGAAATGGTTTTTACCATTCGGGAGGCAAAGCCGGGCTTTCTGGAAACCCTGCCTAGCGCAGAAAGCTCTACATTGCGCTTCCTTATCGCACGGTACATGATAACGCTTTTGGTTATGTCGTCTGCCGGGGGCTTTTCAACGCTGTATTTTTTCACGATCTCATCGGAGATACGGGCAATGGTTCTCACATGTATCTGCTGGAACATGGGAATTATCCCGTTTTCCGAGCATTTGCGGAAAAGTGCCTTTTCAGTTTCAAACACGAATTGATCAGGAACGATGACCGTAGCGGTCTTTCCGTCCTTTATCGTCTGCATTATCCGTTCATAAAGCATTCCGGTGACGTCCGCACAGGCTCTTCCGGTGATAAAATCTGTCATTTCAATTCCTTTCCGCTGACTGAATAAACAAAACAGCGCCCCTGCATATCAACTTTCTCAATAATACCTGCCGACCGGAGTACCTCCAGCCGCAGCGAGGAGTCCGGCTCATTGGCAATGCGGCAGAAATCCCTTTTGGTGAAACGCTCCGGAAGTCCCTCCGGCAGGTACATTTGCAGTCCCTCCGGCAGTTTAATTACCGTTTCCTCAAGCAGTTCCAGCGGTATCTTCTGTATCTCAAGTCTTTTACGCACCGAGCGGCTTCGCATATCCGGGATCTTTTCGCCGGGACAGCAGATACGCTTTTCTGTTTTCAGCTTTGCAAGAATTATCGTTATCTTAGGGTTTGAGAGAAAATCCCTTATGGAATATAGCTCCTCATATATTTTCTGCCGTGAATTGATCCTGCGAAACTGCGATTCCTGCAAGACCTCACCGGTTTCCGCATTAATGTAGACATTCCGGGTCATAGCCTCCACCGGGTGGACTATCGTGACCCTTGCGGCTTCGGTGAATGCCGCAAGCTTTTCCCGGAGCAAATGCAGCTTTCTGGTCTGTATCTCAAAAATTCCGTCTTCGTTCACCGCGTCCGCAAAGAATTTCCCAATGCGGATCTCCTGATCCTCCGCAAACGGAGCGTAGTAATTTTTCAGCACCGCATGAATGAGCTTCTCATTTTGTGTGCCGACTGAGCCGTGCATTCCACGAATTCTTACCATTGCCGCGCTGAGAGCCTGTGAAAATCTGTCCTTATCCGTGACTGTTTCCGGGATTTCATGCGCTTTTTTGGGGATTTCAGGAAGAGATATTCCGTTCTCCCTTGCTATGAACTCCGCAACTGCGCCGTCATTGCAGCTTCCGATCACTTTATCGGCTTCTTTTTTCAGCTCGGCGCAGGCATTGGAAACCGCTACTCCGACGTCCGCCGCGCGTATCATTGACAGATCGTTGTTGTTATCTCCGAAGCAAACCAGCCTGTCCGCATGAGTAAGCTCCATTACCTGTAACAGCGCGCTTGCCTTGCTTGCGTTTCGGCTGAATATCTCGTACCATATCTCGTCCTTATTATAGGTGTCCGGCATCATGTTGATCGCAAACCCGTTTTCCCGGCTGAAAACCTCGTCCAGCTCCGGGTAATCCACTTTTGGATTGAGCAGCGTGAAATAGAATACCTTCCCCTCAAAAAGCTCTCTGCGGCTTTTTACCGGGCGAAGCCTTTTGTCCCCCTGACGTGTGCTGACGTAGCCATAAACGTCCTCCAGTCTGTCCTCAAGATAGCTGACCCTCTCTCTGCCGTCAATGTAGGAATAAACCAGCGGCGCAAGCTCTTTTCTGTTGAAGAACTCAACGGCTGTATTGAACGCGGAAGCAGAAAACACATTTTCCACAATATGCCTCCCGGTTCTGGGATCAATGACAAAAACCCCGTTGAAAGTTACAGCGGGGCAGTTGAGCCTTAATTTTTTCAGCAGGGGAGAGGCGCTGGAATAGGAGCGCGCCGTTGCGAATGTGAACAGCACTCCGTCATCGGTCAGCCGGTTCAGCAGCTGAGCGCTCTCGTCTGAAATGCTTTTGTCGGATCTGAGCAGAGTTCCGTC
>CAMAGG010000221.1 GCA_945833805.1 uncultured Clostridia bacterium | reverse complement strand
CTGGCAGGTATCAATCACTTTACGGTCTGTCTGCTGTGGATGGAGAAAATTTGCAGTATTATACTTACAGGAGATGAATTTATGTACAGAATTCTTGTTGTTGATGATGAGGAGAACATCAGAGAGGTGATCAAGGAGTACGCTGAGTTCGAGGGTCACGAGGTATCCGAAGCCTGCGACGGAATGCAGGCTATCGAAATGGTTAAAAACAATGATTACGACATAATTATAATGGACGTAATGATGCCTCGCCTCGATGGATATTCCGCCTGCAAGGAGATACGCAAGATAAAGCAGATCCCGGTGCTTATGCTTTCCGCCCGCGGGGAGGAATACGACAAGCTCTTCGGTTTTGAAATAGGCATTGATGATTACGTTGTGAAGCCGTTTTCACCTAAGGAGGTCATGGCGCGGGTAAATGCGATCGTAAAGCGCAATAATTCCGCTCAGGCTCCTGCCGCTCCCGTTCCGGAAACGGTGAAATTCGGCGGGCTAGAGATAAACTTTACCTCCCGCGATGTTTATATTGACGGAGTAAAGGCGAACCTCACGCCTAAGGAATACGATCTTTTGTTCTATCTAGTACGCAATAAGAATATTGCTCTGACGCGAAACAAGCTTCTTGAAGAAGTATGGGGCTACGATTTCTTCGGCGATGACCGCACCATCGACACCCATATAAAGATGCTGAGAAACAATCTCGGTCCGTATCGCAATTACATTGTGACGCTTCGTGGAATGGGCTATAAATTCGAGGCTGACTGATGAACTTTCTCAGGAGCATTAAATTCAACGTCTGGGTGCGTTTTGAAGCGATCGTAGTTGCTATGCTGATGTTCACGTATGTGTTTCTGATAGTGCTTTTCCCTACCTTCTATGAATGGATGAAAACCTATGAGATAGCAGAAGCTATGGCATATATCAAAACAAGCTGGAGCATAGGCAGTGAAAGCAATTTCACCGATGTCGTGACTGGAATAGCCCGAAAGAATAAAATGTACATCGAGATCTCCACACCGTATTATGTGGGATATGTGGATTATCTCGGCGGTAGCCAGTCCCTGTCGCAGCTTTCAAAAAAGCAATATCAGCAGGCAGCGCTGAACTCCGAAAGCGGTGTATACTATGAGCAGTTCCGGGACGAGCGCGAGAACAACACTGTTCTTACCATGTGTTCCTATGTCGGAACAAAATCCGCCCCGGAAGCTTATATCTTTATTTGCAATTATGTTCAGCCTGTCGGTACTACCGTGGCGATATTCCAGCGGCAGTTCCTGTTTGTGTCGCTGCTTATGATGATTCTGACGCTGTTTGTGTCTGCGTTTTTTGCAAACAAGATCACAAATCCGATCATAAACATCAATAAGCACGCAAAACAGCTGCCTCAGGGAAAATTCGACGCCAAGATCGACGAGCATGATTTCAATGAAATACAGCAGCTTGCCTCAACGCTTCAGGACGCTTCAAAGGAGATCGCCAAATCAGACGACCTGCGCCGGGAGCTTATGGCGAATATCTCTCATGACCTGCGCACTCCGCTGACGATGATAAAGGCTTATGCGGAAATGATAAGGGATCTTTCCGGAGATAATCCCGAAAAGCGCGAGCGGCATCTGAAGGTGATCATTGACGAAACAGACCGGCTGTCGTCGCTTGTAAATGATATTCTCGACTTGTCAAAGCTTCAGGCGGGAGTCACCGAGATGAATATGTCGGTATTCAACCTGTCTGAGCGGCTGTCCGGAGTTATTTCCCGTTTTGATATTCTGAAAGAGAACGACGGAATTATTATCGAGCTTCAAGCGGAGGACGGAATTATAATCAGCGCCGACATAACCAAGCTTGAGCAGGTGATATATAATCTTATAAACAACGCTGTCACCTATACCGGAGATGATAACACGGTCATCGTAAGGCTTTTCCGCAAGCAGCCCGGTTTAATGCGGTTCGAGGTAATAGACCACGGCGACGGAATTGCCCCGGAGTATCTCCCGTATATCTGGGACAGATATTACAAGGTCAGTGAGCGCAACAAGACCCACAAGCGAGCCAAAATGGGCAGCGGCATCGGTCTTTCTATCGTAAAGAATGTTCTGGAGCAGCATGGCTTTGCTTACGGAGCGGACAGCACCGTTGGCAAGGGAAGCACATTCTGGTTTGAAGCTCCGGAATATCACGAGCAGCCAGAGCCGGAAGTTTCCCAGAAGCAGTCGCTTAGACTGCCCCGCAGACAGAATAATCAAAACAACTAGGGACACGCTGATTAAAGCGTAGCGTATCAAATTCAGCCGCGTGAGTATGCGCGTTTGAACGGGGCGAATTTGATTTAATCAGCGTTTCCCTAGGATACCACTAAAAAATAAAACATTCCCCGGCATTTCCTTAAACGAACTGCCGGGGACTTATTATTCAGGGTCATTGCTTACCGCATTTCTTAGCCAGTTTTTCCTCGTCTGCTGACGCATAATTCACCACATATCTGTCCGAGATATTTCCGGGGCAATCGCAGTTTTCGTCATAAAATTCAGCCAGAGGCGAAAGTCTGACACCGCATTCAGCAAAAAATTCCGGCAGCGGCGATCCGTCCTCAATTCTGAGCATAAAATGAAGCCCGGCGTTTTCCTCAGTGATCACGGTGCTGTTCCTTTGATCTGAGTAACGCTCCGCCAGCGCGATAGTAAGCTCTCTGATACGGCGATAGTGCTTTCTCATTCGGCTTATGTGGCGCTCAAAATGTCCGCCGGAGATAAACCGCGCCAGAGTGTACTGCTCAAACGCCGGGACAGGGCAGGAGCAGAATCCCAATCGCTCCTGCCATCGTTCATAAAGCCCTGCGGGCAGGCAGATGTAGCTTATTCTGACGGAGGGCGCGATAGTCATGCTGAAAGTGTTCATGTAGATAACTCTGCCGGAATTATCCAGCCCAAACATGGTCGGAACGGGCTTTCCCACCCACCGGAACTCACTGTCATAGTCGTCCTCAATGATATAACCGTTGCGCTGCGCCGCCCATTTCATCAGCTCCAGCCGCCGGGATATCGGCATTACGATCCCGGTAGGGAAGTGGTGTGCCGGGGAAATATGCGCAACGTCCACGTTGTTGTAGTAAAGCTCGTCAGCGGATATTCCCTGATTGTCCATTCCTATCGGAAGACAGAGCGCGCCGTTAAGCCGGTAAATACGGGCAGGCTTGTGATAACCGGGATTTTCCACTGCATAGGTGAGATTGTTTCCAAGGAGATGAACAAGCAGGTTATTGAGGTATTCTGTTCCCGCACCGACAATTATCCTGTGCGGCGGGACTGAAATACCACGGTATGCTTTGAGATGCGCGGAGATAGCTTTCTGAAGCTCAGGAGCGCCTCCGGGAGGGACAGGGGTGAGCAGGGCGCTTCCTTTTTCAAGAATGACTGCCCGCATGAGCCGCGTCCAGACCGAAAACGGGAAATGTGAATTTCCTGAGGCAATCTCCGGAACTTCCTCTGGAGCAGGCTCGTCTGTTTCCGGGGGCTGCACCTCCGAAGCGGGTATTTCTCCGGCGCAGACGTAGTATCCGCTGCGTTCCTTTGCGGTAATATATCCCTCCGCAAGAAGCTGAGAATATGCGTTTTCGACAGTTACCACGCTTATTCCAAGCCGCTCTGCCTGCGCACGCTTTGACGGAAGCTTTGCGCCGTCGGGCATTCTTCCGGAAAGAATATCGCTTTTGATCTCTTCGTAAAGCTGTTCATACAGGCTCTTTTTTCCTGCGCGGTCAATTTGCACTTCATCACTCTTCTTTCTGGTTATTAAATTATAACATATTTCTGATAAAATTACAATACCAGAATTCCGTATAAGCTGTTGACAAAGAAGTTTTTCTATGATATAAAATCATGGCATTGACAGAAGATTCCGCTGATACATTTCCCCGCAGTAATTACAAAAGCCCGAAGTGATTTCCGGACATTTTTTATAGTATTGAATTATTAAGGCAACACCGCACTATTACCGGCTATCGCCTTTGCCAAGCGACGGCTTC
>CAMAGG010000220.1 GCA_945833805.1 uncultured Clostridia bacterium | reverse complement strand
CAGATGGCAGAACTCATGAGCAGCTGCTCTCAACGGCTATGAAGTATGCGGGGCAATATCTCAAGGAAAAGCCCCACAGCGAAGAAGAATATCTTGCGGCAGCTAGAGAGGTGCTGAACAGCGCTTATGGTTTCAGCAACACCGATGATGGTATATAAAACGAGACATGATGTCCCGTTTCAGAAAGGGGAAGAGCATGGAGCCTAACAGAACAGCCGAACGGTTCGGCATTTTTCGCCACCCGCATTTTGAGGATAATTACATAATGACCGAGAACGCCACAGGCGGCATTCTGAATACCGGTACAAAGGACGAACTGAGAGATTTCTGCGCAGAAAAACTCGCTGCCTCCGTTAATTTATCGGAGCTTGACGAACTGATAGACAATGCGGTTTCGTATAATGGCACAGCAAACCAATCCGAAAACGAGACATCATGTCCCGTTTCTGAAGAAAACAACACAGCCAAAAGAAAGGACACCTACTCCATAAGTCGCAGCTACGGCGGTATTTCTCACGATATTCTATTAACTCCAACGGAGCTTGAGGCAGCATTCCGTGTTCAAGAGCTGAACTATCTCATTGAAGATGTTGAGAACTACCTTGAATGTGAGGATAACGGGTACTCACTCTCTGATTTCGATGAGGGTGGAATCCGCAATATTGCGCTGCTTTTCCGTGATAAGTATAACGATTGTAACACTCCGTTCTGGACGGGAATCAGAAAGGCGGTTGAGAGTTATGCGAGAACCAATGATATACCGCCGCATTTCGATGATGAGGAAACTAACGAGCCGGACGAAGAACACTAATTCGGAAAGGAAGATACCATGAACGCAACATACTTTCAGTCCGGACAGGAAAACGACAGCAGCTTTCACATTTTCCGCACGATAAACGGGCAGGAGTGTGAACTTGCGCTTTCCGAAGATGAACTCAACCTTATCTATAATATGAAAGCGCGCCAATTTCTTGTTGATGATGTTAAGCTAGTAGCCGAAGAACAGAAATTGAACATTTCTGATGAGACCGCCGAAAAGGTCGCTAGTGACTTTCACGACAGCTATGAGGTTCACCCGTCATACTGGGAGGAAATCGAAGACGCACTCCGAGGTGAAATTGAAAACCAAAGGGCATTACAATATGACGGCGAGCCGCCTAACATAGATGATGATTGCAGCGAACCCGAAATGTAGAAACGAGACATAATGTCCCGTTCTGACAAAAGCAAAGGAGAAACCAATGGATTTAATTTCCGCACTTGAACAGGATTTTGCCCACTGGGACAGCCTTTACAAAAACGGCGGGCAGGACCCTTTCTGGGCAGACGGTGCAAACCTTAATCTTGTGCGAGCGCACATAATCTGCAGAAAGCGAGAAATTGAGGAAGAATGCCCTCTCTTAGCCGGTATGGGGATTTGCACCCGCGAGGTACCGCCTGTCGTACCCGATGATTATATGGCGCGTCCCGATGAGATAAGAGCCAATGCAAAAAAAGCGCAGGAACAGTTTGCCGCAGACCCTAATCTTGCTTGGTTGCGCGACCACCGCAGCGAACTTAACCCACGGCAGCGAAGCCAAACTTGCATTGACAATGTTATCGGCTATTCGGCGGCGCTGGCAGACGCTATTGAGCATGACGACCTTGTGGCAATGCGTCGCTTTGAATATCCCGACCGTTATCTGCAATCCTTTGCCAACGCAGTACAGCGTGTACTTGCACTTGACAGCAGCGAAACACCGTGCGAGGACGCTGATGAGGACGAAGATTTTGAGATGGAAGTCGAGATGTAATGCCAATTGTGTTTGTACATATTGCCGGACGCATATTCAGCAACACTAAAGAACATTTTTTCAAATCAATATAATCCGCATACAAATGCCCGTCAATTTACACAAATGATATTTGGCTTTCTTGTAAATGATTTTAGTACCAAACTAATTGACAAAAGCTATATTTTGTGGTATTATAAAGATAAGGAAAAATATGTAAATGCAGTTAAGGAGGTAAAACCATGAAAACTAACACCAAGACCGCTATACTCATAATCGCAGTAATAGCCGCGCTCGCGGGAATAACAGCGCTGATTATCAAGCTCACATCTCCGACAGACGCGGACAGGCTCAATGACCGGCTGGGTGCGACCGAGGATATTTCCGATACCGTCAAGGACAAAGGTGATGACGGCGAAATCGTAATCAACAGAGGTACATCGGGCGAGGACAGCTCGACAGATGAAACCAAGCCTGTTGAGTCCGATACTACTCCCGCACCCGTGATAGATTCCGACAAGCCCGAAACCGAATCGGATAAGCCGTCCGTTACCTCTACCACCAAGAAAACAGACAACAAACCCACTCCCATTACCGAGGACACCCCTAGTGTAACCACTCCCGCAGTAACAACCGCTGCCACAACAACCACCGGCAAGCCGAGCGAAAATACAGAGCCTGTCGAGGAAAAGCCCGGCAGCAATGATTATCCCGACAATCCCTCCAGCGGCGACGAGTATGTTGACGAGGACGGGCAGGTGTGGATATACAACGGTATCGCAAGAAGATGGATAGCCGGCGGTCCGACAACTGTACAGACAGCCCCCAGCTTTACCCTGTCCGGTAATGTGATACTGAGCTGATAACTCACAACCGAATACTTTGGGCAATCGTGAAAAGCGGTTGCCCTTTTCTGTTTAGGGAGGCAAAATGAAATTTCATAGAAAAGTATTACCCATACTGACGGCGGTTTTGCTGTTTCTGTGCTACACTACAAGCGCATTTGCAGGCGTTAATTTCGGCAACGACGACGGATCGGATTTTAAGCACGGTACAGAGGAAAACGGTTGGTTGGTAAAAACCGACAATGCCGATAGCGTTTGGCATGGTTACGGCTATAACCTTGAGGGATTGCGCCTGACCGTCTATGACGCAGAAACACAGACGAAAGTCTACAACACGCTTGATGTGACAGGAGAACCTATCATCACTTATGTCAGCAATATCATGCACTTTGCGGACGGAACCGAGCTTATTCCCAAAACCACATGGCTGTCCTCAAGCTATGTCGGCACTACCTACAATGCGGTTGACGCAGCATCCATAGGCAAATTTCAGCGAGCGACCATTGATTCGTCGCGAGTTCTCGGCAGCGGATATAAAGCAGAATATGTAGCCGGATTAGCCGATATTGACATCATATCCTCAAACAACACCTCAAACTATGAGGAAATCAAGGCGTTCATCGGCGATGAGGAATTCATCAAGAATGTAATCTGTCACTTTATTCCTAGCCTTAAATTTGATGATTTTGTTGACGGAAAATACAAGGTAGCATTCGAGCCAGTAGCATATTTCCGGTATGACGGAATGAACTGGGCATTGTCTGCAACCGAGTGCGGTATCCTCAACCATTATGACAAAATCACATACAGTGCTACTTGGAACTCCGCTTGCAATCTCCGCAGCCTTATGGGTCCGCTTACGCACTCCAATCTTCCGCGTTCCGCTTTCCTTGTTCAAGAGGATTTAGGCGTTGGCGTGTATGCGCCTACCGAGAGCGACTATTATAGCTCATATCACATCAGTAGTATCACAGGTCTTGATGACCACGACCTGTATAATTCCGACATCTGCATTATCCGCTGTATGGGAATAGGCACTCTTGGAAACGACCCTCCCGACGAGGACGAGGAAGAAATCGTCGGTACGAATGTTGCCGAATACCACACCAACATCAATGTCTATACCTCTTTCAATTTTGTGAATGACACCGAGGATAATATCGTAGGCTCATCGCAGTTTTCTATCTTTAATGAGAACGGTGAAACTCCGAAAACCCGCGAGCAGCTCTGCGAGGACAACAAATATGTCATTCGCCGCGGCGCTAACCCGATTCATGATGACGAGGGAAATATTGTAGGCGCTTCTCCATACACGATTTACGGCTATACATCAGACGAAACTGAAATAGCCTACCAGTCGGAAACAGCAAAAATTAAGGTCTTTATCGAGAATGACTCGACAAGTGATTACCAC
>CAMAGG010000219.1 GCA_945833805.1 uncultured Clostridia bacterium | reverse complement strand
CACAAGTGCTGCCAGAACAGCGAGGTTTTCTCGGAAATTATGATCGCAAGCCGCACAAAGTCAAAGTGCGACGCGTTCAAGGAGAAATTACAGCCCACCACAAAGACGGTGATCTCCACCGCGCAGGTGGACGCTGACAACGTTGAGGAGCTGACCGCGCTGATAAAAAGCTACCAGCCGGAGATAGTAATAAATGTTGCGCTCCCCTATCAGGATCTTCACATCATGGACGCCTGCCTTGCGGCGGGGGTAAACTACCTTGATACCGCGAACTACGAGCCGGAGGACACTGCAAAGTTTGAGTACAGTTGGCAGTGGGCTTACCGGGAGCGCTTTGAAAAGGCGGGACTGACTGCAATTCTCGGCTGCGGATTCGACCCCGGAGTTACCGGAGTTTTCTCGGCTTATGCAATGAAGCACCAGTTTGACGAGATAAACTACATCGACATTCTGGACTGCAACGGCGGCGACCACGGCTATCCGTTCGCGACTAACTTCAACCCGGAAATAAATATCCGTGAGGTGTCCGCAAAGGGCAGCTACATTGAGGACGGCAAGTGGGTGGAAACCGAGCCTATGGAGATTAAGCGCGTATACAACTTCAAGGGCGTGGGCGAAAAGGATATGTACCTGCTCCACCACGAGGAGCTGGAGAGCCTCGCGCTGAACATCAAGGGAATCAAGCGTATTCGCTTCTTCATGACCTTCGGGCAGAGCTACCTCACCCACCTCAAGTGCCTTGAGAATGTCGGAATGACCTCAATCAAGCCCATCATGTATGAGGGTAAGGAGATAGTTCCGTTACAGTTCCTGAAAGCAGTGCTGCCCGACCCTGCTTCGTTAGGTCCGCGTACTGTCGGCAAGACCAACATTGGCTGTATCTTCCGGGGCAAAAAGGACGGCAAGGACAAGAACTACTACCTCTACAATATCTGCGATCATCAGGAGTGCTACAAGGAAGTCGGCTCGCAGGCTATCAGCTACACTACCGGCGTTCCGGCGATGATAGGCGCGGCTATGGTGCTGACCGGCAAGTGGAAGAAGCCCGGCGTTTACAATGTCGAGGAAATGGATCCCGATCCTTTCATGGAGAACCTCAACAAGTGGGGGCTGCCGTGGGAGGAGGACTTCGATCCGGTGCTGGTGGATTGATAAGGTATAGTGTTATATTTTATCGGGAGGGGCAAACAAGGACGTTTGCCCTATCTCCTCCATTATGGATATAAATTGGAGAAAAGAAGTATGATAGGTCAAACCGTAAAAGTCACGATAGACCGCCCTCTCGGCAGCTTCCACCCGAATCACCCCGATATATACTACCCAGTGAATTACGGCTGCGTTGAGGGTATCATCGCCCCGGACGGCGAGGAGCAGGACGTGTACATTCTTGGCGTTAACGAGCCGCTGAAGGAGTTCACCGGACGGGTCATCGCTGTTATTCATCGGTTTGATGATATTGAGGAAAAGTGGGTAGCCGCCCCGGAAAACGTGACATTCACCAAAGAGGAAATAATGGAGCAGGTGCATTTTCAGGAGCGGTTCTTTAATTCAGAAGTCAGAATGAAGTGACCGCAGTTTCAGTACGTTTATATATTATTCACAGAATGGAGAAAACTCGCATGAACGTTACAATAAATTCAGAAAGACTGACAGCGGCGGAGTACATTGAATTCCTGAAAAACACCGACTTAGGCTCACAGTACCCCAAGGAGAATTTCACTCAGCGGATAGAAAAGCTGGTGAAAAATGTCCCCATAAGCCTTGTCGCGCGGAGCGAGCAGGGCAATATAGTCGGCGTGTGCTTCGGAATAACCGATTTCGCGTACTGGCTGTTTATCACCGATTTGGGAGTTATTCGGAGCTGCACCGGACAGAGAATAGGCAGTCAGCTTATCAGAAAAGCACATGAAATTGCCGGTGGCGAGAGCGAGATAGTCATGTACACCTGCGTGAACGAAAACGCGATCCCGTTTTACGAAAAAATCGGCATGAAGAAGTCAGAGGATATAATGGAGTTCAACAGAATGCCGTGGACAGATTTCACGGTCGAATAAGGAGAAAAATGGACTGGATTTATAAAGTTGACACCCCCTGCTACATAATTGACGAAAAGCAGCTCCGCAAAAATCTGGAGCTGCTGAAATTTGTCCGTGAAAAGGCTGGCTGCAAAATACTGCTGGCGCAGAAAGCGTTCTCGGCGTTTTCCTGCTACCCTCTAATCGCAGAGTACCTTGACGGCTGCACTGCAAGCGGAATTTTTGAAGCCCGGCTCGGTTACGAGGAAATGGCGAAGCCGTTCGGACGTGAGAATCATGTATTCTCCCCGGCTTACCCGGAGAGCGACATGGACGAGCTGCTGAAAATCTGCGACCACATGGTGTTCAATTCACCCCGGCAGTGGGCGAAATACCGGGATAAAGTCCGTGCGAGCGAGCGCTATATTCAGGCGGGAATTCGCATAAATCCGGAGTACAGCGAGATAGATACCGACATCTACAACCCCTGCTTCACCGGGTCACGGCTTGGGACAACTCTGGAGCGCTTCAACGCAGACCCGGCGCTGTACGAGGGGATTGACGGCTTGCATTTCCACACCATGTGCGAGCAGGGTGCGGACGTTCTGGAGCGCACTCTGCCCCACGTTGAGGAGAAGTTCGGCTTCATGTTCGACAGGATAAAGTGGCTGAATTTCGGTGGCGGACATCACATCACCCGCCCCGGTTACGATGTGGAGAAGCTCATATCCTGCGTGAAGCGGATAAGGGAGAATTACGGACTTGAAGTGTATTTAGAGCCGGGGGAGGCTGTGGCGCTGAACGCCGGCTGGCTTGTCACCACAGTCCTCGACACATTCGCGAACGGCTGCGATATCGCGATAACTGACGTGTCCGCCTCCTGCCACATGCCGGACGTGCTTGAAATGCCCTATCGTCCGGAAATCATAGGCGCAGGAAAGCCCGGCGAGAAGCCGTTTACCTACCGTCTTGGCGGAAACACCTGCCTTGCCGGGGACGTCATCGGGGACTATTCCTTTGATAAGCCGCTTTCCGGCGGCGAACGGCTGGTGTTCTGCGATATGGCGATTTACTCCATGTGCAAGAATAATACCTTCAACGGAATGCCGCTGCCGTCGATATATATTTTAAAGGAAAACGGCGAAATTCAGCTTGTGAAGAAGTTTGATTATGAGGACTTCAAGGGCAGATTATCATAAATAAGGGAGCGAGAAAATGCCGGGACTTGGGACGTTGATCAATGCAGCCGGAATAATTATCGGCGGCGTTGCCGGACTTCTGTTCGGGAAGCTGATAAAGCCGCGAATGCAGGAAACCATGACCTTCGCCTGTGGAATATGCGTTATTTTCCTCGGCATTGCCGGGGCTATGGAGAAAATGCTCACCGCGCATGAGAACGGCGCTCTCAGCAGCGGCGGCACGATGATGGTAATTGCGAGTATAGTTCTGGGCGCACTGGTGGGTGAGCTTATCAATATTGAAGCCGGGCTGGAGCGGTTCGGCGGGTGGCTCAGAAAAATCACCCGCAGCGAGGGTGACGGCGGATTTGTGGACGGCTTCGTGAATGCCTCACTGACGGTTTGCATCGGCGCGATGGCAGTTGTCGGAGCAATTCAGGACGGTATCTACGGGGACTATTCCACCCTTACGGCAAAGGCGGTGCTTGACCTTATCATCGTTATGATAATGACCTCTGCAAAGGGTAAGGGGTGCATATTTTCCGCTATACCGGTAGTAATATTTCAGGGAGTTATAACAGTTTTATCCCGCCTTATAGAGCCGATAATGACCGAGCCTGCGCTGGCAAACCTGTCGCTGGTGGGATCTATCCTCATTTTCTGCGTGGGTGTGAACCTCGTCTGGGGGAAGAAAGTCCGGGTGGCGAATTTCCTGCCGGGGATAGTGTTTGCGGTGGCTTGCGCGTATCTGCCGTGGTTCTGAAATATACCAGGGAAACGCTGATTAACTCAAATTCGCCCCGTTCAAACGCGCATACTCACGCGGCTGAATTTGATACGCTAC
>CAMAGG010000218.1 GCA_945833805.1 uncultured Clostridia bacterium | reverse complement strand
CAAATACCAAAAAGACCTACACTTAGCGGATCGGCGGGAACAAGGTGGAAGCGCTGAAAAACGTGAGCTTCACCGCCGAAAAGGGCGAATACATCGCGATAATGGGCGAGAGCGGCTCGGGAAAAACAACGCTGCTGAATATTCTCGCGGCGCTGGATAAGCCTACTTCCGGCAAGGTCCTGCTTGACGGCACGGACATAACCGAGCTGAAAGAGAAGAATGTGGCGAAATTCCGCCGCGATAATTTCGGCTTTGTCTTTCAGGACTTTAACCTGCTTGACAGCCTTTCTGTCTGCGACAACATTCTCCTGCCGCTGGTGCTTATGGGATTACCCCATGATACGATGATGAAAAAGCTGACTCCCACCGCCGAAATGCTTGGAATAAGCGACCTGCTGGACAAATACCCCTACGAGATTTCCGGCGGACAGAAACAGCGCACAGCGGCGGCACGGGCAATTATCACCGAGCCGAAAATTCTTCTTGCGGACGAACCTACCGGCGCGCTTGACAGCAAATCATCAGACGAGCTTTTGTCGTTGTTTTCGCGGTTCAATGCAGATGGACAGACCATTCTTGTGGTGACGCATTCCGTCAAGGCGGCAAGCCGCGCGGGTCGGGTGCTGTTCATCAAGGACGGGCAGATATTCCACCAGATTTATCGCGGCGAATGTACCGACGAGCAAATGTACAGAAAAATCACCGACGCGCTCACCGTGATTTCCGCAGGGGGTGAGAAGCTGTGAAAAAGCTGCTGTACCCGCGCCTTGCGCTAAACGGTATTAAGAACAACGCAAAGCTGTATGTTCCCTACTTTTTCGCCTGCACCGCGCTGATGATGATTTTCTACATCACCGACTTTCTTGCCAACAGCGAGTTTGTGGAAAATCAGCCCGGCGGCACTATGATAAGCGCGGTTTTGGAAATCGGATGGATTGTTCTCACCGCGTTATCAGCGATTTTTCTGTTCTACACAAATTCATTTCTGATAAAGCGCCGAAAGACGGAATTCGGCTTGTACAACATTCTCGGCATGGGCAAAAGCAATATAATGATAGTTCTCGTTTGCGAGATAGGTATGATTTTCGCCGGGTCATTCCTGCTTGGAACGGGGCTTGGCATTGCCTTTTCAAAGCTGGTGGAGATAGTTTTGATAACAATTCTCGGCGGTGAAAATTCATTTGATTTCAGCATTAACCAGCGTGTTATCGTGGAGGAATTCTGCGTTTATCTTGCGCTGTTCGGGATAATTCTTGTGCGTGGAATGCGCCAGATTCGCATAAACAATGCGGTAGAGCTGTTCCGGTCTGATAATTCGGGGGAAAAGCCGCCGAAAGCTAACTGGTTTCTCGCAATTCTGGGCGCGGTGCTGCTTATCGCGGGATATATTCTTTCAAATGTCGTAAAAAATTGGATATGGGCTATTTTCGCATTTTTCGGCGCAGTTATACTTATTATTGCCGCGACCTATCTGCTGTTTATCTCGGGAAGCTCGATAGGTTGCAGGCTTCTGAAAAAGAACACGAAATACTATTACAAGACAAATCACTTTATCAGCGTGTCACAAATGGATTTCAGAATGAAGAAGAACGGGGCAGGGCTTGCTTCTATCTGTATTCTGGCGACTATGGCGCTGGTTTCGATTTCTACGGTGTCGGGGCTGTATTTCGGCTCGGAGCAGATAATGCGCAAGAATTTCCCACGGAATATGTCCTTTCAGATGTGCAGCGAAAGCGGCGAATTTGTTGAGCTGATGACCGGCACAATGATAGACACCGCCCGTGAATACGGCGTTGAGCCGAAGAATATCGTCCGCTACAACTGCATTTTGGACGGCAATCTGTGGGTAAGCTATCGTGACAACAAGCTGCTGACAGACGAGGAACTGAATACAATGTCAATGAGCGAGATAAACAAGCTGACCTATTACAGTTTTGTTCTCGTTCCGATTTCGCAATACAACTCGGTGATGAACGCAAATCTTGCCGTAAACAAGGGCGAAGCGCTGCTGCTGAAATTACCCCATGATAAGGACAACGAATGCTATGACCTTATCCCGATACACGGGGAACTCCATATTGAGGACAGATACAACAACGACGGCGAATTTGTTGAAACAGCAACTTGGTGCGACAGAGCGTATCTGAAATGCGTGGGCATGGTTGAAGATTTCGTCGTAAGGGACGGAAAAGAGCTCAGCCCATACGAAAATTCGGGTATCGGCGACAACGGCTACATCACGCACTATGCGTTTATCAATGACGAGGATTTCTATGAACAGCACCAAAAGCTGTATGCGATGTACGGCGAATTTGAATACACCGGTGAGGTAAAAAAAGCCGACGGCAGCAGCGAAGAAATGACTTATATTATGACTTCGCCGCAGATGATAAACTATTTCGGTATGGATCTGGATTGCAGTGACGACACTATGCGGAAAATCTGCGAAGCCACTGTAAACAAAACCAATCTCATGAGAGCGCAGCGAGAGGAATACTACACCATCGACGGACTGCTATACCGCAGGTGGGACACCGCTGCCGCATACGGCGTTTTTGAGAAGCGCTCCGAATACTATGGCTTATACGGCGGGCTGTTTTTCCTCGGCGTATTATTCTGTGCAGTATTCGTTGCCGCAACGGTCATGATAATGTACTACAAGCAGATCACCGAGGGCTACGAGGACAAAATGCGCTATCAGATATTGCAGAAGGTCGGAATGACAAAGGCAGAGATACGCTCGACCATCAATTCGCAGGTGCTGACTATGTTCTTCCTGCCGCTTCTCACCGCAGGGCTGCACACGGTTTTCGCGTTCGGGCTTATCTCCAAGCTGCTTATGCTGTTTGGCGCTATGGACGTGTGGTTTCTGGCGCTGGTGGCTTTGGGTTGCTTTTTGGTGTATGCGATGGTTTATGTGGTTGTTTACACTCTCACATCAAAATGCTACTATAAGATCGTGGCAGTGTAATTTGCCTTCTCAACCATTACCGTCCAGATTGTATCGTTCCTTTACATAAACAGCTCGTTTTCTTTTCTGACTGAACAAGCTTTTTTAGAATCTGCTGTGAATTTTACAGGATCGATTGCCTGGACAGGGCAGTTTTTCACACAAACGCCGCATTTCACACACCCTTTGGACGGCTTCGGTACAAGTCCTGCACCGCCCGCCTTTTTATAAGGACGGTTGCCCGGAACAGAAGCTGCTGCTTCTGTCTTGTCTGCAATCTGCTGTGCAAACTGTTCCAACTGTTTCACATCTGACGCGTCAGGTCTGTTTGCGGCATACTGTGGGATGATGGAATGCTGTGCAACAGCGGCGACAGCCGCAACAACTTGGAAACCGCATTCTGTTGCTGCGTCTTCCATTTCTACAAGCGTGTCTTCATAAGCACGGTTTCCGTAAACGCATACAAGTGTACATTTCGCACCGTTTCCTGAAATTTTTTTGAGTCTCTCGATTGCAACGGCGGGAGCACGTCCTCCAAAAGAAGGCATAGCAATTAGTACACGATCTTCTTTGTTGATGGCACACTCTGAAAAATCGGTTTTAGGATCACTCAAATCTATTTTTGTGGTACTTTCGCTCCACTGTTTACTTATGATGCGGGCGACTTTTTCTGTGCCGCCTGTGGGACTGAAAATGATTTCTACTGTGTTCATAAGTATTTCCTCCTGTTGTTATATTCTTTTGCGTATGTCGGCAATGCAGTCGGCGAGCGTTTTGCCGGCAAGTGAACGGGCGAAGCTTTCTTCAATATCCGCCAGCACACCGGTGAGCACCGGCTTGATATGATGCCCAACAATACACTGGTCACTGGGCTTTTGGTGAATATCTAAAAGATGAATTTTATGTTCATCCGTAACAGCCTGATAAATTCGTAGCAGGGTTAGCTGATTCGGAGCAACGGTAAGAGAATAACCGCCGATGCCCCTGTGGCTGTCAACAATCTTTGCTTTTTTCAAAAGTGCCAGTATTTTGCGTATATATCTGGCATTAGTGTCGACGCTTTCGACCATTTGCTCCGAATTGATAGGGACCGGGTATTCTGAAA
>CAMAGG010000217.1 GCA_945833805.1 uncultured Clostridia bacterium | reverse complement strand
GCATACTCACGCGGCTGATTTTGTTACGCTTCGCTTTAATCAGCTTATCCCTAATCCCATATAAATCGTCGAATTATACAGAAATGTGAAAAATAACATCGAAAAAGGGTATTTTAATAAGAGCAATGCAACATTAGTACGCATTTTGTGCAAAAACAATAAAAGTATATGTGATATTTGTTTTATAATTGACACTTAGAAGAATGCTTGAAGCAATTATACCATATTACCATGATAGTTTTTGTGCAGTATAACGTAACTTATCGTTATATCATACAAGATCATGAACACCTAAATCATCATGATTTTACAAAACAAAGCAGACCGGGAGCAGATAATTCTGCTCCCAGTATTGGCATTACGTTAAAATTATGACTGGTGCGTCATGTGAGCTTCTACGATGGGTAAGATAATTCGACATATTCCAAGAAAGGCGACCGGATAACCTTTCAAAGCTCTTGACAACCCCACGCTACTGTGGTAAAATGAGCGTAATGAGTAATTATAACAGGGGTTAAAATCAGATGAATATTGAT
This sequence comes from uncultured Clostridia bacterium, assembly GCA_945833805.1. Lineage (GTDB taxonomy): Bacteria > Bacillota > Clostridia > Oscillospirales > Ruminococcaceae > CAG-115. Next base: position 3,531 of record CAMAGG010000217.1, on the reverse strand, counting down.
TACATTCACGAGCCCACCGACCTGCAATGCGGTCAGGCGGTACTTGCAATGCTGCTGGGAACAACTCCGGAATATATCTGCGAATATCTGGGGAACGAGCGTGAAACAGACCTCCGGGAAATGAAAAGGGTACTGGCTGAACACGCCGTGGAATTCTCACCGCATCGAAAACAGGCACAGTCGAAAAAAGAGCTTCCGCAGTGCGCTCTTCTCAGCCTTGAAACTCCACGCTGCTGGCATTGGTCACTGTATGTGGACGGAGTATTTTACGACCCGGAGCACGGCGTCCTCGATGATTTCCCGGAATCGGCACGGAAATATTATTGGGAGATCTTTTCAGACACGCTTCCGATTGTCGGAGCGCATTGCAATATCTCCGTAAATACACGCTGAACAGATCGATTAACAGCAATGGTTTTATACAAGAAAAGGGACAAGCCGTGAATATTAAGAATTTTCGTGGGGACTTCAACTACACCATTCTCCAGAGAGGTCAGCAGTATCTGCGTAACAAAAAGCTGAAAAAGATAACCAGCGATGCTAAAGGGAACTACTGTTTCATTGTATCGGGCACGGAGGACTACACCGTTACTGCTTCAATATCGCCGGAGGGAGAGCTTACCGGGCTGTCCTGCGACTGCCCCTACGACGGAGGTTACTGTAAGCACCTTGCCTGCGCGCTTCTGTACCTGAGCAGTATCTACGACAAGTCTATATCGAACCGCAGCTCTGCCTATGCTGAAATGCTCATCACAAGGTACTCCGAGAAAGCGGCGCTCTCGGCACAGGCGGGAGGAAAAGTCCGGCTTGTACCGGAAGTTTCGGTGACATACAAGGGTCTGGGATTTACCCTGAAGATCGGGCGTGAGAAACTGTATGTCGTGAGCAATATTGAGGATCTGTATCATAATTTTCGCATTGGAGTGCACAAAAAGTACGGCAAGGATCTGGAATTTACCCACAGCCCTGATATGCTTGACGAGCAGAGCGCTGCGCTTTTGGAGCTGGCTTATGGGATATACGAGCGTTCAGACCACTATTACGACAGTAAACGCAGCTTTCCTCTTGCCGGGCTGGACGCGGCGCGTTTTTTTGAGATAGTAAAGGACAGCGGCGTGATGTTTGACGGCAGTATGTTCAGCGTGGAATTATACGACCCGAAGCTCACTCTGGCGCTGACGGAAACAGACACCGGGCGGTATTCGCTGAAATTCAGCGGTGATATTAAAGTCTACAATGCCACACAGTCAGCAATAATAGTTGACATCGGCAAAAAGACTATCTATGTCTGCGGCAGAGAGTTCACCAACACCGCCGGAATGCTTCTTGAAGCGCTCTGCAAGGAGGAGCTGCTGATCTCCAAAAAGGAAATAGCGGCGTTTTATATGTCGGTAATTCGCCCGGTGAGCAGACTTGTGGAGTTCAGCGGTTTGGAGCAGTTGAGGGACATCACACCGCCGGAATTCGGTGCAAGGCTGTATCTGGATTCTGACCCTAATTGTCCCGTGTTTGGAAATCTGAGATTTTTTTACGGCGACAAAGAGTTCACCCCGGAGAGGAGTAAAACGAAAAATCCGTTCTGCGACCACTATGCGGAAGCAGTCTGCGAAAATCTGGTCAAGGAGTATTTCCTGACAGATGATCAGTGGAAATATTCATTCTATCTTGAAGAGGACGATGATGTATTCCGTCTGCTGACCGAGGGAATACCTGTGCTGTCGGAGAAAATGGAGATACTCGCCACCGACCGTTTCAGCAGGGGAATGGTTCTTCGCCCGGCTGTACGTCCCGCTGTGGGAGTGCGTCCGTCTGGCAGTATGCTGGAACTGGAGTTTACCGCCGAGGGATATTCCCCGGAGGAACTGCGGGAGCTTCTCGCCGCATACAAACAGGGCAGGAAGTTCCACAAGCTGAAGGACGGCAGCTTTTCGGCGCTGGACGGCGGCTTTGATGAATTGTTCGAGGTCGCCGAAAGTCTGAACATTTCCGACAAGGCGCTGATGAAAGAAAAAATCAAAGTCCCGGCGTTCAGAATGCTGTACCTTGACAGCCTTAGTAAGACTTCTGGTAATGTCAGAATAGAACGCAGCGCGGAGTTCAGAAAACAGGTGAAGTCCTACCGGGAAATGCTGAATTACTCTGAAAAAATAGCTGTCCCGGAGCAGTTGGAAAACGTCATGAGAGAGTATCAGGTGTACGGCTATCGTTGGCTTAAAACGCTGTCGGCTTATGGTTTGGGGGGTATTCTTGCGGACGATATGGGTCTTGGAAAGACCTTGCAGGCGATAGCCCTTATGCTGGACGAAAAACAGTCAGAGGGCGGTACAAGCCTTGTAGTCTGCCCGGCTTCTCTGGTGCTGAACTGGGAGAGCGAAATAGCGAAATTTGCGCCGGAGCTTAATGTGCTGACCGTGCTGGGAGCGGCTGCGGAACGCTCAAAAGCTATTGCAGAAGCGGAGCAATATGACGTGGTGATAACCTCGTATTCCCTTATTGCAAGGGATTTCGCGGAGTATCAGGGGCATGAGTTCAGCTATGTTTTTCTGGACGAAGCGCAGTATATTAAAAACAGTTCCACCCAGACCGCAAAGGCGGTGAAGTCGGTAAACAGCCGCTGCCGTTTTGCGCTCACAGGAACTCCGGTGGAGAACAGCTTTGCAGAGCTGTGGAGCATTTTCGACTTCATCATGCCGGATTATCTTTTCAGCTACTGTTATTTCCGTGAGCATTTTGAAGCGCCCATCGTAAAGGACGGCAGCGAGCAGTCCAAGCAGTCGCTTCAGCGCATAGTGTCGCCGTTTATCCTGCGGCGAATGAAATCCGAGGTGCTGACCGAGCTTCCCGACAAGACGGAAACTGTGCTTCTGTCGGACATGGAGGGGGAGCAGAGCAAGCTGTATTCGGCGAATGTTTCACAGGTTAAGACGGCGGTGTCAGGTTCGGACGGCGGAAACACAGATAAGATAAAGATACTCGCCATGCTGACCAGACTGCGCCAGATATGCTGCGACCCGGCGCTGGTTTATGAGAATTACACCGGGAAAAGCGCCAAGCTGGAGCAGTGTCTGGAGCTTGTCGAAAACTGCGTGAACTCCGGGCATAAGGTGCTGTTGTTTTCGCAATTCACTTCAATGCTGGACATTATCGCAAATCAGCTGGACGGCGCAGGAATATCGTATTTCATGCTGACCGGCTCAACTAAACCGGCGCAGCGGCTGAAAATGGTGAACAGCTTCAACAGCGACAGTACAAGCGTGTTTCTTATATCGCTGAAAGCCGGGGGAACAGGGCTTAATCTCACCGGGGCGGACGTGGTTATACATTACGACCCGTGGTGGAATGTTTCGGCGGAAAATCAGGCTTCCGACCGCGCCTACCGTATCGGGCAGAAGAACAATGTGCAGATCTACAAGCTCATCACCCGCAAGACTATTGAGGAGAAAATAAGAGAATTACAACAGGCAAAATCCGGTTTGGCGGATATTGTGCTGAATGGCGGAGAGGGTTCTATAATGAATATGACCACCGATG
>CAMAGG010000216.1 GCA_945833805.1 uncultured Clostridia bacterium | reverse complement strand
AGTCCCGGAGTGGGACTGGCGTTTTTGCTGTATAGACTAGATTTTCTTTGCCGCAGGAAACTGACCGCAAAAAACCGAAAAATCTCCTGCGCCGTTACAGCGGTAATGTGGCCTTTTTCTTAAAATCTATTTCATATACCATAGACAGTCGAGTGTCTCGACACGCATTTTCGCGCGCTGAGGAGCTTTTGTTCTGCATTGGAAAATCTGAAAGCAAGACACGATGAAAGAAACACCCTGAGATGCTCTGAAATATCAGTTCCTCAGGGTGTTGTTTATTTAGCGGGTTAAGAATCCTCGGCTGTATCGACGGGAGCTTCAATGCCAGCTCGGCAGCGGCGGCAAGCGCGTCATTACCGAGATGCGGCTTTGAGATATGCGCTGACTTTCCCCTCAGAGTTATCTTGAAATAATCGCAGGAAGCCGCGTCTGTTCCTCTTGTCATGGCAATCTTTCCCGCAGGGAATGCCGGGGATATGTGTATGCCGAAAGCCCGGTCGTAGCCCTTTGTAAGCCCCTCCCGCACGAAGAATTTCGAGCCGTGCTGCGACTCCTCCGCCTGCTGGAATGCAAGCAGAACCGTGCCGCTGAATTTATCCCGCAGTGCGCTCAGTTCCTTTGCCGCCCCAAGCAGCGCAGCGGTGTGAAAATCATATCCGCAGGCGTGCATTACTCCCTCGTTTTGAGAAGAAAAATTCCCGACCCGACTATCGCACGGGAGATAGGCAGTACCCATGTCAGCAGAATTATAAACGGGATTGCGCGGAAAATGTTTATCGCCTTGTCAAGAATATTGTAGACTATCGTGTTTTCAAGCACGCCGCCGCGCTTTGTGACGGTGATGATTATGCCGAAGATAAGTCCCAGAACAAAGGATATCGCGCCGGAAATTCCCACCATTATCAGTGTGTCGATTATTGCTTTGAGCAGCTCTGCGGGCTTGCTCATTACGTTTGGGATTATGTTTTCAAGAAACTGCTGCATCTTTTATCACCTCCACATGGATACCTTTTTCCTTGAGATATTCCACCGCTTCTGCGGACTTTGCCCCGCTCAGGATAGAAACAGTTCCACCCAGCGGGCAGCCGTCGATTATTTCAACATCGCTGAATAATATGTTGAATATCACGCCGAATTTCTGCGTTACCGCAGAGATAAGCGGCTCGGAAACCTCCGCTTTCAGATATTGCAGCTTCACCAGCTTTTGTAGACCTGCTCGGTAGCGTCGGTCTGGTATGCATTGACTACCTTCTTGTATATTTCGTTGTCCTTATCGGCCGTCCTTGCGGCGATAACATTGACATAATCGTTAGAGGTGTAATAGCTGGGGTTATCGTAGAAGATCGCGTCATTCGCCGGGGAAAGACCGGAATCCACTGCGTAATCTCCGTTTATGACCGCCGCAGCAACGTCCGGCAGAAGCGAGGGAGTCTGCGAAGCGTCAACCTCGACGATCTCAAGGTTCAGCGGGTTGGAGGTTATATCCGACACCGCCGGAACAAGTCCCTTGCTGCTGTCCACGGTAAGAAGTCCCGCCGCCTGAAGCACGTTCAGTGCGCGTCCGAGATTTACCGCGTCATTTGCGACTGCGATCTTGTCGCCCTCCTTGATCTGGCTGAGGTCTGTTATCTTAGAGGAATAAACGTTCGTGGCGGAAATATATGTATCGCCTATTGAGGTGATGTTATAACCGAACTGCTCTATCTCGGTGTTGAGATATTTGTAATGCTGGAACGCATTCAGGTCGATATCGCCGTTTGCAAGAGCCGCATTAGGCTGGGTGTAATCGGTGAAGAAAACATATGATATCATCAGCGTCCTCAAGCCCGATATTATGTTTATGGAGAATTTGTCTATTAGTGCTTGACAAGCGGACTTTTTTATGATAACATAGTAAATATAGCAAATTGGTATGTAATGAAAATAGACCAGAAATGGGTTAAGGCGGGTGCGCATTAACTCACAAAAGGGAGGGGCAATATAATGACTTTGCAACAGATCAAATATGCGCTCACGATCGCCGAAGCGGGATCTATGAACAGGGCGGCGGAGCAGCTTTTCATTTCGCAGCCGTCCTTGTCAAGTTCGATAAAGGAGCTTGAAAGGGAAACCGGAATAACGATTTTTCTCAGAACCAGCAAGGGAGTTGTGCCGACAAATGAAGGCTCGGATTTTCTGATGTACGCCCGGCAGGTTTATCAGCAGTACGACCTGCTGACGCAGAAATACAGCGCGCAGGGCGGAATCAAGCGAAAGTTCGGGGTTTCCTCCCAGCACTATTCCTTCGCGGTGAAGGCTTTCGTTGAAACGGTAAAGAAATACGACACGCTGAATTTTGAGTTCGCTATGCGTGAAACAAGGACTATGGACGTAATAAACGATGTTGGTACGCTGAAAAGTGAGATCGGCATTCTGTACATGGACAGCTTCAACCGGAAGATAATCGAGAAAATGCTTGACGACAACGACCTTGATTTTGTTCCGCTGATAAACTGCCGCGCCTATGTATATCTGTGGAAGAACCACCCGCTGGCAAAGGAGAAGTCCATTTCCCTTGAGCAGCTTCGGGATTATCCCTGCCTTTCCTTTGAACAGGGGGAGCATGGTTCCGGATTTTTTGCGGAGGAGATACTGAGCGACAACGATTATCCGCGTATAATCCGCAGCACCGATCGGGCTACTCAGCTTAATCTTATGGTGGGACTTAACGGATATACCCTTTGCTCCGGAATAATCTGCGAGGAGCTCAACGGCAGCGATTATGCAGCAGTTCCGTTCAGAGAGGACGAAGCCAACAGGAACTCTGTAATGGAGATAGGCTACATAGTAAAGAATCGCAGTATGCTGAGCGATATCGCAGAAACCTACATCGGGGAGGTAAAAAAGTACCTTGAGAGCGTCCGACCGCTTGAATTGTGCGAGGACGCCTGAACAGACTGATACCCGCAGAATATGTCTGCGGGTATTTTTTTAGTGTTTTGTAAATTAACAGCGAAGAAAGACATACTTTATTCAACATATATTAACGGCCACCTCTAAAACCACCGTCTAACGCCTTAGCACCTCATCTGCTTGCATATTTCTAGTTTGGCGCAAAATATCACATAGTGCTTTCTGGCGATGTTTCATGTTGCGCCAAACCTGCATATTGCACAAATTTCGCTTGACGGGCGTGTCTCCCCCGGTGGGGGAGGTGGCACGGAGTGCCAGAGGGGTTGACCGACAGAACAGCCCGCCTGCGCTCAATTTGTATAATCTGACGAAAAATCTGACTGCGCATCTGAGGCACTATGGTTTTAGAGGTGCCCTAACGTTAATTTTTGGCGAGTCGGAAACTGCGTCGTTTTTGATATTGACACCGGGGAATTTTCATGGTATAATTTCTTTATGTACAAATTCCCGGAGGTCTGAAATGGATTGGATAGTGTGGCTTGCCATAGCCTTGATAATAATTGCCGTAATAATATGGATATTGCTGCGGCTGAGGGTGAAAATGCCCTACGAAATGAACGAAACTATACTCACCGAGCGTGAGCGTTCATTTTACCGGATACTGAAGCCGATCGCGGACAAGTTGGAATTGCAGATATGCCCGAAGGTCAGGGTCGCGGACATTGTTTCCATAAAAAAAGGCACGAAGGACTGGCAGAAGTGGTTCAATAAGATACGTTCCAAGCACGTTGATTTTCTGCTTTGCGACTATGACATGAATATAGTGCTGCTGCTTGAGCTGGACGACAGCAGCCACGACAGCGAGCGGGCGAAAAAGAACGACGAATTTAAGAACCGGCTTTTCGGGGAACGGCTTGTGAGGATACGTTCGCTTAAAGAGGACGTCGAAGCCGTTCTTGTCAGCGCACTGAAAAAGCTGCCATGAATAAAGATCCCCGGATAAAATCCGGGGAATCAGGCTGTCGATAAACCGTCATCTTCGTCGTCACGCCGCATAACGGCAGGCACAAAGCCTAGCCGTTATGCGGGTTCCTAGGGATAAGCTGATTAAAGCGAAGCGTAACAAAATCAGCCGCGTGAGTTGGCTCGTTTGAACGGGGCGATTTTGTTTTAATCAGCGTCTCCCTAGAATCTGACGG
>CAMAGG010000215.1 GCA_945833805.1 uncultured Clostridia bacterium | reverse complement strand
TTAACCGGACGATTGTCTGCATAATTGGTATCCTAATCCAGATATCCTATCTGGTAATGATATTCCTGACATTCGGCACGCTTTATACTTATTCATATATTGTTTTCATTGCTATCGGTATTATTCTATCCCTTTATATCTACAACACGGATATTAATCCAAGCTACAAGATCGCGTGGATATTTGCAATTCTTTCTTTCCCGATATTCGGTGTTATGTTCTATATTTTCTTCGGAAACAGTCACTCCGGCGACCGACTCAGAAAGCGAATGATGCAGTACGATGATGAGGCGCGGCTGCTGCTCCCGCAGAATGAAGACATTCTGAAAGGGCTGCATCTGGATAATCCGCCTGCCGAGAAACAAGCCAAGTATCTTTACGGCTACGGAGGCTACCCGGTATATGCGAACACACATACTACCTACTTCCCTATCGGTGAATCAAAATTCGCTGCAATGGTCGAAGAACTAGAAAAGGCAGAGCGTTTTATCTTCCTCGAGTACTTCATTATCGCCGAGGGTAAAATGTGGGGAACTATCCTTGAAATTCTGGAGAGAAAGGTTAAGCAGGGTGTTGATGTACGTCTTATATACGATGACATAGGCTGTCTGCTCACGCTGCCGTACAAGTATAACGAGGAGCTTGAGAAAAAAGGGATCAAGTGCAAGGTGTTCAATCCGTTCCGTCCTATCTGGTCGGCAAAGATGAATAACCGCGATCACCGAAAAATACTCATCATTGACGGTCACACAGCATTCACCGGCGGAATAAATCTCGCAGATGAATACATCAATGAATATGAGAAGTACGGTCACTGGAAGGACAGCGCCGTTATGCTCAAAGGCGATGGTGTTTGGAGCTTTACAATGATGTTCCTTTCAATGTGGAACTTCCTTAACCAGAATAAGCCCGATGAATACAGCAAATATATGCCCAGACAGCAGGACATCAAGGACTTCAAAGGAAGCGGCGTTGTCGTTCCTTTTACAGACAGTCCGCTTGACGACGAGCCTGTTGGCGAGAATGTCTACCTCAACATAATAAACAGCGCTGAGGACTATGTTTATATTACTACTCCCTATCTTGTGATAGACAACGAAATGCAGACCGCGCTGGTGCTTGCCGCAAAGAGCGGAGTTGATGTCCGGATAATTACTCCGCATATCCCGGATAAGTGGTTTGTTCACGCGGTGACAAGAGCGCACTACCGCAAGCTTGTCAAGTACGGAGTGAAGATATATGAGTACACTCCGGGCTTCATTCACGCGAAGAACTTCGTTTCCGACGATAAGGCGGCGGTCGTTGGCACGATAAACCTTGATTTCCGCAGTCTGTACCTGCACTTTGAATGCGCTGCGTGGATGTATAAGTGCGAGTGCATTCCGGATATCAAGAAGGATTATCTGGAAACGCTTAAGGTTTGTAAGGAGATAACCTATTCCGACTGCCTGCACATCAATATTTTCCGCCGGCTGGGACGTTCGATACTAAGATTGTTTGCGCCGATGATGTAATATTTAACCCGGAGGGATATCCTCCGGGTCGTTTTTTAGAGGTGACCTTATATAATTGAGGTAATTTCGTTCAGATCAGAAATGGTATAGTCAATACGAAGATCAGCCGGAGCCTGTCTGCCTGCCGGATCATAATACCAGCAGCAGGCAATCTCCGCATTATTTGCGCCACGAATGTCACTGGTTAGCGAATCGCCGACAATTATTACCTCTTCCCTGCTTTCGGGTATCTGCGCAAAAACTCTGTCGAAAAACGCAGACGACGGTTTATCTGCACCGAGGTTTTCAGAAATGAATATCCCGTCAAGCAGACAGTCCAGTCCTGATTTTTTCAGCTTCGCGCTAAGCTCCGCAGCGGGAGTGTTGCTCACCGCATACTGCTTTACCCTGCCCCTCAGCGATTTTACTAGTTCGTATGAGTTGTCATTAAAGAAAACGTGATTTCCTAGCTCCAGCTTGTATAAGCGGTCAAACTCTGCCGTGTCGTATTCAATGCCATACTCCCCGAAAAAATCCTCAAACCGCCTTACAAACAGCTCCGGCTTGGTAATATCGCCGCGTTCCAGACGTTCCCAGTAACCTCCGTTTATCACAGAGTATCTTCTCACCATGCTGTCGCTGCATTCCCCCAGCCCACATATCCGGAAGCACTCTTTTAAAGCGGCGTTCAGGGTCTTGCTGAAATCCAGCAGAGTTCCGTCAATGTCCCACAAAATAGCCTTGTACATACTTCAACCTCGCAAAAAGCCGCACGGAATTATCTGTGCGGCTCGGTCTTATTTCTTCTGCTTCGCTTCTGCCTTTAATCTCAGGTCGCGCTCAAGGATAACCTTTCTCATGCGTATGCTTTTGGGAGTTACCTCAACCAGCTCATCGTCCTGAATGAACTCGAGGCACTCCTCAAGGCTCATCTGCTTGGGCGGGATAAGGTGAAGCGCGTCGTCCGAACCAGAAGCGCGGGTGTTGGTGAGGTGCTTCTTCTTGCAGACATTGATAACAATGTCCCCAGCCTTAGGAGATACGCCGACGATCATTCCTTCATATACCGGTACGCCTGCGCCGATGAACAGTGTGCCTCTCTCCTGCGCGTTGAACAGACCGTAGGTAATGGAGGGTCCTGTTTCCCACGCAACAAGAGAACCTACCGTTCTCCTCGGAATATCGCCGTAATACGGCTTGTAGCTGTCGAATACGGAATTCATGACGCCCTCGCCCTTGGTGTCGGTCATGAATTCGCTTCTGTAACCGAAAAGTCCTCTGGACGGCACGATAAATTCAAGACGAGTGCGGTTGCCTATCGGGTGCATTGAAGTCATTTCGCCCTTGCGCTGACCCATCTTCTCCATAACAGAGCCTACCGCGAAGTCCGGTACGTCAATTACAAGGCGCTCTACCGGCTCGCAGAGAACGCCGTCTATCTCCTTTGTGAGTACGCGAGGAGTGCTTACTGAAAGCTCATAGCCCTCCCGGCGCATTGTTTCGATCAGGATAGACAGGTGCATTTCGCCTCTTCCGGCTACGTTGAATGCGTCAAGAGTTTCGCTGTCGGTCACTCTCAGGGATACGTCCTTAAGGGTTTCGCGCATCAGTCTTTCACGGATCTGGCGGGAGGTCACAAACTTACCCTCTTTGCCTGCAAACGGGCTGGTGTTTACCGAGAATGTCATTTCAACTGTCGGCTCGGAGATCTTTACAAAGGGAAGCGGCTCAGGGCAGTTCACAGAGCAGATAGTCTGACCGATAGTAACTCCCTCGATACCGGAGAAGCATACTATATCGCCTACCTTTGCTTCCTCTACGGGAACCTTATTCAGACCCTCAAACTGATACAGAGAAACGATCTTGGACTTGAAGGGTGCTGTTCTATTGTGGTGGTCACAGACGATGACCTCCTGATTCTGGCGCATAACTCCGCGCTCAATCCGACCGATTGCAATTCTGCCGACATATTCGTTGTAATCAATAGAGGAAACCAACACCTGAAGCTCACCGTCAGGATCGCCCTCAGGAGCGGGTATATGCTCGATTATCTTGTCAAAAAGCGGCTTGAAATCTGTTCCCATCTGATCCGGGTCGTAGGAAGAAAGTCCCAGTCTTCCGGAGCAGAAAATAACCGGGCTGTCGATCTGCTCTTCCGAAGCGTCAAGGTCGAGAAGAAGTTCAAGAACCTCGTCCACTACTTCCTTATTTCTTGCGTCGGGACGGTCGGTTTTATTAACAACAACAATGATCTTGTGTCCCAGCTCAAGCGCTTTCTGGAGAACAAATCTGGTCTGGGGCATAGTTCCCTCAAAGGAGTCAACCAGCAGGAGAACGCCGTTTACCATTTTGAGGATACGCTCAACCTCGCCTGAGAAATCCGCATGACCGGGGGTATCAACAATGTTGATCTTTACACCGTTGTACATACAGGAGGTGTTTTTCGCAAGTATAGTAATTCCGCGCTCGCGTTCAAGCGCGTTGCTGTCCATTACGCGGTCGTTTACCACCTGATTTTCACGGAAAGCTCCGCCCTGCTTCAGCATTTCGTCAACCAAAGTTGTTTTGCCGTGGTCAACGTGGGCAATTATCGCAATGTTCCTTAAATCGTTTCTAACCAATGTATTCACA
>CAMAGG010000214.1 GCA_945833805.1 uncultured Clostridia bacterium | reverse complement strand
TCGCCGCGTAAATGGTATCGGTGCTGTCGTTCCTGATGTGCGCGTGTGCGCCGTCAAGCCCGGTCACGGCGACCTCCGCGCCGGTGAGGGTGATTGTTTTTGTTGCCATTATTTTGTCCTCCTTATAGTCCGTAGTATTTTTTCAGCCAAGCTGCATTCGTAGCTATCTGCTCGGCGGTGTGAGCAGTTCTGCCTATCGCGAACATCTTGAAATGCGACATGTGCCCGGTAGTGTATACCGTGGTGTCAGTAGTCCTACAATTAAGACCCCACCGATTACCGAAAGCGACCGCCGGGAAAGTCTTTTCCCATACAACCGCGCCGTCAAGGTATATTTTCAGATTTCGTGCAGCGTCCTGCGTAAGCGTGATAATGTGATACTCCTCCGCGCTGACCGTAGAGCCATCTTTGTACAGATCCGTGGAATATGTATCGAAATTTCCTGTGAAATACAGGTTTTTATTTCTCGATGTTATTTCTCGTAGCGACCCTTGCAGGCTCCAGTTGCCTCCAGCGTTAGATACAATTTGGTAAAAGCCACCGTCGTCCTGCGATACTTTGCATACCACATATAAAGATAGCTGACCGTCTGTGTACGTCAAATCATACAGTCCATACGCGCTGCTCGGCATTTGCAGACATTCCGCATTCACCGCCGCGCTGCCTGTTATCGGGATATTATCCCCGCCCAGACGGTTAGTCCAGAGTGCCGCCGTGCACTGCCGCTTATAGTCGAAATACCCCACAAGCCCCGCAGTCACCGGCATTATCGTTGAATTACCCAGCCCCGACAGCATAGCCACCGCCAGAAAAGCCGCATTGTGCATGGATACATCAGTGATACCGCTGTTCAGAGTAGGCTCGAATTCATTCCCCGCGTCGTCGGAGATACGGGAGATAAGCCCAGTCGCGCCGTCCTTTTCGGCAGTGTATGTCGTGCCGTTGAACTTCACGGAGAGGTCGGTGAGGTATTTGTATTCAGTCAGGGTAAAGCTGCTCTCGTATTTGTCCAGCAAGGCTCCCATTGCGTCCACACGCTTCTCTATCTGGCTTTTGGTAACGCTCCTCTCCGGAGGAGTTGCCGTCACGCTCCTGCTTTTCGCCGTACTGTCTGCGACATACACCAACGACGCTGGCAGGGTGCATTTGATCGTGTGCTGCCCGTGATAGCGCCAGACCTGCGAGGTTATCATTCCGAAGGCATAGCCCCGGTCAACATCAACAGACCCGCCCCGCAGTTTCACATAATCCCCGACTTCAAGCGCCGGGTCGCCGTTGAATTCCACATTGAACACCCGGTTCACGCACACATAGATCTGCCGCAGGATATCGTTGAGCGCGGTTTTTACCTCACTGTCGCTAAGCCCTGCCATGAGGGGATTTTCCTCAAGCTCAAGGTGCGCCAGCTTCTGGCTTCCGGTTGCGGTCAGGGTTGAGTACAGCGCCATTCCGTTTCTGCGCATGAACATCTTAGAGATACGGGTCTTGTCGTCCGAAAAATCCGTCGAGAACCGGACGTTCCCCAATATCTCCCTAGCAGGAATTGCAGCTCCCGAGGTTTCGTCCAGTTTGCAGGTAAGCGGAATGAATTCCAACTCCCCGTCACGGGACATTCTAGCAAAACTGCCGGTTGCAGCGGCTGCGAACATCAGCAGATCCCGCTCGTTCTGGATTCTCGACGTATTTATTGTTGCGGAAATTGTGGCGTTCGGAAGAGCCTCAAACTGCTCCTGCGTCATGCCAAAACTTATCCCGGCGGCGTCGCAGGAGCCTGTCACAAGCTCATACAGAGTGCCGCTCCGTGCAGTGGCTTCAATATCAAACAGCATAAGACCGTCGTTTGCTTTGAGCCTGATAGCGCTTCCGCTGCGCTTTATAGTTGAGCCGTCAACATAGAACTGCCCAAGCTTGACTGTTTCCGCTTCTGAGGGGTTCATCTCGCTGTCAGGGTAGATCCGGAAATTCAGCTTGATCGCTGCGCCGTCAAGGTCGTTAGTCCTTGCGAAAAGCCCGGTGAAGCCTATCGAAAGCTCCGAAGAATATACCCCGCCCGGGCGGAAATCTCCGTTCCTGTTGAGTTTATGGGTAATGCTAAGCGAACCGGAGATCAGGTTCTTATCTGTGAAGCTGACAAGTTCTCCGCTGCTAAGCAAAACTGCGCCGTATATGCTAACATACCGGACAGGCTGCTCGATGAGGTTTTTGTAATTGTCTGTTACGTTATACATATCAATACTCCGTGAATGTTACAGTGAATTCCCACCAGCTCTGCTCCGGGTCGAAGGGATCCCATTGCACAAGCTTCGGATTTCTGGACGGCTCGGCATAGCAGGTCATGGTTCCGTATTGAGTGTCGGCGTCCTGATTGATGTCAAAGAACGTAAGCTCCAGCGACAGCGGCTTTATCGCCTGCCGTATCTTCCGCAGGTCGGGAGTCTGGACTTTCCATGTGAACGTCACCTGCCGCACGTCCGAGCGGATCACGTCGCGGGTCATTGTTACGTCCTCAGACCGACCGGCGCTTTTGCTGTCATAGTCCTTGTATAGTGGGTCGAACCCGCTCGGCGTGGGCATTTCCACACCGTTTATCTTTACTATTGAAGCGTAGTCCGGCATTTTTCCTCCTTTCCGGGCATAAGAAAAGCACCCTGCGAGGTGCAAGGTGCTGATATATGTATTGTTCGCTGTCTGTCAGAGCAGTTTCACGCATGTTCCCATAATAGAGAAGAACAGAGGGAACAGCGCTATAATGGCAATGATAAGGAAGAATGTCGCCACCGTCTTGATAGACTTGATATCCGTCGCCATTCTGGACAGCTGAACGTTATTCTGCCGCTGTTCAGCGAGGAGCTGCGCAATATTATTGTTCAGTGCATTAAGCTCCCATAACAGCTTTTCGTTGTCCGTCATTTGAATAGGTGTCTGCTGAATGACTTGTTCCTGCGGGATCTCGTTTTTGACTTCATTCGGGATTTGCATGGTAATGTACCTCCATATGAAATATTGACACATTCATAATATCACAAATCCCCGCGAATGTCAATACCCGTTCGACCGCGCGTTCTCCCTCGACTGATAGGTTGTCACGCTCTCGCCGACTTTATCGCCGTCAAGATCTATTTCGTTCTGCATGGTGAGATTGAGGTTGATAACGCTTCCGTTTTCCATCTGTTGTAAGCGGTTAGAAAGTTCGTCCGGGGAGAGCATTCCCATTCCCGAGGCGGGAGACTGCTGAATGTCGCTGTAATCGGCGAATTTATACTGTGAGGTATCAACCACAGGAGTAATCTGTCCGGATTGTTCCAACAACTTCTGCAAATCATATGCATACAAATAATCAAGCTGGTCATTATACCCTTGCTCATTGAAATATATTTCGACAGCTCTGTCGGAAAGATAGTCTGCTTTGGTAAGATCAAGCGCTTCCTGCGCTTCCTTGCCTTGTTTGAGGTATTCAACTAGAGTATCACTCATGTCCTTGTATAGCGAGGAATATGAGGAAAATTTCGTTGATGTAGACTTCATTGACTTAACGCTAGTTGCTTCTTCGACAGCTTTGTCTTGTGCCACATTTGCCGCTGTTCCAAGCAAATTACCCCCGCCCGAAATAATGGAATTTACACTCTCCGCAAATCCAGAAAGAAATTCAGTCCCAGATGTCAGACCTATATTGCGCCAGTATTCGCTCCACCTCTTTCCGAATTCTCCTGTCCACGATGCAACAGTGTTATCAATCTGTTCAAGCCAGCCCTGAATATCATACAAAGCCATGCTCCGGTCGTACGAACTTCCACCCTCGCCGAATGCTTTATTGATCGTGGTACCGACATTCTCCCAGTGCGCAGTCCATTCCTTACCGAACAGTGACTCCACTTTTTTCTCCAGAACAAGCAAGCTCTGATACTGCTTATCACCAGAGCCAAAGATAGCGTTCCACATTGTATCAAAACCAATTCCGATATCTGAGAAAGTGGTGTTGAATGTGTTATATAGCCCGCTGAGGTCAAAGTTGTTGTTCAACTCATCTTCCAGATCCCCAGCCGAATTCATGGCTTCATTGAAAGCCTCCTGCGCGCTGTTCGCTCCGTCAATTGCAGCGGAGAAGTCCATTATCCCAGTGCTGCTTTCAGAA
>CAMAGG010000213.1 GCA_945833805.1 uncultured Clostridia bacterium | reverse complement strand
AAGTGTGGAATGCGCCCGCCATTTCATTACCGGGGGCTTTGTCGGGTCATCGTCCGGGAAATAATGCGCCGGGATCTTCGGGTCTAGCCCTTTGTCGAGGTCGCGCTTGTATTCCAGAGCCAGAGTGTCCGCGTCGTATTCCGAATGTCCGGTGATGAAGAATTGTTTGCTGTCCTCGCTGCACACCGCATACACTCCCGCTTCGTCTGACACTGCCATTACCTTGAGCTGGGGGACTTTTTCGATATCCTCCTGCCGCACCTCGGTATGGCGGGAATGCGGCGCCCAGAATTCGCTGTCAAAGCCGCGGAACAGCCGGGATTTCGGGGTAAGGAGAGTATGTCTGAACACTCCGGAAAGCTTCTCGGAGAGCGGATATTTCGGTATTCCGTAATGGTAGTAAAGCGCAGCCTGAGCCGCCCAGCAGATATGGAAAACCGAGTGGACGTGGGTCTTTGTCCACTCCATTATTTCGCACATTTCCTGCCAGTAATCGACCTCTTCAAAATCCAGATGTTCTACCGGCGCTCCAGTGATGATAAAACCGTCAAAGTTCATGTCACGGATCTCATCAAAGGTCTTATAGAAGTTCAGCAGATGCTCGCTGGAGGTGTTCCTGCTGGTATATGTCGAGGTCTGCACCAGCGTGACCTCGATCTGGAGCGGAGTATTGGACAGACTGCGGAGGATTTGGGTTTCGGTGGCGATCTTTGTGGGCATAAGGTTAAGTATACCGATCTTCAGCGGTCTTATATCCTGATGGAGCGCTCTGTGCTCCGTCATGATGAATATATGCTCGTCCTCAAGAATACTCTGCGCGGGCAGTCCGTCGGCTATTTTAACTGGCATTTGCAACAGTCCTTTCCCATGTTCTTTTTCTATATAATATTTAATTATACCCTAATGCAAGGCTTTTGTCAAGCCAGACACAGATACTCCCGCCGTTTTCCGCTATTCATTTTAGCAATAACCACATATAGCCTCAATCTATATCCGACGCTTTTCGGAGAGAATAAAATCAATGAGCGCTTCAACATCGCTGAAATCATCGTAATCCCCGGAAATTCCCTCACGGTGATAAACAATTCCGTTTTGTTCGTTGTGCTCCAGGCAGTCCATAAGCTTTTCCGCGCCGTATCTGCGCACAAACTCCTTGAAGCCGTAGGGTTTGATTTTTCCAAACATCCCCTTATGGCAATCCTCCCCGCACTGCCAACAGCCGGAAATTCCCTTTTGCGCTGAGCATCTGCGGTTTTCGCACCATGCGCTGCCGGGACATTCGTCTGAATTGCACCCGACGCAGTGGCTGTTTTCCGAACACAGACAGCAGGCAAGCCCGCACCGCGCGATCCCTAATTCACGTTTCATGTCTTTCCTCTCTCAATAGTTACAAATCTCCCAAAACCAAAGGCGCAGCGCCCCGGAATTTCCGGAACGCTGCGCCAGATCAGCTATGCTATGCCGGAATTGACCGGAACTCAGATCATGCTGTCCTCCCAGCAGGAGGGAGCTTCCAGCCCGAACATCTTGACTACCGTCGGAGCGATATTTGCCAGACCGTAGCTGTCGCTGGGCTTGATGGTGTACTCAACGTCCTTGTCGTAGATGATGAACGGAACAGGATTGAGGGAGTGCGCAGTTCTTACCTGAACCTCGCCCTTCTTGTTCTTCTCAAGCATCTCGTCAGCGTTGCCGTGGTCAGCGGTGATGAGCATTGTAACTCCACACTCGTCGCAGACCTCCTTCAGTCTTGCAAGACCAAGGTCAACAGACTCAACTCCGATGATAGTTGCGTCCATGCTGCCGGTGTGTCCTACCATGTCGCCGTTGGGGTAGTTGCAGCGCAGGAACTGATACTTGCCGCTTCTGATCGCTTCAATAAGCTTGTCGGTGATCTCTGCGGACTTCATCCACGGACGCTGGTCGAAGCTTACGTTATCCGACGGTATCTCAACGTAGGTTTCAAGCTCCTCGCTTACCTTGCCGCTGCGGTTTCCGTTCCAGAAATAGGTAACGTGACCGTACTTCTGGGTTTCAGAGATAGCGTACTCGTTGATGCCAGCCTTTACAAATACCTCTGTCAGGGTGTTTGTGATCTCCGGAGGATTTACGAGGAAGCGTGCCGGAAGCTTGAGGTCGCCGTCATACTGGAGCATACCTGCGTAGCATACGTCCGGCTTCGGACCTCTGTTGAAGTGGTCGAACTGCACCATATCGAAAGCCATAGACAGCTCGATAGCGCGGTCGCCGCGGAAGTTGAACAGGATAACGCTGTCGCCGTCAACGATCTTGCCCACAGGCTCGCCGTTCTCCGCGATTACGAATGCCGGGAGATCCTGATCGCTTGAAACGCCGGTTTCAGCACGCAGGGTGTTCACTGCGTCCAGTGCGCTGGCGAACTGTCTGCCCTCGCCGCGTACATGGGTGTTCCAGCCGCGCTCTACCATAGGCCAGTCTGCCTGATATCTGTCCATTGTTACCTTCATACGGCCGCCGCCGCTGGCAATTCTGCCGTCAAATGTGCTGTCATTCAGTTCCTTGAACAGGTTTTCAAGCTGCTCGATATAGATCTGAGCAGTCTGCGGGGGAACGTCGCGTCCGTCCAGAAGAGCGTGTACTCTTACCTTAGAAACGCCCTCAGTCTTTGCTCTCTTGATCATGTTGAACAGGTGGCTGATGTTGGAATGTACGTTTCCGTCAGAAAGCAGACCGATGAAGTGCATAGTGGAATTCTTGGACTTAACGTTTGCTGTAAGCTCCTTCCACGCGTCAGAGTCGTACATCTTGCCGCTCTCAATGCTCTCGTTTACGAGCTTTGCGCCCTGAGAATAGATCTGACCGCAGCCGATCGCATTGTGACCTACCTCGGAGTTGCCCATGTCGTCGTCGGTGGGAAGTCCTACTGCGCCGCCGTGAGCCTTCAGGCGTGTGTTAGGGCAGTTCTTGAGCATCCAGTCGAGGGTAGGGGTGTTAGCTTCTGTAACAGCGTCGCCAAGACCTGTCTTGGAGAAGCCTACTCCGTCCATAACTACTAATAATACGGGTTTTGCCATATTTCTGTATCTCCTTGATTTGTATTATCTTAAATAAATCAGCCGTTTACAGCCGCAGTGATGATAGTTGTGAAATCAGCAGCCTTGAGGGAAGCTCCGCCGATAAGACCGCCGTCAACGTTGGTCTTGGAGAGCAGCTCAGCAGCGTTCTTTGCGTTCATGGAGCCGCCGTACTGGATCGTGATAGTTTCAGCAACATCAGCGCCGTACAGCTTAGCGAGGGTCGCACGGATAAATGCGCAAACCTCCTCAGCCTGATCAGCGGTAGCGGTCTTGCCTGTGCCGATAGCCCATACCGGCTCGTAAGCGATAACGCACTTCTTCAGCTCCTCAGCGGAAACGTTGAAGAAATCCAGCTTGATCTGACGCGCGATAACTTCCTCGGTGATGTTGCACTCGCGCTCCCACAGAAGCTCGCCTACGCATACGATAGGCTTAAGACCTGCTGCGAGGGCAGCCTTTGTTCTCTTGTTTACGGTCTCGTCGGTTTCAGCGAAGTACTGGCGGCGCTCGGAGTGACCGAGAACTACATATTCAACGCCCATCTCAGCCAGCATATCAGCGGAGATCTCGCCGGTGAATGCGCCGCTCTTTTCAAAGTGGCAGTTCTCAGCGCCTATCTTGATGTTTGTGCCAGCGGTTGCAGCAAGAGCGGTCTCAAGGTTGGTGAAAGGTACGCAGGCAACGATCTCAACGTCCTTAACATCGGATACCATAGGCTTGAGTTCCTCAAGCAGAGCCTTTGCCTCGGGGCGGGTCTTGTTCATCTTCCAGTTTCCGGCAATGATTGCCTTTCTTACATTCTTCTTCATGATGTTATTCTCCTTGTGGTTTGTTGTATTCTGTCAGCTATGTTACGCTGACGCTGTAAGTTCCGGAGCGGTGCAGCTTATTCCGTCACTGAAATGACTGCCGCATGACCGGCTCTCAGAATAAAACAGGAGAACAGGATATCCTGTCCTCCTGCTGATAATAATTACTTATCCTGAATAGCGTCGATGCCGGGAAGACCCTTGCCTTCGAGGTATTCAAGGGAAGCGCCGCCGCCGGTGGAGATGTGGCTCATCTTGTCAGCGTAGCCGAGGTTGATAGC
>CAMAGG010000212.1 GCA_945833805.1 uncultured Clostridia bacterium | reverse complement strand
GAGCCTTCGGCTCATCGGGCTCTGCCCGAACCCGAGGTTTTTCGCTTTGGTTTCCAAGTGATGAAAAAGGCGGTGCCGTTCACCGCGACACCGCCTCATCACTTGCAAACCTCACAGGGCGCTCGGGCCGCTCCTCAGCGTTGCCCTATCCTCCCTGTGCGTAAAGCATCACTATTGTAGCATATTGAGATACTTTTGTCAATGCGCAACTTCGGCGACGAAGGTGCTCAATCTCGCCGGCCAGGGGTGCTCAACTTGAACGCTATATTCAATGCTGAAGAAACCAAGCCGATATGGAATTTTTTCGACCTCAGGGCTTATCTTATCATGGCATTCATGATGGGCGGCGGTATCTGGCTACTTAATTCCGGACTTGTGCCGGAGGTATTCATCGCCGTGTTCTATACCGGACTTGGCTGCGCGCTGGCGCTTGCCGGAGTGCTGTTCTGGGTGATGTTTTTCAGATACAAGAGCGAATAAATACTTAGTATTCTCATCAGTCAATTCTGACATCAAAAAATCCGGGAAGATCTCTCCTCCCGGATTTTTTTATTTTGGATCGACTCAGAGTTCATTCCAGTAAAGCATCGGAGCTGTACCGATTATTGTACCGTCGCTCATTAAGCCCGGCTTATTTCCGGTGAAATCAAATCCTCCGCTGTACCAATCTGACATACTTGTTCCGGGATAGCTGTAAGCGTCGCCCTCGATCACAGCAGCGCCAACGCATGCGCCACCGTCTACCGCGACCTCCACCAGACCGTATTTGAAGTCAGGCAGAGTGTATGCCATGTACTTGCAGTAATCCCAGTTTTCATCACTGCCATAGCACCATGAACACTTATCGCCATCACCAAATCTGCTTGATGTGGAGCAGTCCATCAGCCATGTGCCGTCATATACATAGAACCGCAGAACCTCGCCGGAACTGTCAAAGTTTGTCGGAGTTTCATGAGCAGTGTCAGCCCTAGTGAAAAAAGTGGTAGTCTGAGTTTTTATACTGCTTGCAAGAGTATTCGCTGATGTGATCTTGGCATCGATCACTGCTTCGTCAAGCGGTGCACTGATGTAATCGTCAAAGCTGCTGTTGTAGTCATCATCATAATACTGATCAGGAGTAATTATCATATCCGGGACAGATTGACTTGATGAAACAGAAGTTGCAAATATCTGATAAATCGAGCCAACAAGCTTATTCTTATCGGCAAGCTTCTCAAAATATTCGATGAAGTCATTGCCAAGCTGCTCTGCGTCATCACTGGAGGCAGTTTCCATATCAACAAGCTTGTAATTGCTGCCGGGCTTGGGAGCTACCTCTCCGGTGGTTTCCTCAAGAGCCATAGTGATCTCGCCCTTGCCGTAGCCTGAAATATCCGCGCCTAATGTGTAGGCGATCCCATTTCCGGAGGCTTTCGCCGCAATCGTTATGGTTGATTTCTCAAGCACTTTCCTGAGCTCCGAATTGTCAGAGGCGATAGCGCGTGCAGTATCGGAGGAAAGCGAAATGGTGTAGCTGCCGACTTCAGCAGGCATACCAAAGACTGTTGCCTTTTCAACGTCCTCATAATCAATATAGATAGAATATGCGCCGGAATCTATACCGTCGATGTTCATAATTCCGGTGCTGTATAATCTGTCAGAGCCGCCGATAACCACCTCAGCCCTGCCGGAGTTCGCGGAAGTTCCTTCAACATGAACCGCAAAATACTCATCTCCGTTTGCAGATACGGAAACCTCAGCGTTATTGCCGCCGGACAAAGCTTCTATCCTGACCTCAGTACCGGCTGACTCAGCAGACAGTGAGTATCCTGCGATCGTGTTGTCGTTGTTTACATAATATGTAAGCTTCATGTCAAGCTCAGTGCCGCTGTTTCTCATTTCATCAATGCCGTCGGACAATTCACCAAACATGTTCTCGATGTCATCGTCGTCCATTGAGTCGTCCATTGACTTGAGATATTCTGCAAAATCCTTATCCTCGCTGATAACATCAACAACGATCTGGCATATATCGCATACGTTGTCGCAGTCGAGGCTGATTTCAACGGTCATTCCGGTGAATTTCAGCTTGCCAAGCTCTACGGTATCATCTCCGCACTCGATCTCAAAATCATCAAAGTACTTCTTGATTTCAGCGCCGATCTTTCCATAAAGCTTGTTGAAATCATATGTAACAACGGGAGCGTCTTTCTTCATGTCCTCCCACGAATGCTCAGGTAGCTGCGCGGTTATCCCTGTATCTGATATGTCGGGGAACACCATAGTCAGAGTTCCGTCCTCCTCATACCTGATCTGAGCTTCAACAATGGAATCTTTCCCGGCGGTGAGCTTCGCATTATACTCATATGCGCTGCCGCTGTCCTTTTCAGCCATGCTCAGCTTTATGGAATCTAAATTTCCAAGCAGGTCTTCAATGATCTGTTCAGCGTCTGCGTCGCCGTATGCAGATGCCTTTGCCATCTCGATAACCGACTTATCAAGCTCTGCGCTGGCAGACAGGCTGACTGTCACTCCGTTAGTTCCTGTAAGCTCGTTAATATAAGCTGCGCCGAACTCAAGAGCATTTCCCATAGCAGCCATAGGATCAGACGTAACGGCAGAAGATATTTCGCCGTAAGAACCGTCCATAGAGGACTCAAGAATATCGCCCACGGAATTTCCGCTCATTTCTGCCGATGATAATGTAGTCTGAACTGCCTTATTCAGCATTTCGCTCTGCTCAGCCATTCCGGAAAAAGAGCTTGCAGCCAGGGAAAATGCGTAATTTGCATCGCCCATTATCATGCGGGTAATGCTTGCCTTGTTGAAATGATAAACCGCTGCGCCTGCCCCTCCGAGAACTACCACAGCGCCCGCTGCAATGCAAAGACCGGGAATAAGCTTGCTCTTCTTTTTCTTTACAGGAATTTCAGCCACAGGAGCCGCGGTGTAACGCATAGGCTGAGGATCTGCCGCGGGCTGCTGGACAGAGCCGGCGGGAATGCCGGTGTTCTGCGCATTAGCGGCACGATAATATTCGTTCATCAAAGCCTCAGTGGGATCCTGAACGCTCTGCGCAGGCTGCTCCTGAGGAGCACTCTGAGAATACTGAACACCGGAAGGTGTCTGAGCATTCTGAACAGACTGCTGATAATTCTGACTTCCGGCTGCGTTGAAAGACGGCGCAGGAACTTCCTGTGGGACTGTCTGCGGAACAGCCTGAGGAACGGTCTGCGGAGCAGCGGCAGGATTTACAGCCGACTGCGCAGCAGGCGTATTCTCCTGCTTAAACAAAGCATTTACAGCGCCGCAATTTCCGCAGAACTTTGCGTTATCCGGGATCTGAGCGCCGCAATTCTGACAAAACATAATATAATCTCCTTATTCAAAACCGATCCGGCGCAGGGGCGAAAAGCGACGGATGTCGCCCAATGCGCTGACATACCATAGTTACCATATCAAGTATATCACAATTACATAAATCTGTCAATAACTCAAAATGTGATTTACAAACCTTTTATACCCGCATTACAGATCTTTTAAAATAATGATCGGGATAGGAGGGCAGTTCGGGCGGTTGACAAATGGCATTTCAATGACCGTATATCTGCTGCTGTCGATAGTGGGGAGATATTCCAGCAGCGCGTCACGCTCCTCAAATCCGGTTTCCCTGCCATAATAGATGATGAGCGTCATAATTCCGCCGCTTTTCAGCAGCTTTAATCCCTGCTCTATCGCCGGAATACTGGTGCTCTTGCTGGTGAAGATATTGTGGTCGCCCTTTGGCAGCCAGCCAAAGTTAAAGGTTATGCAGGAAATGCTGTTCTCCTCGAACAGCTCCGCCATTTCGCTGTGGCTTTTCAGAAGCACATCTGTGCGCTCCGTCATGCCGTTTGCGGCAAGCAGCGCTTTTGTGCTGTCCACTGCGTCCTGTTGGATATCGAATGCGGTTACATGACCGCTTTCCCCCACAAGCTGCGCCAGAAGCAGCGTATCGTTGCCCCGTCCCGCAGTAGCGTCAATGCAGAAATCCCCCGGCTGCACCTTTTCCTTTATAATTCTGTGAATGATGTTTAGTGCGCTGAAATGCTTTCTGGGATCCATGATCTCCTCCAAATAAAGGCAACACCGCATAATTATTGTCGTTCGATTGCGCCGTCAGATTTTTCGTCAG
>CAMAGG010000211.1 GCA_945833805.1 uncultured Clostridia bacterium | reverse complement strand
TGTTTCGGCATATTGGATACTGTACTCATATTGTTGAGTCTTTAATTTCAACTCCTCCGCGGATTTGTTCCCCTTGCTGAGGGCAACAGTCATATACAAGCATATCGAATTAAGAACTACAATTCCAAATTCTGCTGATAATAGTAAGCTAATGGTATACACATCTGTGTTCATATTGTTTTTAAAATTTAAAAGTGTGAGCTGTATCATTATAAGTGAAAAGAACGATATTACAAATACCGAGATTATTAATCCCCATTCTTTTTTCTTTAGTTTTAATAAAGCCTTGTCAATAATTTTTAGAATCAAGCTGCAAAAATAAAAGATGCATAGTTGTACCAATAATATGGTCATAAATCTTATAAAACTTTTTTGTGAATATATTGTAATCATTTCAGATCTAAGTATAGCCGAAACTGAACTGGGTATCAATGTACTTGAGAATATAACAACCATATTTGCCAATAGCACAGCAAAAAATTTATTGAGGATTTTGCCGTCCAAAAATAATAAAGCAAAAATAAACCAATAAGTCATATATACTGCCCCAAGCCAGCTCTCGTAATTTATCATTTGATCAACAACCGAAACAACAACCGAACCGACAAGGCTTCCGGAAACATATATTACTTTGCCCTTAAGGGTTGAAAAATTATGTCCAAGAAATTTACAAATGAAGTGAACAATTACAAACTCCTCAAATACCGTTACAATAAGCTCAAAAAAACTCCACAAAATGTCTATCATAAAATGTCCTACCTATGTAAAGTCGCGCAAATACACGTTGTATTTTTCAATCAAAACCGCCTTATAGGTTCTGCTTATATCTAATTCAATACCGTTGTCAATCAGAGCTTTGAAGTGAGTATTGTCAATCCTGCATAGATGTTTTAAGTTCACTATACACCTGTTATGTATTCTTGCAAAGTACTTCGGTGAAAGCAATTCAAGTATAGACTCAACCTTTCCGCGTATATGTATGGTTTCTTGTTGACATATAATATCCAAATAGTTTGATTTACTTAAAATATAGATTATGTCGGTTGGATGAACATATTTCTTCTCATTAAACGGAAGCGAAAGACATATTGGACGATTTTCGCGAATGTGATCAGCCAACTTGCCTATAACATTATCCAGCTTGATTTTAAATACTTCACTGTCTGTCTTTGGAATAAAGTTAAACGGACGAAAATCAAAGCTATCATATACCAGATTGTCCTCAGTAGTAATAAAGATTATGTAAACGTTTTCGGATTGGCTGCGAACTTTCTTTGCAACTTCAAAGCCACTTATATCCGGCATTTTAATATCAAGAAAAATAATATCAAACGGTTTTTGTTCATTTTTTGAAACAAAATCTGTACCACAAGAGAATTTACTGACATCATTCTTGATATGATGCAAGTTCAAACACTCCGAAATTTGTCTGGTTAAAAAGTCAAGCATAACCTTATTATCATCGCAAACCGCTACACGCATGTCAGAACCTCACCTCATTCAGTTTGTTTATAATATAACACAATACTCCGTGTTTTGACACGATTTGTATATAATTGAACACAAATCGAATTTATTCTTTAAAATATAGGTATAATAAAGTAAAAGGGGAGAGACTTGAATGACATTTTCCGAACGGCTCAAAGAAATTAGAGAAGATAACGACTATTCCAGAAAGGATTTAGCAGCGGCGATAAATGTATCCACCGCCGCAATATCCAATTATGAAAACGGAAACAGGGAGCCAGATTTAATAACATTGACGCAGATATCGGAATATCTGAATGTTTCAGTTGACTATCTGATAGGTCAAACCGATGTTAACGTACCCCCTCAAGATATGAAAAAAACCTTTTACAAGGATGTGAGTACAGGTCAACTTTTGAACAAATTGGTCAATCTTAACCCCAAATCCCGACGTTTGCTCATTGAATTGCTTGATTGTATTGAAACAAAGCAACTCATTTCGGAAAGGACAAAAAAGTAATCTAATTCTATACCCATATTATACAGTATATATTTTCAAATGTAAAGTGCTTTCGTCCAAATTTGTAATATTATTTCTATTTTTCTTTGGAACCTCTCGTTCTGGGAGATTTTCTTCTTACTGCACTTTCATTCAATTTGTTTACAAGGAGCTCATCTTCATGCTCCATCGGAACAGGCGGTATCATCTTCGTCGGAAATCTCTCCATAACCGCCGTCTCAACCTCTTCTCTATCGGCATACTGCACCTTTCGTTCGAACTTCTCTTCAATCGAGTATGCCTCTTCGAACTGAATCCCCCACTTGAAGAACAGCTTGAGCCGTGTCCTCATCGGGTGACACCCGGTTTTCATCACAATAAAGTGACCTTTCGGCATGGACTTCAGCTCGTCCACGGTCATCAGCGGGCGCTCTATCATTTGAAGCGACTTACTGCCGCCGTCCCGCCCGGAGCTTTTCGTGACCGAACCGCTTAGAACCGTCTGTTTTCCGAGGTTTCGGGATATTTCTTCTGCGGTCTTGGAATTAGGCGCAAAGCTGCCGAACAAGGTGCATTGGCAGTTGTCCACGATTATTTCTGCACCCTCTTTTCCGTAGGTTTTCTCGAACTGCGCCAGCGATTGGATTATCGCCACGATAGAGATTTTTCGTGAGCGTGAAGCCGAGAAAATCATCTCCAGCCCGTCTATTTTCGGCAGTGTGCCGATTTCGTCTGCATAGAACATCACACGCTTTTCAAGCTGACCGCCGCGCTCGTCCGCAACGGTCAGCATTTCTCTGTATAGCTGCTGAAAAATCAGCGAAATCAGGAAGTGCTTGGTCGCGTCCTCCTCCGGCAGTACAAGGTAAATCGCGGACTTGCGGCTGCAAAACTCCTCCACGTCAATTGAGGTATCGAAGCACAAAATCTGCTCCAGTTCCGAGTCAATAAACGCATTGAGCCGGGACAGAGCAGTAGACATAACGCTTGCCATTGCCTGCTCCGAGGAATTCAGCGCAGCTCCGGCGAACCACCTTGCCTTATGCTCGGACGGCAGCATATTTATCAGCTTCTGGAATGCAGTCGGCTCTTTACCGCTGGTGGGTGCAAGAAGCTCCTGAATCAGCTTGAAAACGCTGATTATATGCTGCTTCTCAGGAGGACAGAACTCGGCAACTAACAGAATCACTGATGTAATCAAGCCCTCCGCCGACTCATAGAAGAACGCATTTTGACCCATGCTTGAAATATTTCCGTCCGCCGAAATTATCGTTTTGGCGGTTATTTTTGCGAATTTTTCTGCTTTCGCTTTGAATTCCAGCTTGCTGCAAGCCTTATATAAGTCCATGTACTTGTTCACGAGATACAACATATTGTATCCGCTGCTGCGAGTTGGGTTTCTCAAATCAATCACCGACACCTTGTAACCGTAGTATTTCTCGGCAATCGTGGCGGTATTTCGGTAAAGGTCGCCTTTGCTGTCGGTGGTAACAAAGGACATTCCGGCGGCGCAGCAGTACTCAATGTTGGGGTAGAGGAAATTCGCAGTCTTGCCCACGCCGGACGCACCAATCATCAGCGTGTGGATATCCGAATCGTCCACCAAAGCTGTCACCGTTCCGCTGCGTTCCACACAGCCTACTATCAGACCGTCAACCGTTGGAAGCTGCTCCCCGCGCCGCCACAAACCGGGTGTGTAGGGTATCTGCTTGTAGGTTCGGGATATTTCTTTCGGCGTTGCAAACCGCGCCGTACCGTGCTGACCGTTGCCCACAGGCTTGCTGGGAATTCCCTTGAGGGAGTATGTGCTGCCGATTGCTGTGATGAGCCCGATTACAAGAAAAGCCGCTCCGCACAGGCAGAGCAGCAGGATTTGTGTTGATGTCATGATTTCCTCCGTCACATAGATAAACACACCGCCCGAGGTTCCTCTTCAGGACTTTTCTCGGGCGTTTCTCTTTGCCCATTCTGGTGGATAAGGCTTTCC
The DNA here is from genome assembly GCA_945833805.1 of uncultured Clostridia bacterium. Lineage (GTDB taxonomy): Bacteria > Bacillota > Clostridia > Oscillospirales > Ruminococcaceae > CAG-115. Next base: position 201 of record CAMAGG010000211.1, on the reverse strand, counting down.
TCCGCCGCAAGCCGCAGCGCAAAATCTGCAATCTCATAGAATTTCTTCGCCATCATTTTTAATTCGGAAGCAGTCTGCGAACGAGCACGGAGCAGCTCCACGCCAGCGTTCACAGCGCTTTTCAGCTTATTGCTTTTCACCGATAATCCTCCTTTGTCGAGATAGCATTTGTACTCCTGCGAAAGCTTGGATTTCATCTGT
>CAMAGG010000210.1 GCA_945833805.1 uncultured Clostridia bacterium | reverse complement strand
GCGTGAGTATGCACGTTTGAACGGGGCGATTTTGTTTTAATCAGCGTCTCCTTAGGAAAAATAACCGCATTCTATTTTAACAAATAGCTCTGAAAGGTCAAGGGCTTTTTTCAATTGGAACACATTAGGAAAACGCGAAATCTTCAAAACTGAAGCCTACGTCTGGGACAAGAGGCATTCCTCCGTGATAATTTCAAAACTCATATTGCGCGCAGATCGTGGGGATATGCCGAAGCAGTACCCCCACAGGTCTTATTTTATTGTCACGCTGTTGTTCAATACCAGAGCGCTGTAAAGGAAAAGCACGTCCTGACCGTGGAAATCAACAAATCTTCCCAGAAGCATCGGCGACAGATACCGGATATCCACAAGGGTTATTCTGGAATATCCCTCTGCAAGAAGCGGCGCAATGCTGCACGCATAGGAATCCCGGAAGATAACCAGCTCCTTTTCGGTCGTAGCATTGGGATTATCAATGGTGAGCAGGGATTTTGCCCCGGATAGGAATATCTCGTACGGATCGTCCCCCGCTGCAAGCTCCATATTGTACACGTCAATATAAGAGTCTGTTTCGCCGTCATAGACTGTGCATTCCGACAGGAACTCATTCTCAAGATATATCAGCGTATCCGGCTCAATGGATATCTCCGCCTGCCTGCAATGAACTCCATAGAAAGGTTTATCCAGAACCGTCTGAGTGTATTCCGCCTTTAGCTCTACACCCATAGCGGAGGCTATCTTCGCAGCAACGTCTGTGATCTTTTCCTGCCTCCAGTGAGTATCGGTGCAGTAATAATCCGACAGCTCCAGCAGCGGGAAAATGTCGATATACTCCGCATAATCCATCTGTCCGGTGAGCATTTCGGTAAGCTCGGAATAATCCAGCGACGGATATCCGTTTCTCTCTGCAAGGAAGTAATTCTTGTCCGGAATTACGCTGACATATATGTTATCGCAGGTACCCTTAAGATACTGCTCATATACATACTCAAACCGCTTCGCAGCGTATGTTATGGACTTTTCATCAAGGGGATACTCCAGCTTTGCGGCATATCCCTCCGCAATATATACGCCGTTTTCGTCCCGCTCACCCGGAACGTATTCTTCCTCGGAGGACAGTTCTTCGCCAGATGTTTCATCAATATCCTCAGCCGGTGTGCTGACGGAAGCGGAACTGTCCTCAGTTGTACTCTCGCTGCTGCCGGAAGCAGCTTCGCAGCCGCAGAGGAGGAGCGCCGCCATTGCAGCGGCAATAATTCTGTATTTCTTCATCATAATATCGGCTCGTCAACAACGATAATTGCAGTGGAATAAGCTTCGGTGAGGTGAGTGCTGAATGCGTTGATCTGGTCATTCTTGCCAAACGCGCACACAAGATAATCTCCCACGTTTGCAACGATCAGCTTATCCGGGAATCCGCACATCCACATACGATTCATGATATTGTCCTTGACCGCCTTATTGAGCGCGACAATATCAGTTCCGTCAACAACATGGAATGCGCCCGCTGTAAAGGTATTCTGGTTCATCATGTGCATGAGGGTAGCTGCGCTGTCGATCTTATGTATCTCTGCCGCCGGAAATCCGGTAACATAATCGAGTACATCAGGATCTTCAAGGCTGAAGGAAGCTGCCTCCTCAATCAATTCCTCGCTGCTGAAGTCACCGCCGGTCACCGGGAATATCTCGTCCTCACCGAAAAGCGCCCATGTAGTGTTGAGCAGAGCCGCCGGATCGGAAATATTCTCCTTTACATCCTCGGGTTCGCTGGTTTCAGGAGTGCTTGTTACAGGCTCGGTAGTTTGCGGCTTGGTAGTTGCAGGCTTTGTGGTTTGCGGCTTGGTAGTTTCGGGCTTGGTGGTTGCGGGCTTGGTGGTTGCGGGTGTTGTGGTTGCGGGTGTGGTAGTTTCTGGTTTGCTTGCTTCCGGTTCGCTCGTTTCGGGTTCGCTAGCTTCGGGTTCGCTAGCTTCGGGTTCGCTAGCTTCAGATTCGCTTGCTTCGGATTCGCTTGCTTCAGATTCGCTTGCTTCGGATTCGCTTGCTTCAGATTCGCTTGCTTCGGATTCGCTTGCTTCGGATTCGCTTGCTTCGGATTCGTCAGCTGCTCCGCTTTCTGCGGAAGATGAGTTTTCATCTGAAACAATGCTGCTTTCGCTATTGTTTCCGCTGCTGCAAGCCGAAAGTGAAAGCACCATCATTGCTGCCAATATGATCGCTGTAAACTTCTTCATTGTTCTTTCCTCCATTGTAAATAATTGATCAAATAATGTTCGTTCAGACTGCGGCAATCTCCTGCACCGTCCATTCCTGCAAGATTTCATCGAAAGAAAGCAGCAGAGTATGACAGTTTTTCTCTGTCTGAGCGGTAAGCCTGAATTCCTCGCTGGTGTCACACAGCGGAATGCTCCACATAAGCGACGCGCTGCCGTTCAACTCAAGGGGTGTTTCGGCAGGCACGGTATCTGTTCCTTCGCCGATTATGAATATATCTCCGGAAGACACGCTGATAACAGTTTTCTCTGACGAAACGACCTCCACCGGGATCTCGGTACACTCCATGGCGAAAGCTCTTATAGCAACTGCTTCATCGACCTCTGTCCGTATCGCGACCGGGTTATCTGACGGATCCTTCCCCATAATGAGAATATCCGCACCGCCTCCCCGTGGGATCATCAGCAGAGCGCAAACCGCTGCCGCCGCTGCGCAGATCTTTATTGCAGAAGGCGCAATGCGCCGCTTGAGGAAAGGCTCCTGCGCTTCGGCAAGAAGCTCATCGTCAAGCATTGATATTGCGTCTGTAAGCGCTTCGTGCTTCATATTGATATCCCCTCGCTTTCAAGATATTTTCTGAGCTTATTACGGGTGCGGAACAGCATGGATTTTACCTTGCTTTCCGAAAAACCGGTTTTCTGAGCGATCTCTTCAATGCTCTCGCAATAGAAGTACCTCAGGACGAATATACTCCGCGCCGTGCGCTTTTCCGCTTTCAGGAATGTATTCAGACAGTCCCGGATATGTACCGAGTCGCTCTGGATTCCTTTCTTGTCCGGAATACATTCGTCAAGTTCGTCCAGCGATACTGCAAATTCGCCAGAATACCTTTTCTGGGTATGCTCTGCTTTCAGCCGGTTGAGAGCAAGATTTCTGACGATTTTCGCAAGAAACGGCAGAATCGGCTGTGGTCTTTTGGGAGGAACTGCGTCCCATAGGCGCAGATACGCCATATTTACTATCTCCTCGCTGTCCTGTGAGTTACCCAGTATCCCGTAGGCTATCTTACCGCAAAGCGCTCCGTATTTGGCGGAGGTTTCGGTTATTGCGCTTTCGCTGCGCTGCCAGAAAAGGTCAACGATTTTTTCATCGTCCATAATAAGCCCCTTCCCTAAGGCAGCATAGCAAAACACCCCTGCATCGCTGCCCTATCTATTTATACAACATTTTTATTGTCCGCGTTGCATTTTAAAAAAAATTTTTTCTCGTAGTTTTTCTCCGGCAGACAAATGTAAAGGGGACCTCTGAAAACAGGGACACGAGCAGATTTTCGTACATGGCTTGCCGTGAAGGAGCGTTTTAGAGGTGACCTAAGGCAACACCGAATAATTATCTTCGTTCGATTGCGCAATATGGCGTAAAAGATGCAAGCAAGCGGACGGAAAAGACGTTAGCCGGTAACTGTGCGGGGTTGCCCTAAATATAGTATAGCATAGTTTTTTAGTAAAATCAAGGTTATTTTCGGAATGCAAAAACGGCTCTGCTTTCAAACAGAGCCGCTTTTGATCCTGTCAAGGTCATCCGACTAATAACTCGTTTCAGCTTCAAGCTTTTCGCGGAACTTTTCTGAGGCAGTCCCCTGACACGGGAAAACCCAAGGCAGCTGCAATCATCGTTTATCCACTGGCAGATACTATTCTCAATGTACTTGCTTGTACTTTTCGTTCGCCGGCATCCCGCAGGAAGCAAACAACGCGATTTTCACACCCTCAAGCTGCTCAAGGATATTCATTGCGTCAGCTATTACCTTGTCATTTCCCGGAAGACTTACAAAATGTTTTCTGCAAGCCCTTTCGTATTTCCTGTTTCAGATTCGTCAAGGGATTATAAAGTTTTTCTCCCCGTAAAAGGTGGATCGTTATTTCAGTCTGTCAAGATGTACTTTC
>CAMAGG010000209.1 GCA_945833805.1 uncultured Clostridia bacterium | reverse complement strand
TAGAACATTGCCGTGGAAATAGTTCCCGGTGTGGGGTAAAAATCCTGAACCTGCTCAGGACGGATATTGTGCTTTTTCAGGAAAAGAGCCAGCTCTACTGCTTCATTTAGCGTACTTCCGGGGTGAGAGGACATAAGATACGGCACAAGATACTGCTCCTTGCCGCATTTTTTTGTTGCCGCGTAAAAGCGCTTTTCAAACTCCTCATAAACCTCGATATGCGGCTTTCCCATAAGATCAAGCACCTTATTGCTCGCGTGTTCCGGCGCGACTTTCAGCTGTCCGCTGACATGGTACTGCACAAGCTCGTCAAGGAAATCGTTGTTTTTATCCTGAAGCATATAATCAAAGCGGATTCCGGAGCGTATGAATACCTTCTTCACGCCTTTTATCGAACGCAGCCTGCGCAGAAGACGGATATAATCGCTGTGGTCGGCTTTCAGATTTTTGCAGGGTGTCGGCGCAAGGCATTTCCTGCCCTTGCACATTCCGTGCTGCTCCTGCTTGTCGCAGGAGGGGTGGCGGAAGTTAGCGGTAGGACCTCCGACATCGTGTATATAGCCCTTGAAACGCGGATTCTCCGACAGCTTCACTGCTTCCTCATAAACCGAATCCTCACTGCGGGTCTGTATTCTGCGCCCTTGATGAAGTGCGATGGAGCAGAAGTTGCAGAAACCGAAACAGCCGCGGTTGTGGGTTATCGAGAACTCCACCTCCTGAATTGCAGGAACTCCCCCCTCCTTTTCATACATCGGATGGTACATTCTCATATAAGGCAGCTCATAGGTGTAGTCGAACTCCGATTGTGTAACGCTGCGCTGAGGCGGGTTCTGTACCAGCATTTTATTGCCGTGCCGCTGGATAATTGTCCTGCCGTACACTTCGTCCTGCTCATCGTACTGCTTGCGGCAGGATTTTGCGTAGGCTTTCTTGTTATCTCTCACTATCTCAAAGCTGTCGCACTGAACAGCGCCGATCGGAGTATTTTCAGGCTCGGTGAGGTAACAGATACCCCGCAGATCGTGCATATCACTAAGGTGCAGACCAGCCTTGAAATTGTTCAGCATCTGCGTCAGAGTGACCTCGCCCATGCCGTACATAAGGTAATCCGCACCGCTGTCCACCAGAATTGACGGCATAACGCAGTCATTCCAGTAGTCATAGTGCGCAAAACGGCGCAGTGAAGCCTCCAGACCTCCGATAGATATTTCAACATCAGGGAACAGTCTTTTCAGATTCCTGCAATAGGTTATAACTGCACGGTCGGGACGTCTGCCGCCCTTTCCTCCCGGAGAGTAGGCGTCGTCATATCTCTTTTTCAGCGCAACAGTATAATTGGACACCATGCTGTCGATGTTTCCGCCGGAAACCATGAAGCAGTACTTCGGTTTGCCAAGCTTCATGTAATCCGCGTCATTAAGCGGCTGCGCGATAACTCCGACAGTAAATCCCGCGGCTTCAATCATTCTTGAGATTATCGCAATACCAAAGGTGGGGTGATCTATATACGCGTCCCCGGTGAAGCAGATGAAATCTAACTGCTTTATTCCGCGTTCCTCCATATCCTGTCTGCTGACCGGCAAAAATGGCATAGTTGTTTCCTTTCTGTTTCTACTTATGATTATCTCTGTTGTAGCTTTCTTTCAGCCCACTCCTGTTTTGTCATGAGCACCTGACGCGGCTTGCTGCCCTCAAGCGGGCCGACAATTCCCATTTCCTCCATGATGTCAACAAGCCTTGCGGCACGTCCATAGCCAAGCTTCAAACGGCGCTGAAGTGAAGATGTGCTGCACGTTCCTGCTTCTATAACAAAATCAATTGCTTCCTCAAGGCGCTCGTCGCTTGTGTCGAAATCTCCGCTGTCAGAACCGCTCTGTTTACTGTCCTGAGCAGCTTCCACCATTTCAGTCTGACGCTCGATTTCCTCCATGATAAGCTCATCATATTCTGCTTTAAATGTCTGTTTGATGAAGTCAACGGTGCGCTCCACTTCTTTATCCGAAACAAAGCAGCCCTGAACTCTGACCGGCTTGGGAAGTCCCACTGGCATATACAGCATATCGCCGTTGCCCAACAGCTTTTCCGCTCCGCCGGAGTCCAGAATAACGCGGCTGTCCATCTGAGAAGCCACCATCAGCGCGATACGGCTTGGGATATTTGCCTTGATAAGTCCCGTAACGACATTTACAGTCGGACGCTGAGTTGCGATAACAAGGTGCATTCCGGCAGCTCTCGCCATCTGCGCAAGACGAACTATGCTGTCCTCCACGTCCTTTGGTGAAGCCATCATCAGGTCGGCCAACTCATCTATAAAAATAACTATATGTGACATTTTCCGAAGCCCGCTGTCCGGGTCTGCAGCAAGCTCGTTGAAGCCTGAGAAGTCGCGGACGTTGTTCTCGGAGAACATTCTGTAACGGTTGAGCATCTCGTTTACCGCCCATGCCAGCGCTCCCGCCGCCTTTTTCGGGTCGGTGACTACCGGGATAAGCAGGTGCGGGATACCGTTGTACATCATGAACTCCACCTTTTTCGGGTCTATCATGATAAGCCGAACGTCCTGCGGAGTGGACTTCATAAGTATGCTCATGATGATCGAATTTACGCAGACCGACTTACCGGAGCCTGTGGTTCCGGCAATGAGCAGATGCGGCATTTTCGCAATATTGCATGTTACCATCGCTCCGCTGATATCCTTGCCTAGAACCGTTTCAAGCTTCTTATCGAAGCTCTTTTTGAATTCCAGTGTATCTACCAGCTCCCGGAAGAAAACAGTGTCCCTAGCCTTGTTCGGAACCTCGATACCGACTGCGGATTTGTTCGGAATAGGCGCTTCGATGCGCACTCCCGCAGACGCAAGATTGAGCGCGATATCATCGGTAAGTCCGGTGATCTTCGAGATCTTTACGCCCGGAGCGGGCTGTAACTCATAGCGGGTAACAGACGGGCCGCGGCTCACGCCGACAAGCTTTGTCTGAACTCCAAAGCTCTGGAGCGCTTCCACAAGCTTCTTTGAATTGCGGTCGATCTCGCTGTCAATGTCCGCCTGACTGAGCTTTTTCTGGACTGGATTAAGCAGAGTAACCGGTGGCAGAGTATAAACGTCGCTGAAATTCAGTTCCTCTGGAGCAGGCTTTTTCAAAGGCATCTTCGGCGCTGACTGAGGTGTGTTTGCGGAGGGCTCAGGCTGAATCGGTTTTTCTGCCGAAGCAGGCTCCGACTTTCTCTCTTGTACAGCGGGTGTCTGTTCAGGCTCCTCCGGTTCGTCGATAACATCGTCGAGATCAAACGGAAGCTCGCCCTCATCTGAACTTGTGACTGTGTTCTCCGGGAGATCTTCGATCCTCTTTATCGGGGTGACCTCGGGATTATCCTCCTTAAAACGGTGGATCGCGTCTATTATGGGTACCAGCTCAGCGTTTTCATCCTCAAGCGGGTCTTTTTCGGTCTTTTCGGCTTCCTCAATAACGGCGCGGTTCTTTTCCATTATATAGTCCTTGATCTCGGCTATATAGTCCTTATCCTCCTCGTTCTGATCCTCAATGAGGGATTCCTCAGGATCAGAGGTCTGCTCCTCAGGCTCAGGGAGAATAGTTTCCTCCGGCTGATCCGAAACAAGGTTGGAAGTGATATTATTTACAGTAGGCTGTTCCGGCTCCTTTACGCTGAATACGGCTTTTTTTAACTCGGCAACAGTTCGCTTGTCCGACTGCTCCGCGTCGATTTCCGCCTGAATGCGTTCAAGCTCGTCCTGCTCCAGTTCAAACTGCTGGGCAAGCTGTTTCTCCTCCTTGACCCGGCGGTGATGCTCAACTGTCTTGTCCTTTGCAGTCCTGATAGGCTTTGAAACACGCTTTGTGAAGTCCGCAACAGTTATTCCCGATATAAGCAGAGCGCATACCAGAATAAGCAGAATAATAATGATAGAAGCGCCCAGCCGCCCCAGAAGAAGCAGCAGTCCGCCGATAAACAGCGCAAAAACTCCTCCGCCACGGAAATCCTTGCCGTCTATGTAGAGATTTGCAATTACCTCGCCGAAATCTTCTCCGGGTGTAGAGCCGACCGCGAAGATCTGAACCGCGGCGCACAGCAGAAGTATTCCTACCACACATTCCATGATTATCGTGCCGAGCATTGCACCGCCCTTTGCGGCTGAAACCCTGATCGCAATGAAGATTATCAGCGGTCCGACAAGGAACGCGGAATACCCGAAAAGCCCGTGCATTATGTCAAAGAACACCCGCCAGCCCTCGTTCTCTCCCGCC
>CAMAGG010000208.1 GCA_945833805.1 uncultured Clostridia bacterium | reverse complement strand
GAAATGAAAATTATCTGATTGAGATTCAATTCACCCGAAAAGGTGATGACAAATTCTCCATGAAGTAGTATAATTAGGCAAGTGGATTTCCACAAATTATTACTCAAAGGAGAATGAAGTTAATGAAAACAATGAAGAAGATTCTGGCTATCGTACTTATGGCAGCGGTGGTAGTCTGCTGCACAGCATGCGGCGGACTTGACATGAGCAAGGTAAAGGGTGACTGGACCCTGGAAACTGCTGCCGGTAAAACCGTAGCAGAGCTTGCAGAGGGTAGCGGCAAAGACATTGCGTCCGTCACTATGAACGCTACTGTTACAGACGATTCCTTCACGCTTAGCAGCGTTACAGGATCTGAAACCTACAAAATTCAGGTGAGGGCTAACGGATTCGAGTGCCTAGACGACTCCAAAAATGTCGTTATGGGAGTCATATACGATTCTGCTAAAGACACTCTGACCTTCCAGTTGAAACAGGCGGACGGCAGCGTTATGGACTGCGTTATGAAGAAGGGTACTGCTGATCTGACTGTTGCTTCCGGAGAAGGAGAAGCTGAGGGTGATTACGAAGCTGAGGGTGATTACGAAGCTGAGGGCGAATACGAAGAAGGCAACGGCGAAGAAGCCGCTGAATAAATTAATTTAAACTGGGAGGTTATTATGGAAAAAACACCTGCACTTATCCTGACAATTTTTCTGGGAGAACTTGGGGTACACAGATTTATGACCGGAAAGATCGGCACCGGCATTATCTGGCTGCTTACCGCGGGCTGCTTTGGCGTTGGCTACATAGTTGATATCATTCAGGTAGCGACCGGTAAGTTCACAAAAAAAGACGGAACTCCGTGGGTAGTTGGCTGATGGAGTGAAAGCAATGTTCCTGTCGGTAATACGGCAGGAACTGCTTTGTTATATGTACCAATAATTGACATTAGGAGAATTTGTTTATGTCAGAAAACGCAATCACAGAGGAAAACCAGAATTCCGCACCGGCAAAGCAGAAGCGCAGCAAGGAGGATATCCTTGAAATAGTTATCGCTGTATTCCTCGGCATTACAGCGCTTGCTACCGCGTGGGCTTCATGGATAGGTTCGCTGCACGGCGGTAACATGTCCACCAATTACACAAAGAGCAACAATCTGGCCGCTGACGGAAACGCCCGCTGGAATGAGGCTTCTCAGGCACTCATGCAGGATATGCAGATTTGGAACATGATAAGCGATTATGAGGTGGAGATACTCTATGCCAACGAAACAGGCGACACCGACCAAATGTATGAGAGCGCATATAAGATACAGTTTATTTGCACTGACAACCTCACAGATGAAATGGCGGAGCTTATCGGGTATGATTTTGAGTTTGACGCTGATCAGATAATAGACTGGGTAATCAACAGTGAGCTTTCCACCACCAGCCCCTTTGCCAACCAAGACTTTATCGACAGCTATTATGTTGACGCACAGGCAGTGCTTGCAGAGAGCGAAGCAGTTCTTGCAGAGGGTCAGTCTGATAACACAAAGGGCGATACCTTCAATCTTGTAACGGTAATTTACTCCGTAGTACTGTTCATGCTTGGTATCGTCGGCACATTCCGCAGACTGCCCAACAGAATGCTCATTACTATTGTAGCTATCGCAGGCTTCCTGTTCGGCACAATCTATATGTTCACCATTCCGTTCCCCACCGGCTTTAACTTCCTCGGCTATTTCGGGGGCTGATATCATCTGGAGATGTATATGAAGAAACACACTGTTATTTCTGTTGCAGCGGCAATTGCGGCGGCAATGTCGCTTTCCGGCTGCGCCGGAACTGTTGATGAACTGCTTGCGTCAAGCGACGAAGCAGCTTCTGAAGAAGAATACGCACCTTCCTCCCAAACCCACGAAGCTCCCTCCGGGCAAAATGACGTTGGGGAGCGTGGTTACTCTGATAGCGCAACGCAGCTTTCGGTGAGCGGAGGAAGTCTGGAGATCGACCGCCGTACCCGCTCTGACAGCAAACCAATGGGCGACAGCGGCTGGACGATCCTTGTATACCTCTGCGGTACCGACCTCGAAAGCGACGGGAGCGCGGCAAGCGCAGATATCTACGAAGCAATAAGCGCGCAGTACAGCGAAGATGTACATATCGTTTACCAGACCGGCGGCACCGGCCAGTGGTATTTAGACTTCTCAAACAGCACTATCCAGCGTTATGTGAATATTGAAGGCGACTTAGAGCTTGTGGACGAGATCCCCAACGCAAGCATGGGAAGCGCAGACACCCTGGCGGATTTTGTATCGTGGGGCATTGAGAACTACCCAGCGGAAAATATGGGACTTGTGTTCTGGAATCACGGCGGCGGCAGTATCAGCGGCGTGTGCTTTGACGAGCTGTACGAGAGCGACAGCCTGTCCCTACGGGAAATTGACGAAGCGCTGAACTCCGTCTACGACAAGATGACGGACAAGTTTGAGTTCATCGGCTTTGACGCCTGCCTTATGAGCACCCTTGAAACCGCGAATATCCTTGTGCCTTACGCAAACTATATGTTCGCCTCCGAGGAGCTTGAGCCGGGCGGCGGCTGGAACTACACCGACATCATGAATTACCTTGCGGAAAACCCGGACGCAAGCGGCGCTGAACTGGGCGAAATGCAGTGTGCGAGCTACTATCAGCACTGCATAGACAACGGTGACTCAGAGGGCACTACCTTTGCGATAACCGACCTCTCCGCGCTTGACGAGCTGCTTGTATCGTTTGACAAGACCGCGCAGGAAATGTATGAAAGCGGCAGGCTGAACGATATTGCCCGTGCGGTATACGGCGCTGATAATTTCGGCGGCAACAACCGCAGCGAGGGCTACACCAACATGGTTGACCTTAAAGGATTGCTGACGGCTGTCAAGCCGTATGCTCCCAATGCCGCTGATACTCTTGAGAAACTGGAGAAAGCGGTTATATGCAGCGTATTCGGACCACAGCACACCGGGGCAGGTGGAATATCACTGTATTATCCGCTGTCAGTTCAGGGTTCGCAGGAGCTTTCGATATTCTCAGATATCTGCACCAGCAGCTACTATCTTGCGTTTGTTGACTCTGCGGCTTATGGAACGAGCGGCGGCGATATCGATGGGTATGACAACAGCTATATCCTTGACGACTGCGACGACCTGTGGGATAACGACTATTTCGCGGACGATAATATAGGTTCAAACTACGGAGATTTCTGCCAGGCGGACGAATACTGTACGATCGGCATTGAAAGCGTGTATTTCGACAACGATGGTATTTACACTGTTCAGCTTTCGGATATGGACGCATTCAACTATGCAACGTGCAGCCTTTTCGCAGAGTATGACGGCGTGAGCGTGTACCTCGGCGAGGACGATGATGTTATCATGGACTATGACAGCATGATACTTCAGGACAACTTCGACGGAAGCTGGGTATCCTTAGATGGTATCCCGCTTGCGATAGAAACAGTGAGCGTCACCGATGACACCAGCGTTTATACTTGTCCGATACTGCTTAACGGCGAGCAGACAAACCTGCGTATCGAATACGACTGGAACGCAGAACAGTGGAACGTTATCGGCGCGTGGGCAGGTATAGACCCACAGACCGGCGCGGCAGCGAGAGAAACTGTTCTTCTCCATGACGGCGACGTGATAACTCCCCTTTATCTTGCCATTGCCGGTGATAACACCGACTATATTGACGCCGGTGACTACACGGTAAACGGTGATATTGAGATAGAATATGCGCCGCTGTATGACGGAGATTTCAGCTATTCTATGACGCTGTACGACGTTTACGGTAATTACTATTTTACCGATACGGTCATGTTTACCATAGACGAATACGGGGACGTGTATTTCTACCCGGACGACCTCTGATGTGATCCGTCTGTAATTATACGTCAGTATACTATGACCTGACTTACCGCTGTCGGTGTAAAAGCCATAGCGGACGCCTGCGGCTGTAATGTTGCGAGCCTGTATCAGTATTTTGACAATCTCGACGACCTTATCGTTCAAGCCACCGAATACGCAAAAAGCTTAGAGCCAAAGTTCGGTATTCCCCACAAAAGCTGACAACGCTTATTTTTATTCTGATAAAAGCCTGCGTACACTACGCACTGTTTGAGAACGAGTTCTATCTGAGATTCCCGATATATGATATACCTCAGGTGGACATCAAGAAAAACTCCAACCCGTCACAGCCGCTGGTGAAAAAGGCGGAGGCTATCAGGCTCAGGGATACGAAATTGAGTGTCAAGTATATTGACATCAAGCTCATCAATCAGCAGACCCAGCAGGATATCAACAACCTCTACAAGTCTGTTGA
>CAMAGG010000207.1 GCA_945833805.1 uncultured Clostridia bacterium | reverse complement strand
ATAGTATATTTATCGGGGTTAAGGAATTGTTCACAGGGAAAGAGAATAATATATAATTATTCATGATTTATGGTTGAAATTGTTGTATATTATCAACAAATTGAAATCAATTAAAAGTCATTTTCTTTCATCGGTGAACATCAATTCACGTCAATAACCATGTTTTTTACAATTTTTGTAATTGCCCATAAAAAATTATGGTTTTGATTTCTGTTAAATGTCACTAATACCCCGGACATATTGTAAAATAATATTAGGTGTAATGCAATTTTGCATTCGACTATTTCACATAACTTATTTTATGACAAAGGAGTTTCCTCATGTTCAGCAACCGTACAAAAGACGGCAGAAATAATATCTGCGGAATTAATGTTGCAAAGCTGCGCAAGGCGCTGAAAATCTCGCAGAGAGAGCTTGCAGACAGACTTCAGGTTATCAATCTTGACATCGACAAGAATGCAGTTCAGCGTATTGAGTCCGGTCAGAGATTTGTTACCGACATTGAGATCATTTCTCTGGCAAAGGTTTTCTCGGTATCTGTTCAGGATCTGCTTGATATTTGACTTTGTGTTCAATCTACTGATTATCTGGGTGAAATCAGATTGGCGATGCTGATCCCGGTTTCCCGTTTATTATGTGTACCCTGCCCTGCACCTAGTGCAGGGCTTCTTTTTTTCTCTTTCTTAGTATGATTTATATAAAATAAACTGTATGATTTTTTCGGTTTTCACAAAATGAGTAAAAAATACATCTTCTCCTATTTACAAAGCAAAATAAATATTGTATAATGCCAATGTATGTTATATTCACGAAACAGACACGCTCCATAAAAATCAACCGAAAGGAAAAGACATCATGAAACAACGCTCGCTCAAGAAAAGGATAATCATAACCACGGCTGTACTGCTGACCGTCACTCTTATCATTATCGCGGTCATAAGCTGTATTTTTTTGGCTTCTGCCTCACAGAATAACATAACTCAGAAAACCGCCGCATCGGTTTCGGACTACGCTCATCAGGTGGACAACTGGCTTCAGAAAGAATCTCAACGGATAAGCGACGCCGCGGAGGAAATACGCTATCACGGTTATGACACCGACAACCGCGACGGACTTCTGCCATATCTCCAGAACAGCGTGAAAAATATGCCGGAAATGTTTTCGATCTATGTCGGCTGTAAGGACAATTTCAGTGCCTTTTCCGACGGCTGGATCCCCGAAAGCGACTATATTATCACCCAGCGCCAGTGGTATCTTGACGCTGCCGCTTCGGACAAGCCTATAATCACCGACCCTTACATTGACGCTATGACCGGAAAGCTTGTCATTACCGTTGCAAAGGCGGTTCGCCGTGACGGTGAGGTTTCCTGCGTTGTGGCAGCGGATATGTTCATCACCGAAGTCAACGAAACCGTTTCCGAAATGAATTTCTCCAACAGCGGCTACCCTATCCTGTCGGACGGCAGCGGAAACATTATCATACACCGCAGCGAGGATCTTATGCCCTTCGTAAGCGATAACGGCGAGGAGCATTATACACAGGCAAGCTCCAGCTATTCAGCAGGCGCTGATCGGACTGCCTTCAATGGCTGCACCGTGCTTTCTGTCACCGATTACGACGGCAGTTCGCGATACATAATTTCTGCGGATATCCCCTACGCAGAATGGACGCTCAGCTTTGCCATAGACAGCGCTGAAATGACTAAAGACGTTACAAACATAATCATCATCTTCTGCATTATTATCCCGATAATTATCGCCGTTTCTGCAGTGATATGCGCATTCAACGTAAAGAGCTGTTTCAGACCGCTGGCGCAGGTTTCCGCTGCGGCACAGCGTATGACCTCCGGCGACCTGTCGGTGTCCTTCAGCTATGACGCACAGGACGAGATCGGCAGCGTTTGCCGGATCATAGAGCAGACCAACAGCACTATCCGCAGCTATGTCGAGGACATCTCCGCGCACCTTGGCGAAATGGCTCAGGGCGACTTCCGGCGCAGCGTTGACATTGATTATGCCGGGGACTTCGCACCGATAAAGTCCTCACTGAACGAGATACACACAAAGCTCGGCAGCGTGTTCGGAGCTATCTCCGAGGCAGCGGGAGCGGTGTTCAGCAGCGCGGAAAATATGTCGCAGGGAGCAAACAGTCTTGCAGAGAGCGCTTCGCTCCAGACTGCGCTGGTGGACGAGATAACCGGCTGCGTTTCCTCAGCCGGCGAGATAATTTCCGGAAATATTCAGCTCACCAAGACTGCTAAGGAGGTATCCGCAAGCCCTGCCCGGTCCGCCGAGGACGGCAACGAGCAGATGAAGTCCCTGCTTGGCGCAATGGACGAGATACGCAGCACCTCAGAGAAGATACAGGAGATCAATAAAACTATCGAGGATATTGCGTTTCAGACCAACATTCTCGCGCTGAACGCTTCTATCGAAGCTGCAAGAGCCGGAGAAGCCGGAAAGGGATTCGCGGTCGTAGCAGAGGAGGTACGCAACCTAGCCGGAAAGAGTGCGGAGGCTTCCGGAAGAACAACAGCGCTGATACAGGAGAGCGCCCTTGCAGTGGAGAACGGCAGACAGCTCGCCGACAGCACTGCACAGACGCTGACGGAAGTCCTCAAACAGACAGAGCAGGTGGACAGGATCATCAGCGAGATAGCAGATTCCTCGGAGAAGCAGAACCAGCATATGGCTGAGATCACCGAAAAGACGGAGCAGATCTCCGGCTATGTGACCTCCTCGGCGGCGAATGCAGAGGAAAGCGCAGGTGCTTCTGTGGAACTGGATTCGCAGGCTTCAAGGCTTAAAGAAATGACGGAGAAATTCAAAATATGACCAAAATCACAGCGTGTCCCTCGGCAAAGAAATGCAGCGGATGCCAGCTTTCAAACCTCACCTACGAGCGACAGCTTGAATGGAAACAGAAAGACGTGACCGGGCTTCTCGGCGAATACTGCCCGGTGAACCCGATAATTCCGATGGAAGATCCGATGGGATATCGCTGCAAGGTTCAGGCGGTATTCCGCAGCGACCGCAGCGGCAGGATCATTTCCGGGGTTTATCAGTCCTCAAGGAACGGTATTGTAGGAATAGACCGCTGCATGATAAATCACCCCCGTGCCGATGAAATAATTGTCGGCATACGGGAGCTTATGCGCTCATTCAAACTCCAGCCGTGGAATCCCGGCACAGACCATGGATTTTTAAAGCACGTTCTGGTGCGGATCGGTAAAAAGACCGGGGAAATTCTCGTAACGCTGGTTGGTTCTTCGTCTATGTTCCCGAAGAAGCGGGATTTCACTGCCGCGCTGGTGAAGAAATTCCCGGACATTGCCGCGGTGACGTTTTCGGTCAATCGCAGTCCTGATTTCCTGACCCTCGGCGAGCACAGCGAAGTGCTTTACGGCAGCGGATATATTACGGACGAGATCTGCGGGAAGAAGTTCCGTATATCGCCTCAGTCGTTCTATCAGGTAAATCCTGTTCAGGCAGAACGACTGTACGACTATGCGATCAAGGCTGCGCAGCTTACAAAAGAGGACAATATCCTTGACGCGTACAGCGGTACAGGAACTATCGGGATAATTGCCTCCGATCATGTTAAAAGCGTTCAGGGAATAGAATACAATGCGGCAGCGGTGCGGGACGCGGTTCAGAACTGCAAGCTCAACGGCATTACCCGCGGCGTATCCTTTAACCGCGGCGACGCCGGAGAATACCTCCGGGAACGCGCCGTGAACGGTACTTTTTTCGACGCAGTATTAATGGACCCTGCGCGCTCCGGAGCCGACCGGAAATTCCTGAGAGCGCTGACGGCGATAAAGCCTAAGCGAATTGTGTATATCTCCTGCAATCCCGCAACTCTGGCGAGGGATATAAAATCACTGAGCAAGGATTACCGGGTGGAGGACATTCAGCCGTTTGATATGTTCCCTTTTACGAGGCACGTTGAGTGTGTGGTTTCGATGTCAAGGAAAGAGGATTAAATCGGGATATTTGGCTTAACGGTGCGGTTTGTGCGTATTGGGACAACTGCAACGTTTTTGCTGAATTTGGCTATTTTGTGCGTGTGGTAATATTTCCACGGTGACAGCAGTTTCATAGCGATACACGGGTTTCGGGTCGGGTGTGCAGGAGTGCTGTGGTAGTGGGCGGGATAAATAACACACAGATAATAATCGGAATAATTTTACATTGACTTTTGTGTAAATAAATGTTATAATATAGTTACTCTATCCTTTCTTTATATAACTAATGTTTAAAAAGGAGAAAACAAAATGTTACTTTTTTCAACTCTTTTAGATATTGATAGCTCATTTGGAAAAGACGAGTTTATCAAAATGGT
>CAMAGG010000206.1 GCA_945833805.1 uncultured Clostridia bacterium | reverse complement strand
AGAATAGCTTTCAGAAAGCATATCCCGGATCTTTTCCGCTGTATTTTCGTCCGCAGCGCCGTCCTCGGGAAGCTGAGCAGCTAATTCTTCCGGCTCCGGCAGACGTTCTGAAACCCAGTTTATTTTCAGCCCCGGAGTTTCCAGAAATTCCGGGATCGCCGAGTCTGAGATATCGCTTCTGTATCGCAGCATGGAGCTTAATATCCACTTAATATGCGAATTGCCGGACAGAGCAAATTCTGGAGTAAAGCTGTCGGTGCAGCATTCAGCGGCGTTTTTCTCAGAGCACTGACCTATCATGATCAGCTTTTCCTCCGCTCTGGTCATTGCCACATACAACAGACGAAGCTCGTCGCCGAGCTGAGCGCGGTTTACCGAAGCCCTCGCTCCGTTGTAGCTTAGGGTTGTCGTGCGTAGCCGCTGATTTATCAGGGTATTTTTTAGCCCTATGCCGGTTTTTCGGTCAATGATTATGCTTGACGCTCTTTCATCGTGCAGCACAGTTCCAAGCCCTCCGAGTATGACGATCTTCCATTGCAGTCCCTTTGACGCGTGGAAAGTCAGTATCTGCACCGCGTCCGCGCTCTCCTGCGGTACTACCGCTTCTTCAAGACCTCCGGAATTATCCCGTACTGCGTCGGTATATCGCAGGAAATCGTTCAGCGTTCCACCGCCGCCGGACTCAAAGTCCGCAGTGTATTTCAGAAGAAGCCGGATATTTGCAAGCTTTCGGTCGCCGCGTTCGTAGGTAGAGATCACCGAAAAGAAGTCCGTATCATCGTAAATCCTGCGGATAAGCCGTTCGATCGAGTTGTTTGCGGCAAATCTCCGGAAATCGCTGAAATGCCGCATGAACCTGCTGCATTTCTCGTCCGGAGTTCGCACCGCGCCGTTATTTTTAAGCTGAGAATACACATCGGCTGCGCCAGAGGAAAGCTCCGGCTGAGATAGTTCGCTTTCTGCCGCCGCAGAAATACAGCAGAAAAGCGACTGCGCCGAAAAGCTGTCGTAAACCGGAATAAGATCTGTCCCAAGCTTGTTTAGCTGTTCAATATCATAGCCCAGTATTCCAAGCCGCGCCAGTGAAATATCCTCCGCAGTCATACCATAAAGCGGCGACATAAGCACCGAGAGAAGTTCCTCGTCAAGCTGCGGATTGTCGATCACCTTTAAGTAGCTTAATATCAGATTTATCTCATCTGCGGACAGGTAGTTTCCGCCGTTTGCCGCAACAGGTATCCCAAGCTTTTCCAGCTCTGCCTTGTAGTCAGCAAAGTGGCTCTTGCTTCTGAGGAGGATAGCAAAATCCCCCCATGTACAGGGGCGGAGCGTTTCGCCGTCTTTTTTTACAGGGAACTGCTCCTTAGCCATTTTCTGGATAAGTGAAGCAGTGAAACGCGCCTCCGCAACCGGGTTGCTTGCCTCAAGCGCAAGTTCGTCTGAGTTTATATCGGAATTTTCCGTCTGGTCGCTTATGTCCTGATCATTCTTTGAGATACTCCTTTCCCGCGCCGGGAAATCCAGAAGATACATCTCAGATAGATAGTCGCTGCCGGACTGAGGAAATTCCGCTCCGGGAGTAAGCTGATTGTTGTCGGAATAATCCACCTCGCCGTATTTTTCGGTCATTACCCCCTCAAACATGGAATTAACGGTATTTATGACCTCTTTCCGGCTGCGGAAATTCCTGTTCAGCGGGAGCTTCTCAAAACCGCTGCCTGCTGAACAACACTTTGCCATGATCTCCGGATTTCCTCCGCGGAAAGCGTATATCGACTGCTTGATATCCCCCACGAAGAACAGGTTTTTCTGATCTCTGGAGATAAGCCGGAATATCTCATATTGCAGGTCGTTGGTGTCCTGAAACTCGTCCAGAATAATACACTGGTACCGCTCCGAAAGCGTCTGCCGCAGCATACAGCTTTCGTCCCGCAGCTTTTCCAGCAAAAGTCTTTCGCAGTCCGCAAAATCCACAACTCCTGCTTTCCGTTTTAAACCGGTATATTCCTGCTGAAGCCTGCGCACCAGCATTATCAGCGCTGTAACAGCTCTTTGCTGAGGAACAAGCTCGTTTTCAAGTATCTCAGAAGCATAGCCGCAGCCGTCACGGATATCCGCGCAGTACCGCTGTATACGCTTGCGAACTGCGTCTACCTCCACTTTAAGCTGCTTATAAGCAGGATTGTTCCGTGGAATTCCAGAGCGGCTGAATGCCCCGAAAGTAAGCTCGCAGCACTCCGAGTTGAATCTGTCAAAATCGCTTATCTTAGGTGCGCAGTTCTCCGGGAACGCATTGCCGAACGCATTTAAAAGCCGCTCCACCGCTTCTTTATCAACGTCAAAAACTGTCTGAAAACGCTCGCTGAAATCCGGGTCTGCTCCTGCGCAGAGGTTTTCGTAGCGTTCCATGCAGCTTTTCAGCAGGGCGCACTGGCGTTTCAGCTCCTCGATTATCACCGGGAGAAACCGCTTTTCCACATGCTCCACGCTGCCGAAAACGGTAACACAGCCGTCCAGCCATTCCTCGCTGTCCGCAAGAGATGTCGATTTTAGATAAATAGCGGTAACAGCCTCCCGCAGCTTGGCGTCTGTGCTGAATGAAAAGGTCTTGTGCAGAAGCTCTCTTGCGCTGCTGCCGATAGTTTCCCATTCATTTACTGCGATTTTCCCTCCGAAACCGGAATAAACTGCTGGAAAATCCGCCTCAAACTCCGGAGAGTAGAAGTACTCCATAGCGTTGTCAAGAGCCGTCTGCCGCATGATAAGCCCCTTGCTTTCCTCCACGATAGAGAAATTAACAGGCAGCCCGAACATCTCCGCATGATCCTTGAGAATTCCCAGGCAGAACGAGTTGATCGTGCTTATGACCGAACTGCGGAATTTAATAAGCTGCTCTCTTGAAACAGAATCTGCGCCCCCGCTCCGGGAAGCCTTGTCTATCGCGAGGGTCATTCTGGTGCGGAACTCCTCGGCGGCATTTCTGGTAAAGGTGAGTATCGCGAACTTATCGCCCTCAACAGGTGGAATATTTTCCTCCGCATTACCTCTGATGAGGTTCACCACTCTCTCGATCAGCAGCGCGGTCTTTCCGCTGCCCGCCGCCGCTGTTACGCAGGCTGACTTGTCCGACGGGAAGTTTATCGCCGCAAGCTGATCCTCCGTCCATTTCATTTCCTTGCTCATTTTTGTAATTTCACCTGCCTTTTACGAATTTCCGGAACTGTGTTTCGAACTGCGCTTTTTTGGCTTTTCATCTGCGATCTCTGCCTGCTCCGGAGCATCGCCGACCGCTCCCAGTTTTCTTTCAGTTATGCTATCGTCAACGATAACTCCGTATCTGTCCTGATTTCCGCATAAGTTTTTATATCGGCAGTAGGTGCAGGATTTCTGCTGCCCGGACTTTCCCTCTTCTGTGTAGACGGTGGGAACTGCCTGAACATCGCCGCCGTAAAGCCTCCGTATAACTTCCTTTGTCTGTGTGAGTATCTCCTCCCGCAGTTTTCTGAACTGCTCCGGAGTAGGCTGTGCTTCCTCTTTTGGCAGAAGCTTTTTGGAATTGATCTTATCGCCAGGGGTGAGGATTGCCCTTGCATATCCCTCCGCAAACTGCTGCATTTCATTCTGTGTTTCCTTGTCCAGAACGCACATTCCGCTTGGATAATGCCCGTTGGTGAGCAGGCTGAGAAGACCGGAGGGGCTTGAAGAAGCGTCCGTCATTTTCGCCGTTAGATAGCTTACCCCGCCGGGGGTAACATTCGGATTTGCGTCACACAATGCGATAAGATATATCAGCATCTGCGTATTAACGCCATACAGCGCGTTTGAAAGCTTGAATGCGTGACCGCCTGTCTTATAATCCACGATACGAAGATAATCGTTTCCACCCTCGCTGTGGAACATATCCGCCCGGTCAACGATTCCGGTTATTGCAATAGTCAGTTCATCGCTGATTTTCAGCCTAAGAGGGGGAATATTCAGCGATTGCGCCGACAGTGGGAGAATATCGGGCTCATTATCATTGTCTGAGGTTTCCTGCTGCTTGTCTTCCATGAGGTCGAAAAGCGTCTGCTGCTCGCCGGTGGTTTCCTCGAGAAGATGCGGCAGCGGCACTGAGTTGTTGTCTTTCAGCCGCAGTTCAAACAGCACCGGACGGTATTTTCTGCTCTTGAATTCATTCTGGAGCAGGTTTAAAAGGTCTGTGCAGCTTAATGCAAGCCCATTGTACATATAGTTGAATGAGCGACTGCGGTAGGCGCTGCCGCCGAGATTGTTTTCGGCATATTCCTGTAAATATCTGTTGGAGATGTCAAAAAGCTGCTCACGGGTAAGCGCGAAGAACTTCTTCATC
>CAMAGG010000205.1 GCA_945833805.1 uncultured Clostridia bacterium | reverse complement strand
GAGGGTATCGGAAATGGTGGACTTAGCATCGTTTGCGTGGCAGGCCCAGTCGATCTTGCCGCCTTCTACCATCATGAAGAAGCCGGTGTCGTTATCCAGCATTTCAATGCCCTTGTCAACATAATCCGCAAGCGACCATTCTCCGCTCTTGCGGTCATTGTTATAGGACATAGCGTCGCTGTCTGCGAGGGTTTCTGCAATAAGTATGGACTTTCCGTCCTCAGGCTTGAGGTCTTCCGCCTCGTCATAGGTGGTAATTACATTGTAGCCTGCTTCCTCTGCGAGGTCGTATACGCTGGTCTGATCCTTGTTGTTTCCGGTGGGCTTTTTGAGCGCTCCGCCTGCGAAGTAATCGAATCCGCTCTCCACCATCTCAACGCCTATCTCATAGTAGCTGTTTCTGCTCGCCTGATGAGCGTAGTATGCGGCGGGAGTTGCGTGGTTGAGGTTTACAGTGGACACGATGCCGATTTTATAGCCAAGCTGATCCTTGAGCTTTTCAGCAATGGTTTCGTACTCAACGGTAAAGGTTTCGTCCATGTTGATAGTGCCGCTGTATGTCTTGTGACCAGTGGAAAGTGAGGTAGCAGTGGAAGCGCTGTCAGGACAGAAGGAACTGCTGTCATAGGTATTAGCAGAGCCAACCACCGGGAAATTCATGAAATTGAGACGCTTCTTTGATTCGAGGATATCATTGTCATTGGTATCTGCCAGCGCGCTGTAATAATCAGCGGTTATCTGGGTCTGGGGGAAACTCATTCCGTCACCGATGAACATAAAGATGTACTTCGGCAGTGTGCCGTTATATCCTGCCGCTGCCGCAGCTGTTTTTGCGGCGCTGCTGTTTGCAGCAGAGGCTGCAAGACCTACCGAACCTGCGGTAACAAGGGTCGCAGCTGCGCAGAGGGAAGCCACGATTTTCTTTGCTTTTGTCATTGTTTGTTCTCCTTTTTCAGTCGTACTTGAATTTGTATCGCTTAGGTACGCTTATATTATACAGGAGAAATATTAAATCCAAAAGCTTGTTTAAATTAAATTCAGGTTAAAGAGAAAAATTCAGTCATTCCAGTTTCTCAGGCCGACCGCTTATCACTGGTATCAGTGAGCTTCCCTCCTCAGAGGACGGCAGCGCCTACGTTGTTCAGCCCGGCAACACCTCTGTCAGCTTCACTATCCCTGCGGACTTCGTAGAGCCGGTACAATCCATCTATTTCGGTATGTAGTCTTTTCTTTTGGCTGCGTTTTTCATCGTCTTTTATATCAGTCAAAATTTTAGACGGTCAATCTGTTCCTTCAGTATCCGTGCTTGAGCTGAAAGTTCCTCGCAGGATGCCGCCGACTGCTCTGCGGTTGCAGAATTGGTAGCAATTACCTGCGAGATGCGCTCTATGCCGACCGTCACCTGCTTTACCGCCTCTGCCTGCTGCTCCGCCGCCTTAGAGATTTCCGCAACGATATCGGCGCTCTCCTGCGACAACTTTATCACCGAGTTCATGGTTTCCGCTGTCTTGTGTGCAATGCCCGAACCGTTCTCCACTGCGTCTATCGTCGAGGAGATAAGCTCCTTTGTGCTGTTCGCGGATTCCGCAGACTTGGAAGCAAGGTTGCGAACCTCGTCTGCCACCACTGCAAAACCCTTTCCCGCTTCCCAGGCTCTCGCCGCCTCAATAGCCGCATTGAGCGCCAGAATGTTGGTCTGGAACGCTATATCTTCGATAGTCTTGATAACATCGGATATAGCCTCCGACTGCTTTTGTATCTTGTCCATTGCAGCGAGCATTTCCTCCATCTCTCTGCCCTGTGCTATCATCTGATCTGCGCAGTTTGTGGATATCTCGCTTGCTCTGCCTGAGTTTTCGGCGGTCTTGGCAATATTATCAGATATCTCGGCTATCGTGGAGGACAGCTCGTCAAGCGTGCGTCAAAGGCGTTAGCCGCTAATTGTGCGGTATTGCTCTAGCCTATTAATATATCAATTTCTGCCACCTTCCTTGATCTCACCCGAACGGTACGCAGTTAGAAGCTCACGCAGATCGTTTATCTGCTCCAGCAGCTCCGCTCCCTTGTCAGTGTCGGAGATATTCGCGCGGCGATCTAACTTTTCTACCAGATGTATCTCAGGTGTATGCTCGCTTTCGCCAGCAATAAATGGCTTATGCTCCGCAAGGTTAAGGCTGTGCGAGTCGTATATCAGCGTATATCCCGCGATACCGGTTGCTTTCTGATATGCCTTTGAGATACCGCCGTCTATCACGAACAGCCTGCCGTCTGCCTTTACGGGGCTTTCGCCGTTCTTTATTTTCACCGGCACATGACCGTTTATTATATGACCGCGCCCCGGATCAAGTCCGAACATCTCAAGTATCCTGCCGCAAATATCGGCATGCTCCGAAAAGTGATAATAAGCGTTGTAATTCTCCTTTTGAAGTCCCTTGTCATCAAGGAAATACCGCTCAAAGAACGCCATTTTATCCTTTCCGTAAAGCGGCGAACAAGCCCCGCTCCACAGATACCACATATAGTCCACCGAATAATCCTTTTCCGCGCCCGCAGACATGAAATACGCCTTGTTGGCAATCTCGTCCAGCTTGTCGAGCAGCGCCTTGCCGGAATACTGCCTTCCCGCAATATTTACGCTTTGCAGATCTCCGTTCTTGTCAAGCGGTATGCAGCCGTGAAACAGCAGGTTTCCGTTTATCGTCTTGTACATTGAGCCTTTGGAGTACAGAAAACGAATATGGCAGTTGAGCCGTTCGCTGTGCATAAAGGAGTTTGCAAGCACCGTCATAAGCTCGTTTTCCTCATCTGTCAGCGAAAGCGGATAGTCATGGAGAACAGTCGGGAAGTTCACGTCAAGCAGCGTAAATTTCCTGCCGCCAAGCGTTACTGTGCCGTTGTCGAAATCCACCCTGCGGAATATATCGCGCTCGTCCATATTCCATTCGGGGTGGCGCTCGATAAGCTGCCCCTCCAGCTTTAGCTGAATGACGGTTATCGCCTTGTGCATTTTCGCGACTAATTTTGTATCGACCGGGTCGTAGATGTTGTCGTCCAGCGTCTGCGGCATGAACAGTGCGCAGTCATCGTCCTTGTAGGTTTCTCCCGCAAACACCGCCAGTGCCCTTAAATTAAGCCCGTAGCCGTCCTCCAGCACGTCGAAATTGTTGTACCGCATGGAAATGCGGATAACATTGGCGATAAGCGCCCAGTTTCCTGAAGCTGCGCCCATCCACGAAATATCATGGTTTCCCCACTCTATATCCACATCGTGCATTTTCATCAGCTCGTCCATGATTATGTCGGCTCTCGGTCCTCTGTCGTAAATATCGCCGATTATATGCAGCTTATCGATAGCAAGCGACTGTATCAGTTCGCAGAGGGATTTGATAAAGCGATCTGCTATTCCGGTGTCAAGTATTGTCGTGATTATCTCGTCGTAGTAGTATTCCTTTACCACATCGTCGGTGACATTCAGCAGCTCGTCGAGGATATACACCATATCCTTTGGTATGCGCTTGCGCACCCGTGAGCGGGTGTATTTCGCCGAAACCGCCTCGCAGACCAGTATCAGCCGGTAGATAGTCAGTCTGCGCCATTCGTCGGTCAGCTCTCCCTGCTTATGCAGTTTTTTGAGCTGCTTGTCGGGATAGTAGATAAGATATGCCAGCGATTCACGCTCCGCTCCCGAAACCGTCTTTCCGAGGGTTATATCAATCTTGTTTTTGATCATGCCCGAAGCGCTTTTCAGCATATGCAGAAACGCTTCGTATTCGCCGTGGATATCGCTGAAAAAGTATTCCGTTCCCTTTGGCAGACTGCGTATTGCCGACAGATTTACTATTTCGCTCACTGCGCTGTCTATTGTGGGGAACTCCTTTGCTAGAAGTGATAGATATTTTTTGTCCATATTTTCGTTCCTTGCAGATAATCCGACAGTTTTCCCGTCGGCTTGGCTTTTTATTCTGAGAGATTGCAGCGTCTTACTGCATCTCTTACCTTTAATACAAACGAAGGCGAAACAGAAAGCTCGTCAATGCCCATTCTCAGGAAGGTCTCCGTAAGGCTGGTATCCGCCGCAAGTTCGCCGCATATTCCAATCCACGCACCGTGCTCGTGGGCGTTCCTTGCAGACATTTCTATCAGGCGGAGTATAGCCTCGTGATGTGTATCAACAAACTGCTCGATAGCGGCGTTTTGTCTGTCGCAGGCGAGAGTATACTGCGTGAGGTCGTTTGTTCCGACGCTGAAAAAATCCACCATGGGTGCAAGCCTGTCGCTGATTATAGCCGCCGCAGGGGTTTCTATCATAATTCCGATTTCAACCTTATCGGAATACTCTATCCCGTCAGCTT
>CAMAGG010000204.1 GCA_945833805.1 uncultured Clostridia bacterium | reverse complement strand
GTCGGTCAGCCCCTCTGGCACTTCGTGCGTAAGGCGAAGCCGTCGCGTTGACACGTCTCCCCCACCCGGGGGAGACACGCCCGTCAAGCGAAATTTGGGCAATATGACGGAAAATATGCAAGCAAGCTTTGCGTAAGGCGAAGCCGTCGCTTGGCAAAGGCGATAGCCGGTAATTGTGCGGTGTTGCCTTAAGTATATATTTTTGGCTGGTTTGTGTCAAGTTTTATTATACAACTTCATAACCAGCCTTTTCTTCTTGTGAATTTGACAAACTGAAAACAATTTATTGACCGTTTTGTTGTAAAAACGCACAAATTCACAATGCAGAAATTATATGTTTATACGAAAAATGATTATCTTTGAACGGTTTTGACTGAAATCTATTGACTTTTTATTTGAATCATGATATTATTATGTCAGAAACAATCACAAACGCTCAAAATCGCTCTAAATCTATTGCTTGGAGGGAGATATAAATGCTGACTGAGGAAAGACACTCAATAATATTGGAGCAGGTGAAGCAAAAGAAAAGTGTCACGCTCACAGACTTGTGCGAGCTGCTCGGAGCCTCTGAATCCACCGTGCGACGCGACCTTACATCGCTTGATGAGAAGGGAATGATAAAAAAGGTACACGGCGGAGCTATTTCGATTGACGACCGTTCATTTAATGTTGTTGAGCATGACGTGGAATCCAAATCAAAGATGTTCACGGAGGAAAAAACCGCGATAGCGAGGTATGCCGCTTCGCTGGTTGAGGACGGGGATTTCGTCTTTATCGACGCGGGAACTACCACCGGAAAGATGATAGAATATCTTCCCGATAAGAACGTTACCTTTGTAACAAACGCATTTCTCCACGCAAAAAAGCTGGCGCAGAGAGGTTTTAAGGTATATATCCCAGCAGGAGAGATAAAGCTTACTACCGAGGCTATTGTGGGTGCTGAGTGCGTGAACAGCCTTAAGGGCTATAATTTCACAAAAAGTTTTATCGGTGCAAACGCCGTTTCCTTATCGGCAGGTATTTCAACCCCCGACAGAAACGAAGCAAGCGTAAAATCAGCTGTGGTACAGAACAGTCAGAAGGTTTATGTTCTTGCAGATCACTCCAAATTCGGTCAGATAACGTCAGTTACATTTGCACAACTTGGACAGGCGAAAATAATCACCGATAAACTTCAGGATAAGCAATATCTGGCAAAGGCAAATATCAAGGAGGTCATGTGAAATGGTTTATACGGTTACATTCAACCCGGCGATCGACTATGTTGTACATACCGGTGAAATGAAGCTTGGAGCAACAAATCGTTCTGAGCGCGAAGAAATGTATTTCGGCGGTAAGGGTATTAACGTTTCTATCGTGCTGCGTGAGCTTGGCATACAGTCAAAGGCGCTTGGCTTTACAGCAGGCTTTACGGGCGAGGCTATTGAAAAAGGTCTTGCAGATGTGGGTATTGATACTGATTTTGTAAGGCTTGAAACGGGAAATTCCCGAATTAACGTAAAAATCAAAGCCTCGGAGGAAACCGAACTGAACGGGCAGGGTCCGGACATTGACGATAAGGCGTTATCAGCGCTTTTTGAAAAGCTGGACAGGCTTTCCGACGGTGACACGCTTGTCCTTGCGGGAAGTATTCCGTCCTCACTTCCGTCCGATATTTACGAGCGGATACTTGAACGACTTTACGGCAGGAATATAAGAGTGGTGGTCGACGCAACAAAAGACCTGCTGCTGAATGTGCTGAAATATAAGCCGTTTCTGATAAAGCCCAACAATCACGAACTTGGTGAGATGTTCGGCGTAACGCTTAACAGCGACGAGGAAATCGAAAAATATGCAAGAAAATTGCAGGAAATGGGCGCAGTGAACGTGCTTATATCAATGGCGGGCGACGGAGCAATGCTTATAGATGAGTTCGGCAAAAAGCACCGCTGCGGCGTATGCAAGGGAGTGGTGAAGAACTCTGTCGGCGCAGGTGACTCAATGGTGGCAGGCTTTACCGCGGGAATTATAAACGGTGATTACGAATACGCTTTGAAGATGGGAACTGCCGCTGGCGGCGCAACAGCGTTCTCCGACGGACTTGCAACAAAGGAAGAAATAACAGAGCTTGTGAAAACGCTCTGAATATAAATCAAAGGAGGAACACTTATGCGAATCACAGACCTGCTTAACAAGGAAAGCATACTTCTCGGCGGCGCTCCGAAATCCAAGAGCGAAGCTATTGATATGCTTGTCGAACTTCAGGTAAAAGGCGGAAAAATCGCAGACAAAGACGAATACAAAAAAAAGGTTACAAAGTAAGGCTATCCAAAACGACGTAAATTTTGATTTCAGGCAATACCGCATAATTATTGTCGTGCGATTGCGCAGCTAGTTGTGCCAATAATACGCTTCGCTGATTGGCACAACTTGATTTTTCGTTAGATTGTATAAATTCGACGCAGGCGGGCTGTCGCCCGTCAAGGAGTAGTTGTGCAATATGGCGGAAAATATGCAAGCAAGCTTTGCGTAAGGCGAAGCCGTCGCTTGGCAAAGGAGTTAGCCGTTAATTGTGCGGTGTTGCCCTAAGTAAAGGAGAATTATCATGGTATCTAAGGTTGTAACAGTAGTAAACGCAGAGGGTATGCATATGCGTCCCGCAGGACTTATCGCAAAGGCCGCTAAGGAGCACCCCGACAGCGAGGTCATCATGAAGGCAAACGGCAAGGAAATCAAGGCAAAGGCGGTCATGCAGATTATGGCGGCGGGCATCAAGAAGGGCACCGAGGTGGAGCTTGTTGTTACCGGCGGAGATGAGCAGGCTGTACTTGACGAGTTTGTTAAGATGTTCGAGGACGGCTTCGGCGAATAAAAGAATACGAACCTTATGGGGCGGCGGCAGAACCGCCGCCCCAATTTTTACGGGAGGTGTTTTTTATGACAACACTAAAGGGAAAGGGAGTTTACGGAGCAATAGCGCTGGGACGAATATCTGTTTTTACGAGAAAAGAAGCGTCCGTTAAGAGAACTCACATTGACGATATAACCGCTGAAAAGGCAAGGCTTGCAGCCGCTAAGGAAAAGGCAACAGAGCAGCTTCAGGAGATATACAACAAGGCGCTCAAGGAAGTTGGCGAGGCAAACGCGCAGATATTTGAGATACACATGATGATGATAGAGGACGAGGACTACAACGACTCGATATCAAGCATTATCGAAACTCAATCCGTAAACGCCGAATACGCGGTTGCGGTAACGGCGGATAATTTCGCTGCGATGTTTGCCGCTATGGATGACGCTTATATGCAGGCTCGTTCGGCTGACGTCAAGGACATTTCCAACCGTATAATAAGCTGCCTTTCCGAAGAAAATAACGAGAGCGCCGTTTCCGATGAAAAGGTAATAATCTGCGCAGATGACCTTGCGCCCAGCGAAACCGTATTGCTGGACAAGGACAAGGTACTCGGCTTTGTGACCGCGTTCGGCTCATCAAATTCTCACACCGCAATACTTGCAAGGAATATGAATATCCCTGCTATAATCGGTGTGGGAGAGGATCTTTTAAACTCTGTCAAAAACGGGGATTTTGCGGCGGTTGACGGGTATACGGGAGAGATATTTATTGACCCCGACGAGGAAACCAAATCTCGCCTTGAAAGTAAGCGCGCCGAGGACGAGGAGAAAAAGCGCCTGCTTCAGGAACTGAAGGGCAAGGAAAATATCACCCTTGACGGAACGCGGGTCAACATATATGCCAACATCGGCAGCGTTGACAATATCGGCGCTGTGCTTGCCAACGACGCAGGCGGGATAGGACTTTTCCGAAGCGAATTTCTCTATCTGGAGAGCAGCGATTATCCGTCGGAAGATCAACAGTTTGCGGCGTACAAAAGAGTGCTTGAAAGCATGGCAGGAAAGAAGGTTATTATCCGTACCCTTGATATCGGTGCGGACAAGCAGGTTGACTATTTCAACCTAGCAAAAGAGGATAATCCCGCCCTCGGCTATCGTGCAATACGCATTTGTCTGACCAGACCGGAGATATTCAAAACACAGCTTCGTGCATTATACCGTGCTTCCGCATACGGCAATCTGGGAATAATGTTCCCGATGATCACAAGCGTTTGCGAGGTTCAGCAGGCGCTGGATATGTGCGAACAGGTGAAGAAAGAACTGAAAGCTGACGGGATAGAGTATTCCGATAAAGTTGAAATCGGAATTATGATAGAAACACCGGCAGCGGCGATAATCAGCGACAGGCTTGCACCTTTGGTGGATTTTTTCAGCGTTGGAACAAACGACCTCACGCAGTACACACTCGCCTGCGACCGACAGAACGCCGCTATCGAGCAGTTTGTTGATACACATCACGAGGCTATACTCCGCCTGA
>CAMAGG010000203.1 GCA_945833805.1 uncultured Clostridia bacterium | reverse complement strand
CTTCTCAGTATTTTGTTCCACAGCAGGTTTGAACAATGCTCCAAAACGCCGCCTAAAGATCTGGAGCTGCCGCCTCATGTTCCATTCCTCTCTGAAATAGAATGGTGTATACCAAAATTCCTGTCCCGGTCTTTCATCCGGCATCAGCGGATCGCCAGTCACTGGATTTGAAATTGTATTTGCAACAGCTACCCATCCGGCACATCCAAGAAGCGAAAGCTGTATGTAGCACATCAGCGCGGTTATTTCGGAAAGATCCTGCGCTACGACAAGCACGTGATCCTGAAAATTCAGCGGTGATCCTGCTTTTCTAAGCCACTCCTGAACCGAATTCACCCCGGCGATAAGCGTAGCCCCCGCGCCGCAGGCACAGTCATTCATGGTGATATAGCCTTTTTCATTGATAAGATCAACTGCCTGGTATGTGCACACCTGAGCCATAGCCTTACACACATTGTACGGCGTGAAAAACTGCCCCGTCCAGTGGTTTCCAAGATCCAGTTCCATGTACAGGCTGCCTAAAAGATCCTGATCTCGGTCATTCTCAAAAGACTCCGTCAGCATTTCCGACATTCTGACGAAATTGTTCAGTTCCTCTCGGCTGTGTTTAGCCGCCGTGTCGAGGTATCTTTTCTCCCTGTCCTCCCGGAAATCCAGCGGCTGTGATAAAGCCAGTGCTACCATGGTGATGAAATCCGCCCATATCTCCCATGTCTGATATCTGTTGGTCATCGAAGAAATCAGCTTTACAAAAGCTGAATTTCTACCTGAGTATATCTTTGCCATTACCAGTTCACCTTCGTGTTTACTAAATCAATTTGTTGTTCTCTGCTTAATCGGGTATAAATAGCGGTCGTGCCTATGCTTTCATGTCCAAGCAGGTCTGCGAGCTGCGATATGTTCATACCTTTATCAAGGCAGTTTCGCGCGAACATATGCCTGAACGAATGAGGGTATGCAACTTCCTGAGGTATTCCAGACATTTCAGCAAGTTTTTTCAACTGTGAGCTGAATCCGTGCGTGGTGACAGGCTTGTCCGTTTTTGAATGAGCGTTGTAAAATAAGTATTCATGCCCGTTTTTATCGTAAAACGGCTTTATTTCGTCGATAAGGCTCTTGGGGAAAAGGATATCTCTGTATTTATTGCCTTTTGTTTTGACAACTGCATATCCTCGTTCGAGGTCAGACCGCTTCATGCTTCGCGCCTCGCTTATTCGGCACCCTGTCCTACCGAGGATTTTTATTAAGCATGAATCACGCACTCTCCCTGTTTCTTCGCAAAACGTCAGCAGCGTTTCGTACTGCTCGTTTGTTATTACGTGTTCTGTTGAAAAGGATTTGGTTATCTTGACTTGTCTGAATTTCAGGTCGTTATTACCAATATATTTCAGATATTTGTTAAGAACTATCATCTTTGAATTAACAGTCTTAGGGGACCACTGTTTTGACAAGGACTCTCTCCATTCGTAACCGTTTTCTTCGGTAACCTCATCGTACAGCTCAGCAAAGTATGATAGTTGAATCGTGTAAGTATATACAGTGTTATCGGAAAGCTGTTCGTGATATCGAAGCCATTTTCTGAATCCTTCTATATCAATACCTGTCGTCCTCTTTGTGCGTTTTTTTCCGCAGGCTTTAAGGTCGTTTTTCAAGCGCTGAATCTCGCCCTTTAAGGCAAGTATTTCCTGCGGCAGTAGACCGGTGTTTTCATATTCAGCAAGCCGCTGTGCAGCCTGCTTTTCATCACATATCAACTTAGCGCTTTTATAGGATCCCACAGTCAACGTGGTGGTCAATCGTTCCACAATATTTTCACCGCCTTTCTATGTCACAAACTTCTTATGCGACACCGCCAAATTTTCTTCACTGGTCTGCGCATATATCTGCGTGGTGGAAAGCTGTTCGTGTCCCAGCATTTTAGAAACCTGATCAATAGGCATTCCACGGTTCAGAGCCAAAGTCGCGGTAGTCCTGCGGAATCTGTGCGGGTGAACCTTTTCAATGCCGCATTTTTTCCCAAGCTCTCTGATTCCCGATTCAACACCGCCAACTGTCATGCGCTCTGTAATACCTTTCCCGCCGGCGGGTTCACCGATGAATAATGCTGGGAAATTGTCCTGACGAGAATCCATATATCTTGCTAGCGCGATCTGCGCGCGTGCATTCAGGTACACGAACCTGTCCTTGCTGCCTTTTCCGTGTACAATTGCCCGGTCACCCTCTATATCAGACCTGTTCAATCCGCAAAGCTCCGATACCCGGCAGCCTGTTGAGGAAAGAACTTCAATTATTGCACACCATTTCAGCGGGCTCTTTTTCTTCTCGGCTTCAATCCGGAGCTTTTCCAGTTCCATCTCCGAAAAAGGCTTTTTCACCACCTTGGCGCACTTGATAGCCTTTACCTTAAGCGTTGGATCGCGCACTACTGCCTCGTTGCTGACAGCCCATGAGTAGAATGTCCTCATCACTCTGAGCTCGTTATTCCTTGTTGTTGCGCAAGCCCCGTCCATAAGCTGCCTCTGCGCCAAATAAGCCAGAACTTTATCGCTTGTCATAAGTCTGAGCGGGATTTTAGTGCGTTCATATATCCTGTGCAAAGTCCCGTCATAGTACTCAATGGAGCGTTTTGACAGTCCCTCAACGAGCTTTTGACAAAGGAAACTCTTGATAAGCGCTTCGGTATCATCTCCGACTTCGGTTGACAATGCCGTCTCCTGCTTCTCAAAGGTGTAATCCTTCCCGACCACACGGAGCATATTCAGTATGACGGACGTATCCTCCGGGCTATACCTTGAAGCAAGAAGTTCCTGAAAATCCTCATACAGTCCCATCTTCGCCCTTCCTCTTGTTAAGCACACCGAGCAGCCCGTCATACATCTCATGGTATATCCTTGCTCTTTCCTCAGCAAGCTCCATTCTCAGCCGCATTTCTCCCCATTCCTTGCTCATGCGCTCATATTCCTCGTTCATATCCTCGATCTTCTGCTCCAGATCTTCGCATTTGGCAAGAATGTGATCATACTCTTCATTCCCCTGCTCAGAAGCGCCGCTCACCGAAACAGGCGCGGTAAGCAGATGTTCCAGACCAAGCGACTTGACTAAAGCAAGATCTATCTGCTGCAATACATCTGCCGGGCATACTCCTGACAGTTTTCCAAACCGCTCCAGCGATACGTTTGCAACAGTTTCGCACATGATGTAGGACATACGCCCTGTCGCTCTCACCGCTATATGAGTCGGCAGGTCAGTATCAGGGCTTGTCGAAAGATAGACTACCGCTACATTTCCGGTTTTCTCTGCCAGCTCCGGATTTCCAACAACCACCGCCGGGCGTCCGGCACGGAGTTCCTTTGCTCCGTATGCCTGATATTCTATGTAATAGATCTCTCCACGCTTGATATTCATTACTTCCTCCCATTCTCCCGCATCTTCTGCATAAGCATAAAAACGAACCTCATTCCCTCGAATATATTCATCGGGATAACCTGCCTTTCACATTCCATTGCGCTGTATTCCCCCACCGATATCCCTGCTATCTCCGCCGCAGTTTTCAGAGTACAGTGAGCTTCCCTTCGCATTTTCCTGAGTTTTCCCGCGTCCGTCCCCGCTGCTTCGTTCTGCTCGGACACCCGAAGCCGTTCAGACTTTCCCTCGGATATCTTCCTGTCGCGTTCCTGCTTTATAGCGCACTCCGAATTATCGCACACATAA
Source organism: uncultured Clostridia bacterium (assembly GCA_945833805.1). Classification (GTDB taxonomy): domain Bacteria; phylum Bacillota; class Clostridia; order Oscillospirales; family Ruminococcaceae; genus CAG-115. The sequence continues at coordinate 674 of CAMAGG010000203.1, read as the reverse complement.
AAGCAGCCGCTCACATCGTTTCCGTCCGCGTCAACGCCGTCCCAGAACCCGGAAACCTTCTTGCTCAGCTCCTCACATTCCTCACAGCGCTTGCAATCGCTTGCAAAATCCATTTGATACCTCCTGTTTCGTCAAATTTCCATGCCGCCGGCTGATATTACTTCCATCAGCGGTCTTTCAGCTTTAAAGCGATCTCCTCTTCGCCAACTACGGCGCTGATACTGACTATACCGTCATTGCGCGAAATGCTGATCATAAAATCACCGTGAATATGCTCCCGCACGAACATATCCAAGCATAAAGCCACTTTTCGAATATCGCCGTTGCTCTCCGCCGCAGGTTCAGCCTTTTGTTCTTCGGCATTTTCATGAATAATCTGAGGCGCTGTGCCGGCTGGATCGTTTGTAAGCTCAGTGATCTCCTCGGTAAGCCTTGCCCGATCATCGGCAGCGAGCTCTTCGGCTACAATAAACCCATCGCCGCTTTCCTGCTTTTCCGCGCCGGAGTATTTCCGCACCGAGGTCACGCTCACATTGTACTTTCTCGCCGTCTGTTCCTTGCTCATACCAGAAGCTATGTCCTTGGCGATGCCGTTCTTGATCTCCTGAGATATCTTCGGCTTTTTTATGCCCTGTGTAAGGTGAGAAACTGTGCTGAGCCCCACACCGTATTTT
>CAMAGG010000202.1 GCA_945833805.1 uncultured Clostridia bacterium | reverse complement strand
CCTTCCGTATGGACAACCACAAACGGACAGACAAAAAAATAAATAGTGCCGTCAGGCAGATCGACCATAACAGGATCTCCGTTTATAATAAACGGAGAATACTGTATATACTCCTGACCGTTTATCGGGAAATCCTTTGAGAAACTGTCTCCGGTGGTAATGTCGGTGATCCCGACTGACGTGGATTCATCATTAGATAATACGGACATGATCATTCCGTCTGAAATCCGGAAATACGGAAACTGCTCTGAGTTCTCAGGTGTAAAGCAGCGCAGACCGGTATTACCAAGCGGTTGGGCGGTCTTTTCAAAAAACAGTTCCCCTGCCGGTTCTGAGATAGGGTCAGCCACTCCGCTGTTTCCCGACCCGGAATCACCCTGACTATCCCCTGAATCAGCGTCAGACGCTTCTGAGGAGCTTACAGACGCCGGATCATTGCCGGAGCAGCCGGTTGTAAATAATGCCGCTGCCAGAAGAATCGACAGACAGCATCGGGTAATATACTTTTTCATATATAACCTCCATAAAACCTTTAGGGACACGCTGATTAAAGCGAAGCGTATCAAATCTAGTTTTGCACAAAATATAACAGATGCTACAAATGAAATGTTACTTATTGCGCAAAACTCGCCGCGTGAGTATGCGCGTTTGAACGGGGCGAATTTGATTTAATCAGCGTTTCCTTAGGATATTTTACCATAATTTATATGCTATGTCAATATAGATAAGATCCTCAATCGCAATAAGATTGACAAATATGATAATATGCAGTATAATAGCTGGTAGAAATACAGCAGAAGCTGCATTACGCAAGGGAAATCAAAAAAGCGTGCTTATCGCATATCCGCAGCGGTCAGGGGAGTTAGAAATTCTGCGATTGACCGGTGTGATTTCTCTGAAAAGGACATACTTATGAACCGACTGAATATTTTTCTTGAGCACATTTACGAAGCCTGCGCCCAGCGCGGGATCACTCCCGAAAGAATGCTGCTTGAAGCGCACGGCATGGGATATTCCGGGTTGGAATGCGACCTGTGGCGGCTTTCCGACAGGGAGAACATAAGGGCGCTTTTTGACAGCTGCGGAATGAGGGCGGCTTCGGTGTACGCGTTTTATGATCTTGCGCATGAAATCCCCGAAAATTCCCTTGAAAAGACGCTTGCGCATCTGGAAACTGCGGCTTATTTCGGAGCGGAAAAGGTGCTGGTAGTTCCGGGATTTATTCAGCCCGGCGATGACCGGGAGGAGTTCCTGCGCCGTACCTGTGAGCAGCTTTCGGTAATGTGCAGACGTGCGGAAGCCTACGGCATAACCGTTACGCTTGAGGACTTTGACGACTGCAATTCCCCCTGCTGCAAGGCTTCGCTGCTTGAGCGGCTTCTGAGTGAAACAGACGGTCTGGGATTTACATTCGACACCGGAAATTTCGCGTATATGCTGGAGAACACAGCGCAGGCATACGAGCGGCTCAAGCCGTATATTGCCCATGTTCATCTGAAAGACCGGAGCCGCGACACTTCCCGGAGCAATTCCGACCGCAGCAATGCAAAGGACGACATTTCCGGCGCGGAGATGTTCCCGTGCGAGGTCGGAAGCGGCTACATCGGAGTTGAAGCTCTTGTGAAGAAGCTGATTTCAGACGGATATACCGGGGATTTTTCAGTGGAGCATTTCGGGGCGGTAGATCAGACCCTGTACATGAAAAAGTCCGCAGGGAACGTGAAAAAGTGGCTGAATGAGGTATAAAGCTATGATAAACGTACTGGTATGGAATGAATTCCGGCACGAAAAGTGCCAGCCGGAGGTGGCAAAAATATACCCCTATGGAATTCACTCGGCGATAGGGAAATATCTCTCCACATCTGACGAGGAATTGAACGTGACTGTCGCAAGCCTTGACGACCCGGAGCAGGGACTTTCCGCGGAAAAGCTGGATAATACTGACGTGCTTATCTGGTGGGGACACATGGCTCACGAAGAGGTTTCCAATGAAGCTGTGGAGAGAGTATGCAGCCGGGTAAACGCAGGCATGGGGCTTATTGCATTGCATTCCGCGCATCACAGCAAGGTTTTCAAACGGCTGACAGGCACTTCCTGCAATCTGAAATGGCGGCACGGCGACAGGGAGCGCGTGTGGACAGTTCTTCCGTCGCACCCGATAGCGCAGGGAGTTCCGGAGCATTTCGAGCTGCCGGAGGAAGAAATGTACGGCGAGCCGTTTGATATCCCTGCCCCGGACGAGGTTGTATTCATGGGCTGGTTCGCCGGAGGAGAGGTGTTTCGCAGCGGAATAACCTACCACCGGGGCGCGGGAAAGATATTCTATTTCCAGCCGGGACACGAAGAATATCCAACATTCCGGGACGAGAATGTACTCAGGATCATACTGAATGCAGTCCACTGGGCAAAGCCTTCCGCAAACGCGGCGCTTATCCAGTGCGAAAATCCGGAACCGCTGGAACATAAATAACGGAGGCGGAAAAGTGTTCAGAATTGACGATACCGTAAAGGTCAAGGCGACCGGAATTGTCGGGACTATAACAGACATAAGCAACGCAGGCGGCAGCAGAGTGTATGTTATAGAAAGCGACCCGGAGGAGGACGAGGACGTAGATTTCATCGGAATGTCGGCGGTTATCTATTGCACCGAGGACGAGATCGAAAAAATATGATCCCTGAAATATCAAATCCACCCGGAAATCACACCGGGTGGTTTCAGTGTTTATCGACAGCCTTTCGTACTCCCGGATCGGGAAAATTTTCTCTATATGATGATTTTTATTCTTGAATTCCGGCTGGAATTGTGCTATAATAATAGAGATTGACAATCAACGGACAAAAAACATCAGACAGATTTCAAGGAGAATAGCTATGATCGCGAAAACACCGCCTATGGGCTGGAACAGCTGGGACTGCTACGGAGCAGCCGTAAACGAACAGACAGTACGCGCAAATGCCGAATTTATGGCGAAGCACCTGAAAAAATACGGCTGGGAATATATAGTTGTGGACATTCAGTGGAGCGAACCCACAGCGCAGAATCACGAATATCACCCGTTCACAGAGCTTTGCATGGACGAATACTCCAGACTTATCCCGGCGGAGAACCGCTTCCCTTCCTCGGCAGGCGGAAAAGGCTTCGCGCCCCTCGCTGAATATGTGCATTCCCTCGGTCTGAAATTCGGGATCCATATAATGCGTGGAATTCCCCGGCAGGCTGTTCATCGCAACACTGCAATAAAGGGCAGCGACAAGACCGCACGTCAGATCGCCAAAACCTCCAGTATATGCCAGTGGAATACCGATATGTACGGAGTTGATCCGGAAAAAGAGGGCGCACGGGCTTACTATGACAGCATTTTTGAGCTGTACAGATCATGGGGCGTTGATTTCATTAAGGTGGACGACATCTGCCGTGAGCTGCCGCATGAGGAAAGCGAGCTTGTCATGCTGAGCGAAGCGCTTCGCTCCTGCGGGCGGGATATGGTGCTCAGCCTATCCCCCGGCGCGGCGCTCCCGGAAAAGGCGGAGCTTTACAAGCAGGTAAGCAATATGTGGCGCATCACTGATGATTTCTGGGATAACTGGCCGCAGCTTCACGATATGTTCAGCCGGGCGCAGAAATGGTGCATTCACGCGGGCGCGGGTCATTTCCCGGACGCGGATATGCTGCCGATAGGCGCAATTCTTCAGGACTACGGACCGGACGGCTGGACAAAATTCACTCACGATGAACAAATCACAATGATGAGCCTGTGGAGCGTCATGCGCTCTCCCCTTATTATCGGCGGTGAAATGACCAAGTTCGATGATTTCACAATGAGCCTGCTGACTAACTCAGACCTCATCGACTGCCTTAACAACACACATTCCGCACACCCGCTGTTCCGGAAAACCGTTGACGGAAACGAGCAGATCGCATGGTTTACGACACATACCGACGGAAAAACCTTCTATGCCGCTCTTTTCAACTGCGGTGAGGAGGAATGCAGGATCACCGCCGAGCTTCCGGTGGAGTTCAGTCTGTCTGCTCACGAGATCTGGACAGGCGAGGACAGCGTTGTTTCCGGAAGCATTTCAGCGGTGGTGAGATCTCACGGCACTGCCATGTTTAAGCTGACAAGGAATTAATGCGGAGGAACGTTATTTGAGCAACCTAACCTACGAGTATATCCGCAGGAACAAGGATATACAGACTTATATCAACTACGCGGACGCCGCGCTGAACACGATAGGCTACACCGAACACTCAAATGCCCATGTGGAACGCGCCGCAGCCGCTGCGTTCATGATACTGGATACCCTCGGCTATGAGCAGCGTACATGCGAGCTGGCGGAGATCGCCGCATATATGCACGACATCGGCAACGTGATCAACCGTATCGACCATGCCCAGAGCGGTGCGGTCATGGC
>CAMAGG010000201.1 GCA_945833805.1 uncultured Clostridia bacterium | reverse complement strand
TTCCCTGCAGAGGAAGAGCTTCTTGATCCTCCCACAGTTGCCGTTGAGGACATAGCCTATTCCACCTACACAGCAAAGCTCAAAACGATCGAGGACAAAACCATGGCGACCGGCTATGTTGTCTGCAAGACCGAATACAATGCAGGCTTTCCGGAAAGCGGCGGCACGATAAAAAAGATCTACGTCACCGCCGGACAGTATGTCGAGGAAGGAGAGCTTCTCGCAGAGCTGGACACCGGAAACCTGTCGTATTTATATGAGCAGCAGAAGCTGATTGTCGAAAAGGCTCTGCTCCGGTACAACTCCACCGGAAGCGCCGACGACCGCCTTACATACGAAATGGAACAGAACACCCTCACGGAATATGAGCGTCAGCTTGGAAATTCCCGAATCTATGCCGGAATGTCCGGACAGGTGTGCTATGTCCAGAGCATGAACCCCGGCGATACCGTCACCGCCTATAAAACTATCGTGAAAATCGTAGATCCGTCCCAGCTGTGCATTCAGTACAGCGCCTCCACCATGAAGAGCTTCCCGCTCGGTCAGGAGGTAACGATCACCATTGACGGCGAGGATTTTTCCGGCTATGTTTCAAAAACACCCACCGAAGTAACCGAGGGGATCTATGACGATTTCCCCGCTATCCTGTCAGATACCACGTCGCTCTACTGCGAATTCAAGGACGGAAATCCCAGCTTTCTGACCGTTGGAAAGACAGCGGACATCACGGCGGTGTACGCTTCTCACGAAAACGCCGTGGTAATATCCAAGACCCTCGTCAAGACAGACGGCGACCGCACTTATGTCACGATCCTCGACGAAAACGACAACAAAACCGAGGTCGATGTCACCGTCGGAATACAGAATGCCACCGAAGCCGAGATACTCAGCGGACTTAGCGCCGGCGACCGGGTAGTGGTACGCTGACAAGGGGGATAAGCAGTGCTTACATTATTATTCAGGAAAATGCGCAACACCCGTTGGATGGTGCTCTGCCTGTTCATCGGCTTTCTTCTTGCGGCGGGAATGATGAGTACCGTGCCGATATATATGGACGCCTCGCTCCAGCGTATTCTCATAAAGGATATGCAGGCATATCAGCAGGAAACCGGGCTGTATCCCGGCGAATATGTGGTTACAAAATCTGTCCCGATAAAGTCCAACAATGACGCGCGCCGCGAAACGGTAAGCTCCATGACAGAGCTTGTCAGCAGCCGCACGTCAAGGATCAATATGCCGCAGGCGAACAGCAAAACCATTCTCACGGACAGCTATATGTATATAACCAGCGGCAAGACCGCAAGGGTGAAGATAATAGGAATGACCGGAATAGAGGATCACATCACCCTGCTTCAGGGCAGAATGTATAACCCCGGTCAGACCGAGGACGGAAGCTTTGAGATCATCTGCAACGAGGAATGCCTCAAAATACTTGATATGTCCTACGGCGGAACTTATCAGATACAGAACAGCTTCTATTCCTCTGCCGAACCGCTGTACGTCACCGTTGTTGGAGTGTTCCAGCAGTCCAGTGAAACCGACAGCTACTGGTCGGAAACAATGGAGGACTATCTGAACGCGATGTTTATCGACTGCGACACCTTCCTCGGCGACTATCTCGACACCGGAGTGACCACCCTTGAATCCGCCGAATGCCGCTATTCCTTTGATTATCAGAAAATGGATCTGAACGATCTCGACGCTGTCACAAAATCCATTGAAGAAGATTTCACGATTTATCCCGCGAACGACCTGCGCTTCTCCATGGGAATAAAGGATATCCTGTCGGAATACGCCGTCCGCGCCGCAAATCTCAAATCCATGCTCTGGATCTTACAGATCCCGACAATCGTAATGCTGGCGTTCTATCTCTTTATGGTATCCCAGCTGAACGTTGAGCAGGAAAAGAACGAGATCGCCGTATTCAAATCCCGCGGTGCCTCCTCAAAGCAGATTTTCGCGATATACGCAATGGAAGCGGGAGTTCTGGGACTTGCGACCTTTATCATCGCGCCGTTGATCGGACTTCTCCTGTGCAATTTCCTCGGAGTGTCCAACGGCTTCCTTGAATTCGTCAACCGCACCGGACTAGCGGCAAAGCTAAGCCTTGACGCGTTTATTTACGCGCTTATCGCAATTTTGATCTTCTTCGTGACAACAATGGTCCCGATAATCCCCGCCTCCAAGCTCTCCATTGTTAAATACAAGCAGAGCAAGGCAAAGGTAGTGAAAATGTCCCTGTGGGAAAAGCTGTGCATTGATGTGATACTCATTGCAGGCTCGCTCGTGTGGTATTTCCTCACCGCCCGCAGCATTAATAAGCTTTTCGCCGACGGAAGCTATGTTTCCGACGGAACGATAAATCCGCTGTATTTCGTATTCTCGACAATGTTCATCATGGGCGCGGGACTTCTCTTTATAAGAGTATATCCCTATCTGCTCCGGCTTATCTATTTTGTCGGAAAACGCTTCTGGTCAGTGCCGCAGTACGTTGCGATAACCTCGGTTGCACGCTCGCAGGGCGGCAAGGAACGTTTCCTCATGCTGTTCCTGTCCGTGACCTTCGCGCTGGGTATTTTCTCGGCGAATACCGCCCGCGCCATAAATAACAGCAAGTCCGACCGCATATATTATTCCACCGGAGCGGACGTTGTGATAGACGCATACTGGCGGCTGGAAAGCGTCGAGGACGAAACCAGCTATGTTGAGATCGACATGGAGGATTATGAAACCCTCGCCGGAGTAGAAACCGCAACCAGAGTGCTCCGCACCGATGTCCAGACCGCATGGAGCGGTATCAGATCGGAAAACGACTCTACCCTCATGGCGATAGAACCGGGAAAGTTCTCCCAGACCGCATGGTTCCGGGACGATCTGCTTCCGGTTCACTGGTGGAATTACTGCTCCGCCCTCGTGGATTACAAGGCGGGCGTGTTAGCTTCCCGAAGCTGGGAGGAAAAGGGCGTCCAGCTCGGCGACACGATCACCGTCAAAATATCCGGAAACGACAGCGTAGATCTAACAGTGCTTGCATTTGTGGATTACTGGCCGGGAATAGATCCCTCGGAACGAGTTGAAACCGAGCTCCCCGATGAAGAAACTCCGATAAAGGACTTCCTCGTCTGCAATTACAATTATCTGCGCAAGGTAACGGAATTACAGCCCTACCAGATATGGCTGAAGCTTACGGACGGCGCGACCAGCGAGGAGCTGTACGCGGATATCGCGGCGAAAAACCTCAAGCTCCAGCGCATAATCGACAGCAGTCAACTGCTGATCGAAGAAAAGACCGACCCGGCTCTGCAAGGCATGAACGGCGCGCTGACCCTCGGCTTTGTGGTGATAATGCTGATGACGGTAATAGGATTTCTTATCTACTGGATCATCTCGATACGCTCCAGAACGCTGCAATTCGGCGTACTCCGGGCAATGGGCGTGACCTTCCGCGAGATAATCGCGACCCTCGGCTGGGAACAGCTTCTGGTCAGCCTTGTGTCAATAGCCAGCGGCTTTGTGATCGGTGGAATAGCGAGCGACCTGTTTGTACCGATGTTCCGCACCATGTATGACGCAGCCGACCAGATACCGCCGTTTATAGTCCGCGGCGACCCCGGCGATTACATCAAGATGTATGTGATAATCGCAATAATGCTTGTGGGCGGCTTTGCAGTCCTTGGCGGCATTATCAAGCGCATAAACATCAATAAGGCATTGAAGCTTGGAGAAGATTGATCTTCAATAAATCGGGCTGTCGCAGCAAGCGGCAGCCCTCGTCATTTAAAAAGTATTCCAGCCGAATTACAAATCAACGCCTGATTCACACCCGCGCATTAAGCATTCCCTTTTGATATACCCCTTGACTAAATCCATATTTTGCGCTATACTATATAAGATAAACAATACTGTCCCTGCAAGCCATGCAGGGCATGAAAGGAACAAACAAAATGAACAACACAGAAAAGACCCTCGACAAAATAGTCGCTCTCTGCAAGGGCAGAGGGTTTGTTTACCCCGGAAGCGAGATCTACGGCGGTCTTGCAAACACATGGGACTACGGCCCCCTCGGCGTGGAGCTCAAGACCAACATCAAGGCTGCGTGGCGCAAGAAGTTCATTCAGGAGAACAAGTACAATGTAGGACTTGATTCCGCGATCCTGATGAACCCCCAGACATGGGTAGCCTCCGGTCATGTCGGCGGCTTCTCCGATCCGCTTATGGACTGCAAGGACTGCAAGACTCGTCACCGCGCGGACAAGCTGATCGAGGACTTCGGCGAAACAGATGCAAACGGCTGGACAAATGAGCAGATGATGACCTATATCAAGGAAAAAGGAATCAAATGCCCCAACTGCGGCAGCACCAACTTCACCGATATCCGTCAGTTCAACCTGATGTTCAAGACCTTTCAGGGCGTTACCGAGGACAGCAAGAACGAGAT
>CAMAGG010000200.1 GCA_945833805.1 uncultured Clostridia bacterium | reverse complement strand
GCCCTTGCGCACGAGGAGCTTGACAAATGTGAAAGCCTTGATGTGCTTGAAACCCTCCGAGTAAAATTTCTCGGCAAAAAGGGCGAGCTTACCGGTATTTTGAAGCAGATGGGCGGACTTTCCGCAGAGGAGCGTCCCGTTATCGGACAGCTTGCGAATGATATCCGATCCGAAATCGAAAACGCGGTAAAGGAAAAGACCGGCGCGCTGAAGTCCGCAATGACCGACCTGCGCTTAAAGACAGAAACCGTGGACGTTACTATGCCCGGCAAGCGCAGACTTATCGCAAAGCGTCACCCGATGAACATAGTTCTGGACGAGCTTAAGTCCATATTCCTCGGCATGGGCTATACAGTAGTTGACGGCCCTGAGATAGAGGAAACAAGGTTCTGCTTTGATATGCTGAATACTCTTGAGGGACACCCCGCAAGAGATCCTCAGGATACATTCTACATCACTGACGATGTCCTTCTGAGAACTCAGACCTCCTCTGTACAGATAAGAACAATGCTGGAGAAGAAGCCGCCTATCGCGATCATCAGCCCCGGACGTGTTTACCGCCGGGACGAGGTGGACGGAACACATTCTCCGATATTCCACCAGTGCGAGGGTCTTGTGATCGACAAGAACATCACCTTTGCCGACCTCAAGGGAACGCTTGAGATATTCGCAAAGAAGCTCTACGGCGAGGGAATGAAGCTGAAATTCAGACCTCATCACTTCCCCTATACCGAGCCTAGCTGTGAGATCGACTTCCAGTGTTTCCGCTGCGGAGGAAAGGGCTGCCCGCTATGCAAGGGCGAGGGCTGGATAGAGATCCTTGGCGCGGGCGTGGTTCACCCGAAGGTTCTTGAGAACTGCGGCATTGATCCTGAGGAATACAGCGGCTTTGCATTCGGCATAGGCATTGAGCGTATCACGATGCTCCGCTATGAGATCGAAGATATGCGGCTTCTTTATGAGAATAACATGAAGTTTTTGGAGCAGTTCTGATCTGAAAGCAGTTAATTATACATTAAGGAGAATACAAAAGTGGATTTATCAATGAAATGGCTTAACGACTATGTTAAAGCCGATATGCCGATAAAAGAATTCTGCGATGGAATGACCATGAGCGGAAGCAAGGTAGAAACCTATGCCGCTCAGGGCGCTGATATAACGAATGTGGTTGTGGGAAAGTGCGTTGCAATGGAGAAGCACCCGGACGCTGACACTCTCTGGGTATGCCAGATTGATGTGGGCGGCGACGCTCCTATTCAGATCGTGACCTCTGCTCAGAACGTTTTTGTTGGAGCGTTCGTTCCCGTGGCTCTGAACAACGCGACCTGCTATAACCACAAGGATATGTCCTACATGAAGATCAAAAAGGGCAAGCTCCGCGGAGTTCCCAGCGAGGGTATGATGTGTTCTTATGAGGAGCTTGGGCTGGAGCAGGCGGACGTTCCCTACACAAACGCCGATGGAATACTTATCCTTAACGATGATCCGGAATTCGACAAGATGACTGTCGGAATGGACATTCATGACGCGCTTGGTTTCAACGATACCACCGTTGAATTTGAGATAACCAACAATCGTCCCGACTGCCTTTCCGTACTTGGTCTTGCAAGAGAGGCTTCCGCGACCTTTGACCTGCCTCTGAATGTGAAAGATCCGGAGTTCAAGGGCGTTGACGGCAGCGCAAAGGACTTCATTGGTGTTGAAGTACACAACACAAAGCTCTGCTCGCGTTATATGGCGGCAGTTGTAAAGAATGTAAAGATAGGCCCCTCGCCCCGCTGGATGGCTGAAAGGCTGAAAGCAAGCGGCGTGCGTTCCATTAATAATTTTGTTGATATCACGAACTTCGTAATGCTGGAATACGGCAATCCGATGCACGCGTTTGACCTTCGCTATGTCGAGGGCGGCAAGATCAATGTCAGAAACGCTCAGCAGGGAGAGAAGATAACAATTCTCGACGGTTCAGAGGTAACTCTCAGCCCCGAAATGCTGATCATCGCTGACGAGAAGAAGCCGATCGCAGTTGCCGGAGTTATGGGCGGCGAGTTCAGCGGAATTATGGAGGACACAAATACCGTTGTGTTCGAGTCCGCATGCTTTGACGGAGTTTCCGTCCGCATGACCGCAAAGAAGATCAACAAGCGTACCGACGCTTCTTCGCGTTTTGAGAAGGGAATAGACCCGATCAACGCAAAGGCAGCGCTGCTCCGTGCGCTGGAGCTTGTCGAGGAACTTGGATGCGGCGAAGTCGTAAGAGAATATATCGACATCGACAATGCAAAGAAAGTTCCCCACACCCTGAAGCATGATCCCGATTGGATCAATGCTCATCTGGGAATAAACATTCCCGCAGAGGAGCAGGTAGCTATCTTCAAGAAGCTCGGCTTTGGCTACGATAACTGCACTGTAATTGTACCGAACACCAGAATTGACATCGAGCGTCAGTGCGATCTTGCGGAGGAGGTTGCCAGAATTTATGGCTACAACCGTATCCCCTCAACTTTGCCGCAGCTTTCTTCCGTTGGCGAGGTAACTCCGCGCCAGCGCTTTGAGAAGAAAATGGTCGATGTAATGCTGTCCCAGGGATTCTATGAAACCATGTCCTTCAGCTTCATTTCGCCGCGCTCCTATGAGAAGCTGCGTTTTGACGACAGCCTGAAGAATTCGGTAGTGCTTACAAATCCCCTCGGCGAGGACACAAGCGTAATGCGGACAAGTATGCTGCCCTCACTTATGACGGTGGCTTCAACAAATCTGCGTTCCAGAAATCTTGAGGCGCGTTTCTTTGAGGTGGGCAGAATATTCCAGCCTACCGGAGAAAAACTTCCGGCTGAAAGCGATGTTCTCGGACTTTGCGCTTACGGCAGTGAGGAGGATTTCTTCACCGTAAAGGGCGTTATAGAGGAGCTTATGGACGCGCTGGTAATTGACGCGCGGTTCGTTCCGGTAAAGGACAATAAAACCTATCACCCCGGCAGATGCGCTGATATTTATGTCGGCGATGAAAAAGTCGGCACGATAGGAGAGCTTCACCCGGCTGTTACCGAGGCTTATGATATTTCCTGCCGCGTGTACTGCGCTGAGGTAAATATTCCCAAGCTGTTCGAGGCAAAGGGCGAGGAACGCAAGTACAAGCCGCTGCCCAAGTACCCGGCAGTTACAAGAGATCTGAGCCTTGTGTGCGACGACGAGGTTACCTCCGATGATATTATCGCGGTTATCAGGGCTAGCGCAAAGCACCTTGAGAGCGTTGCAGTATTTGATATGTACAAGGGCGAGCAGGTTCCTGAGGGCAAGAAGAGCCTTTCCTACAAGCTGGTACTCCGCAAGGACGGCAGCATGACCGACGAGGAAGCGGACGCAGTTGTTTCAAAGGTACTGAAAGCTCTTGCCGAAAAGAACATAACACTGAGAGCCTAAGGAGGATATCTAATGTCAAATAAAATCAGAAAAATCGCCGCAGCTTCCGTTGCAATAGTATGCGTTGCTTCCATGTGCGGCTGCTCAGATTCCGGATATATCGGAACGATCAATGGAATTCAGATCCCCACAGGAATTTATCTGTATAATGTCGCTGTTATGGGATATGATGAAGCAGCAAGCAAAATCCAGGAAGACAAAGGCGACTCTCTTGATTCAGAGGAAGAGATCACTGTTTTCACAGAAACCATTGAGGGAAAGACTGCTTCACAGTGGTTAAAGGATTTTGGACTTGAAGAACTCAAACGCTATGCAGCGATCGAATCATTGTTTGACGAGTACGGTCTGTCGCTCTCTGAGGAGGATAATGAAGCTGTAAACAGCTATATCAGCTCTCTTGATGAAGACCTCGGATATTATGCAGTGTATTATGGCATTGAGGAGAGCACGTTCGGCGAGCATTATGAGAACATGGGAATAGGAAAAAGCTCTCTGCGCAGCTTGTATGAGAACAGCTTCAAGAAGAATTATGTATTCCTGCACAATTACGATACAGACGGACTCACACCTGTTACCGATGATGAGATCGACAGCTACATCACTGAGAATTATGCTTCTGTAAAGCTGCTGAAGCTTGATTTCACGGATTACCAGGGAATCAGCCTTACAGAGGAGCAGGATATTCAGGCTGTAAAGGATCTTGCACAGAGCTACGCTGACCGCATTAATTCCGGAGAGAACTGGGTAGATGTTCAGTATGACTATGACTTAAGACAGGCACAGCTTGACGCATGGCTTGACGCAGAGGAAAAGTACGCGGAGGAGCATTCCGAAGAGGGCGAGAAGTCCGATTCTGAAGAAGCAGAGGCTTCCGATACTTCGTCCGAAGCTGAGAGCGAAACCTCAGAAGCTGAAGCCGAAGAATCTGCTGTGGAGGGAGAACTTCCCGCAGATCCCGCTGATGAGGCTCCCGCTGAAGCAGCGTCCACAAAGCCGGTAGTTTCCACTGATGACGCTGAGTATGACACTTACGTTCAGGCGGCGATCGACGCTGCGACCGCTGAGAAGAAAGAAAGCCC